>DATDML010000058.1:0-18706 GCA_036518815.1 Candidatus Dormiibacterota bacterium
AAGCGTGGGCCGAGTACGAGCACATCCACGGGCTGCGGCACCCGATCCGCTTCTACCAGGAAGGCCTGGTCACCGCCCCGAACTGATCGTTCCGCCCCCGAGCACTCGAGTGCCTGCGTAAAGCACCGCGGCCTGGCCGGGCGCGGCGCCGTAAAAGGGCTCGTCGAGCTTCAACCGGCCGTGCGTGTACGTGGCCGGGATGGCGCGCGAGTGATAGCGCAGCCGCGCCGTGCACCGGAACGGCATGTCGGGATCGGGATCGATGAATGAGACGTCGCGCAACGCGACCTCGTAGGTCGCGAGCTCCTCACGCCGCCCCACAACCAGTCGGTTACGGGGCGCGTCGATGCGAGTCACGTACCACGGGCCCGGCTCGCTGAGGTTGCCGAATCCCGACCGCTGCCCGACCGTGTAGGCGGGAATGCCTCGATGTACGCCGAGCTCGCGGCCAGATCCGTCGACCACGGCCCCGGCTTGCATCGGCAATCGCTGCTCGAGGTATTTCGTCGTCTCGCCAAGCGGTATGAAGCAGATCTCCTGGCTCTCCGCCTTGTTTGCCACCGGGAGGCCGAACTCGCGCGCGTGCTCGCGCACCTCGCTCTTGGACATCGCGCCGAGTGGAAAGACGATGCGTGACAGCCGCTCGCGGTCGAGGTGATAGAGCATGTACGACTGGTCTTTGGCTGGATCAACGGCTTCGTGCAGCTCAGGGCCGTCCGCGCCCGCCACGATGCGCGCGTAGTGACCGGTCGCGAGCTTGTCGAAGCCGAGCTCGAGCACGCGTCGCAGCATCAGGTCGAAGCGCACGAAGGCGTTGCAACGCACGCATGGGTTGGGCGTGCGGCCCTCCAGGTAGTCGCGATGGAATGGCTCGATGACCCGCTCGCCAAACTCGCGCTCGAGGTTCCAGCAGTAATAAGGAATGCCGAGGAGCGAGGCCACGCGTCTTGCGTCCTCCACAGCCGACAGCGAGCAGCAGCCGCCGTGCCGGGCGCTCTCCTCCAGGTCCTCGCGCGGCCACTGCTGCAGAGTGATGCCGACGACGTCATGACCCTGCGCCTGCAGCAGCGCGGCGGCGACCGAGGAATCCACGCCACCCGACATGGCGACGGCGATCCTCACTTGCGGTCCTCCACGATGTGCCCGGCCAATACCTCTGCGTCCTCCTTAACACCGTAGAGGGTCGCGGAGCGCGCCTTGCGCTGGAAGTGGATCCCGGCGAAGTAAAGACCCTTCACCGTGCTTCGTCCCTCAACTTGCAGCGGGTAGCCCATGTCGTCGAAGACGGGGAAATGAACCCAGTCGTAGTCGGGCCGGTAGCCGGTCGTCCAGACCACCGAAGTGATCCCCTCCCGTTCAAGGTCGAGCTCGGTCCGCGCGTCGACTTGAAACGGCGGCGGCAATTCCCAGGGATGCGGCAAGCCCTGCCTGTCGCACAGCGCGTCGAACCACTTCTTCAATGTGCCCGCCAGCTGGTCGCCCGCCGCCACCACCTCGTTGAGGGCCGTGAAATGCAGCTTGCCATCAGCGACGCCTGAGAACCTGCCCACCAGCTCCACGCCCAGCTCGTGCAGCGTCCGGTAGTGCAGGTCGCGGCCGCCGTCATGACCTGAGGCCTGTGGGTTGCTCAGGAGGCGGGCCGCCGGCGAGGGGAGGTCCGCCTGAGTGCGGTTCGCAAAGCCGGACTCGATCAGCCACCAGACCAGGTCGTGACCGCCCATGCGGCGCGGCGCCCATGGCGCGCGCCCGCACGCCAGGACCACGCGCCGTCCGGCGTGGTGCAGCTCTTCCGCCAGCTGGCATCCGGTCTGGCCGCTGCCGACGACCAGAACCGCGCCGGGGGGCAGTCGATCCGGATTGCCGTAGTGCTCCGCGAGCACCTGAGTCACCGACGGCGGCAGATCTTTCGCGGCTGGGGGCAGGTGCGGGCGCTGATAGCCGCCGGACGCGACCACCACGGATCGTGCTCGCAAGGTGCCGGTGGGTGTCGCCAGCCGGAACCGGCCACCGTCCGGCTCGAGCGAAGCGATCGTGCGGTGTGTTTGCACGGGAGCAGCGAATCCGGCGGCCCAGCCCTCGATGTGCTCGACGATGGCGTCGCGAGGCATGAAGCCCTCGGGATCGGGGCCGTCGTACGTTGCGCCTGGGAGCATGACCGACCAGTTCGGGGTGACCAGGCAGAACGAATCCCAACGGCGGCTCCGCCACGTCTCGGCGACCCGACCGCTTTCCAGGACTACATGCTCGACACCGGCCTGCGTGAGATACCAGCTTGTAGAAAGACCTGCCTGCCCGGCGCCGATGATGGCGACATCGACTTCCTCCCGACTCACTCCACGACGTCTCCTTCGGCCGGCTCGACAGTGACGCCGCGCGACTCGAGATAGCCGACGCCGCGCTCGAGCTCGTCAGGCTCGCCCGTGATCTCCAGCAGCACCCAGCCCTGGTCGCGGGTCACGTCGGCGCGGCGGATGTTGGTGACTATCGCGAACTGCTTGCCCAGCTGGTAGATCACGGGCTCCTTCACGAGGGAGGGACCGAAGATCAGCTTCAACCGCCGCCTTGCCATAGGTGGCCGCAGTTTATGGCAAGTTTGGCGCCCCCACCTGGCCTCCCCGCGAGCGGGGAGGTTAGCCCCCGGCCACGGCCGGCACTATCGAGATCTCGTCGGCCTCCGAGACTTTTTCCTGCAAACCCGATCCGAGCCGCACGTCCTCATCGTTCAGATACACGTTCACGAACTGGCGCAGGTCGCCCCGCTCGTCGAGCAGGCGGTCCCGGAATCCGGGATACCTCTCGTCGAGGGCGGTTATCGCGGAGCCCAGATCGGACCCGCCGACCTCGACTGTGATCTCGCCGTTCGACAGACGGCGGAGCGGCCCGGGAATTCGAAATGTTGGCATTGGCTAAATAGTCACCTTCTCGCGAAACGACTTCAGAGACGGATCTATTTCCACCCGGCGTCCGTGGCCGTTCGCGGCGGCCAGCACGTCGGCGGTCTTGAGGCCGTGGCCGGTGACGTACGCCACCACCGTTTCGTCGCCCCGCCAGCGGCCCGCGCGGGCCAGCTTCGTGAGCACTCCGATGGTCACGCCGCCCGCCGTCTCGGTGAAGATGCCCTCGGTTCGAGCCAGCAGACGCATCGCGTCGACAATCTCCTCTTCGGTCACCGCCTCGACGACCCCGCCCGTCTCGAGCGCGATGCGGTTGACGTAAATGCCGTCCGACGGGTTGCCGATGGCGATGGAGCGCGCGATGGTGTTCGGCTTGACCGGCAACACCTTCTCCGGCTGGTCGGACTTGAAGGCGTTGTAAACGGGGGCGCAGCCCAGCGCCTGAGCGCCGGTGAACGCCGGCACGCGATCGTTCTTCACGAGCCCGAAGTCGATGAGCTCCCGCGCCGCCTGGCGGTGGCGGACGAACTGGCAGCCGCTCGCGATGGGGATGATGATCTCGTCAGGCAGCTTCCAGCCGAGCTGCTCGGCGGTCTCGAAGGTCAGTGTCTTCGAGCCCTCGGCGTAGAACGGCCGGATGTTGATGTTGCAGAAAGCCCACGGGGTCGACTCGACGAGCTGGCTGCACAGGCGATTCACGTCGTCGTACGTGCCGCGCACCGCGACCAGATTGGGGTCGAAGACGCCGATGCTCACGACCTTCTGCGGCTCGAGGTCGACCGGGATGAACACGAAGCAATCGAGCCCGGCTCGCGCCGAGTAGGCGGCCACCGCGTTCGCAAGGTTGCCGGTGGATGCGCAGGCCATCGTCTCGAAGCCCTGCGATCGTGCCCAGCTGATGGCCACCGACACCACCCGGTCCTTGAACGAGTTGGTCGGGTTCATGCTGTCGTTCTTCAGGTACAGGTTGCGCAGGCCGAGCTCGTGGCCGAGGCGCTCGGCCTTCACGAGCGGCGTGTAGCCCTCGCCCAGCGTGACGACCGGCGTCGCGTCCTCGACCGGCAGCAGGTCGCGGTACCGCCAGATTGAAGGCGGACCTGATTCGATCCGCTGCCGCGTGACTACCTTTTTCAGCGCCGCGTAGTCGTAGACCGCGTCGAGCGGTCCGAAGCACATCTCGCACACGTGCGTGGCCTGCAGCGGATATTCCGCACCGCATTCACGACATCGCAGGCCGAGCAGCTTCGCCATGGGCTTCAGAGTTTAGAGAGCGCGAATCTCCATCCACCATTCCAGCTGCCGCCCAGGCTCGATCTGCGGGGGCGGCTCGCCGGAGTCCGGGCGATCCCCGCCGCCGGTCGCCGGTTCGATGGCCACCTGACGATAGCCGCCAAGGTCACCATTACAGATCCAGACGCCGCAGTAGGGCGTGCGCTCGGCATCCCACCGCACCTCGATCGCCGGCCCGCCCGGCCACCGCAACTGGGCGTGATCGAGCGATCCCCGCGGGAGGAAGAACTTGCCGCTCTTGCCCTCGGCGAAGCTCATCAGCCCAGCGCCGGCGTCGATGGTCATGCCGCGCGCGTAGCGAAATAGCGGGTGCGCGCACCAGTAGCCGGGAATGGCGACATCGCCGGTGTTCGAAAGCACATAGTCGACCCGCACCGAGTCGGTCAGCTTGATCGTGCGCTCCAGGCGCCACGGCAGGGCTCGCCCGGTCGCTGACGTAGAGCAGGCAGTTTCCTCGTATCCGTCAAGCCGCCAGGGGAAGCGCCACGCCTCGCCGTGGTCGGGTAACGTGCCGGTTCGCTCGACCGTGGGCACCATCTCGTCCCAGCCCCACGCCCCGCCCGCGACGAAATCATCCGCCGTAGGATGGTCGACTCCGATGCCCTGGTCCAGGAGCTCTCGTCCATCGAGCCCGAGCGAGGTGATGCGTCCGCCGCGCTCGGGTCGCACCTCGAGTGTCCACCGCCTGGCCGCGATCCTCACCCTTGCGATGCTAGCCGCGTGTGGCGGGCCGGTCGCCAAGGCGCAGCCGAAGCAGACGCCCGTCGCCGCCGTGCAGACGTCTCCATCGCCCGTCGCAAGTCCCACCACCGCGGCCCCGGAATCCCACGTCTTCGTCATCGTGATGGAGAACCGCAGCTACGAGCAGGCGCTGGCGCCGGGCTCGTATACCGCGAAGCTCGCCGCGCAGTACAGCGTCGCCACGAACTACCACGGGGTCACGCATCCGAGCCTCCCCAACTACCTCGCGCTCACCTCGGGCAGCACGTGGGGCGTCGCCGACGATGGCTACCACCGCCTGCCGCTCACCGGCCTGGGCCAGCAGTTGACCAGCGCAGGCATCCCATGGCGCGCGTACATGGAAGGCATGTCCGGCACATGCTTCGCCAGCCCCTACCCGTACGCGTTGAAGCACAATCCGTTCGGCTACTACGGCGGCGCGTGCCCTGACAACGTCGTGCCGTTCACCCGCTTTTCTGGCGACATGGCGGGCGGAAACGTCCCCCGCTTCGTATGGATTACGCCGGGGCTCTGCAACGACGGCCACGACTGCTCGACGGCGGTCGCCGATCGCTACCTATCGCAGGTCGTGCCCGAGATCCTGAATTCGCCCGCGTGGCAGGACCACGGCGTGCTGTTCATCACCTGGGACGAAGGCGAGGACGCGTACAACCACGTGCTCACGCTGGTGATCGCACCGGGCGGCACCGCGCAGAAGTCGAGCGCTTACCACGACCACTACTCGCTGCTGGCGACAATCGAGGACACCTTCGGCCTGCCCCGCATGGGTCAGGCGGCCGGGGCGACTCCCTTGCGGGAGCTGCTGGTCAGCGGCTCCGCGTAGTAGTCGCGCCCGAGGCCACGACCTCGACCGACGTCGTCACATCGCGCAATCGCTCGTCGTCGATCGACACTCCCAGCCCCGGTCCGGTGGGCACTCGCAGGCGCCCGTCATGCAGCACGAACGGCTCCGTGATGTCCTGGTGGTAGTAGCGGTCTGATGCGGAAGTGTCGCCCGGCAGCGTGAAGTTGGACATCGCCGCCATCGCCACGTTGCCGGCGCGGCCTATGCCCGTCTCCAGCATCCCGCCCATCCACACCGGGATCGAGTGCTGTGCGCACAGGTCGTGGATGCGCCTCGCCTCGAGGTAGCCGCCGACGCGCCCCGGCTTGATGTTGATGATCCGGCAGGCGCGCAGCTCGATCGCATCCGCGGCGGCCTGCAGCGAGTGGATCGATTCATCCAGGCAGACCGGCGTGCCCACGATCTCGGCCATCTTCGCGTGGTCGAGCACACGATCCTCCGGCATCGGTTGCTCGATCAGAAGCAGGTCGTAATCGTCGAGCTCGGCCAGATGTTTCGCGTCACCCAGCGTGTAGGCGGTGTTGGCGTCGACCTGCAATGGCACGTCGCCGAACCGCTCGCGCACCGCGCGCACCGGCTCGATATCCCAGCCCGGCTTGATCTTCAGCTTGATGCGGCGGTAGCCCTGGTCGAGGAAGTCGCCGACGGTGCGCAGCAGCTCGGGGATGGTGCGGTGGATGCCGACCGAAACGCCGCAGTCGACCTCTGAGCGCGCAACCCCGAGGTATTTTCCGAACGATTCGCCGCGCGCGCGCAGCTCGGCGTCGAGGAGAGCCATCTCGATGGCGGCCTTGGCCATCTGGTGGCCGTGGACCGGCCGGAGCAGGCCGAACACGTCCTCCGCGCGCAGCTCTTCGCGGGCGAACAGCCGCGGGAGCAGGTGGTGCTGCAGCACGTGCTGGGCGCCATCTACGTATTCCGGCGAGTACGTCGGCTCCTCGCCGGCGACGCATTCGCCCCAGCCCTCGCCCTCGGTTGTGATCGCCTTTACCAGCAGGATGTCCCGGTCCAGCTGGACGCCGAACGATGTCTCGAACGGCGCCACCAGCGGAATGCCGATGCGGCGCAGCTCGACGGCTTCGAGTTTCACGAGCTCAGCGTATCGAGCCGGGCGGCCTCATCGCCTGTGAGGTCAAGGTCCGCGGCCGCGACGTTCTCCTCGACCTGCTTGACGGTCGAGGCGCCTGGGATGGCGACGACATTGGGCTTGCGGATGAGCCAAGCGAGCGCGACCTGCGCGGGCGTCGCGCCATGGCGCGAGGCGATCTCGCGCAGAGCCGAAACGAGCGGTGCCGCGCGTGCGCGCCCGGCGGGCCGGAAGTTGGTGCGGAAGCGGCGGAAGTTGCTGGGCGCCGCGTCCTGGTACTTGCCCGACAGGAGTCCCTGGCCGAGCGGGCTGTAAGCGATCACGATCCGGCCCTGCTTGTGCGCCCACGGCACGAGGTCTTTGTCAGGCGCGCGATGGACCAGGCTGAACTGCACCTGGTTGGACAGCACCGGTGCGCCGAGCGCTTCTTCGGCGTCCAGCCACTGGCGCAGCGAATAGTTGCTGACGCCGACGTGGCCGATCAGTCCGCTATCGACCAGCTGTTTCAGCCGAGGCATCGCGGCCCGTGGCGGGAAGAGCGGACTCGGCCAGTGCATCTGGTAGAGGTCCATGCGGTCCACGCCGAGCCGGCGCGCGCTGGCCCGGGCGCGTGAGGCGACCTGCGGCGGCACGCCGACGGGAAAGAGCTTGGTCGCCAGAAAGACACGATCGCGACGATCCTTGATCGCTTCACCGACGATCCGCTCGGAGCGTCCCTGGCCGTAGATCTCGGCGGTGTCGATGAGGTTGATGCCGAGGTCGAGGGCGCGATGCACGATGTCGGCCGCGCCCGCGCTCGCGTACTGGCTCCCGTACCCCCATTCCATGGAGCCGAACTGCCAGGTGCCGAGCCCGATTGCGGACACCCGAGCACCGGCTGCCTCGACGAACTTCATTGTTCTCGCACCAACCGGTCGTAAACGATCTGCGACCACGACTCCATGCCCAGGTAGTAGATCCGCATCTCGCTCAGCGTCAGCATCTCGCCCGCCAGCTTGGTCGTTTCGCGGATCGCGATGTTCTCGGTGTCGCCGTCGACGAGGAACACGACGCCAAGGTGTACGCGGGAAACAGGCGACGAGTCGTCGTTCAGCAGGCCCAGCAACCGCGCCTCGAACGCGCCGTCGTACACGACCTCCTCTTCCCACTCGCGCTTGAGCCCGCCGAAGATCGGGTCCCCGCCCTCGAGATCGCCGGGGTTGATGTGCCCTCCGATGCCGAGCGAGTACTGCTTGCGCAATCGCTTCTCGGCCGAGGCGCGCAGGCGATGCGTCAGGAAGTACCGATCGCCGTGGCGGAACACGACGTACGGAATGATCTGCTGGTAAGTCGGGTCATCCTCGACCTCCGCACGCGGCTTGAAGAAATGCTGCTCGCGGATCACCTGCTCGTGGCGCTCGAGCCCCGTGGCAACGAATCCGTGCCAGGCGCCATCGGGAAAGATGTCCTCGCGTTTGACGCACAGCACCGACTCGCCTGTCACGCCATGCGCACCAGGCCGCGGCCGAACACGGCGACCAGCTCG
Source organism: Candidatus Dormiibacterota bacterium (assembly GCA_036518815.1). GTDB lineage: Bacteria > Chloroflexota > Dormibacteria > Dormibacterales > Dormibacteraceae > CF-118. Next base: position 8,382 of record DATDML010000058.1, read on the forward strand.
GCCGTGCGGTCGATGGCGTCGTCGTCCACCGGCAGAAAGTAGATCCACGCCGCGCGCTCGGTCGCGGTAGTGATCATGGTCCGCGCCGAGTCGGCGCTGGGGTTGCCGCACGGTCCCGTCGCGTCGGCGACGCACAACCTGCCGCCGACGTTCACGTGCTCCTTGCCGATGCCCGCGTAGCCCTCGCCGTCCGCGCCAAGGCGAATGGTCAGCTCGTCGCCACGCGCCTTCTCCAGGTCGTAAAGACCGACGGGAACCTGGAGCTGCACGCTCAGCGCGTTTGCGACATCCACCAGGGAGTTGACGCGCGGCAGCGGCTCGCCTTTCTTCAGCCGGCGGAGCAAAGCCTCCGACGATGGGCGGACGCGGGTCGGGTCGGTGCCGAACCGCCGGTACAGCGCCCGCGCGCGTCCCACATCGCCGATCGCGCCCGACCGGACGGCCTGCGTCGCCCGCGCAACCTCGAGCTCGAAGTCCTCACGCGGCTCGGTGACCTCGAGCTCGTACAGCTCGAGCGCCGCAAACTCGACGTCGAGGTCCGTGCTGACTTTCAGCATGCCTGGAGCAGGCTGTCGAGCTGGTCGAAGAAACCTGGATACGAGATGTCAGCGCACTCGGCGCCGTCGATCACAGTCTCGCCTTTCGCCAGCGTCCCGGCCACCGCCAGCGCCATGGCGATGCGATGGTCGCCGTAGGACTGGACGTGGGCGCCTTCCAGCCGGCGCGGACCACGGATCTCCCAGCCGTCCTCGAGCGCCGTGATGTCGGCGCCCATCTTGCTGAGCTCCTCGGCCATGGCCTCAATGCGATTCGACTCCTTCACCCGCAGCTCGCGCGCGCCGACGATGCGGCTCGTCCCGGGCAGTTGCGTGGCCGCGACCGCGAGCACCGGCAGCTCGTCGATCATGGCCGCCGCGCCGTCGTCGCCGATGTTCAGCGGCTTGAGGTGGGACGCACCTGCGATCTCGATCCAGCCGGCAGGCTCGCCGCCGGCCTCGGTGGTTGCCCCTGCCGTGATGCCGAAGCCGCTGCGCCGCAGCAGCTCCAGGAACGCGGTGCGGGTCGGGTTCAGGCCGACCCCGGTCATCCGCACGCGCGACTTCGGCACCAGGCCGCCGGCCACCAGCCAGAAGCTGGCCGCGCTGAGGTCGCCCGGGATCTCCATTTCTATGGGCGCAAGCTTTTCCGCGCGGCTGAGGCGCACGCCGAGATTCGTCGGCGTCAGCGGCGCCCCCATCGCACGGAGCATCCGCTCCGTGTGATCGCGTGTGGTCACAGGCTCCGCGATCTCGGTGTAGCCCTCGGCGAAGAGTCCCGCCAGCAGCAACGCCGACTTCACTTGCGCGCTGGCCACGGGCAGGCGGTATTCGATCCCCGTCAACGGCCCGCCGCCGCCGACGCGCAGAGGCGGCCAGCTCGCCTGAGCCCCCATGCGCGTGAGCGGTTCGACGACACGATCCATGGGCCGCGCGCGCAACGAATCGTCGCCGGTGAGCTCGCTTGGAAACTCTTGGGCGGCCAGCAGGCCGGCCAGGAGGCGCATCGTGGTGCCGGAGTTGCCGCAGTCGAGCGGCCCTTCCGCGGCCCGCAGGCCGCTCACCCCGCGCCCGACCACCACGCCGTCCTCGATCTCCACGCCCAGCGCGCGCAGGCAGGACGCGGTCGACTGCACATCCTCCCCGCCCGACAGCCCGCCCAGCCGGCTGGTGCCGTTGGCTATCGCGCCGAGGATCAACGCTCGATGCGAGATCGACTTGTCGCCGGGCAGGCGGACCTCGCCGCGCAGGCCACGTGCGCTGTGGACAGTCGCAATCACCTGGCCCACCGTTCGCGCACCGAGCGCGCCTCTTCGAAGAGCTCGACCAGACGTGGATCGCCCGCCCGGAGGTGGCGTTTCAGCTTCGCGATGGCCTCGGTGATGCCGTCGAGCTGCTTCACCAGCTCGTCGGCATTGGTGGCGGCGATGCCCGCGTACATCTCCGGCTCCCCGGCGGCCAGGCGGCTCATGTCGCGGAATCCAGAGGACGCGAGCTTCGCCGCTTCGGGCCAGTCGTCGCGGTGCGAAACCGCCAGCACGTACGCCACTGACAGGAGAAACGCGGCGTGGCTGACGCCCGCGACGAGGCGGTCGTGCGTCTCCGCGTTCATGAAAACCGGATGAGCGCCCACGGTCTCGACGAGCTTCGTCACGGCGCGGTGGTCCGCGGTCAGAACCCAGGGCGCACCTTCGAACAAATTCGCGTCCGCCGCGTCGATGCCTGACGACTCCTTGCCACACATCGGGTGACCGCCGACCATGGTGACGTCGGCGGCTTTGGCCCAGTCCATCACGTGAGCCTTGGTGCTGGCCATGTCGGTCACGGCTTTGCCGGCGACTCGCCCATGCAACGCGTTGAGAGTCTCTTTCATTGCCAGGATGGGCACCGCGAGCACGATGACATCGGCGACCCCCGCGATGCTGAGGTCGGCCGCCGCGCTGCTGACGATGCCGCGATCGAGCGCCTTGCGAACGACGTGCGGATCAGGGTCGCTGCCGACGACTACGTGGCCGCCCTTCTCTTTCAGCGCCAGGGCGAAAGAGGAACCCATGAGCCCGAGGCCGATGACGGCGACAGTGGCCAACGACTACTTAGGCGAGTTGCTTGGCCATAGCGCCGAGGAGCCGCCGCAGGTCGACCATCAGGCGATCGAATGCGGCGAAGTCCAGCGACTGCGCACCGTCGGAGAGCGCCTGGTTCGGGGTGGGATGCACCTCGATGATCAGGCCGTGCGCGCCCGCCGCGACGGCCGCCAGGGACATCGGCCCGACCAGCGAGTGGCGCCCGGTCGCCTGCGACGGATCGACGATCACCGGCAGGTGCGACAGCTCGCGCGCGAGCGGCACCGCGTTCAGGTCGAGCGTGAAGCGCGTCGCCGTCTCAAACGTACGAATCCCGCGCTCGCACAGGATGACGCCGCGATTGCCCTGCGACAGCACGTACTCGGCGGCCAGCAGCCATTCCTCGATGGTCGAGCTCATACCGCGCTTGAGCAGCACCGGCTTGCCGGCCCGTCCTGCCTCCTGCAGCAGCGCGTAGTTCTGCATGTTGCGTGTGCCCAGCTGGAGGATGTCCGCGTAGCGGGCAACCAGCTCGACGTCGCCCGGAGACACGACCTCCGTCACGACCTTCAGGCCGGTTTCGTCGCGCGCCGCCGCCATCATCTTCAGCGCCGACTCGCCAAGACCCTGGAAGCTGTACGGCGAGGTGCGCGGCTTGAACGCGCCGCCGCGAAGGATCGTCGCCCCCTGGGCGGCCACGTGGCGCGCGGTCTCCAGGAGCATCTCCTCGCCTTCGACTGAGCATGGTCCGGCCATGACCACTACCTCGTCAGACCCGATGCGCACACCGCCGACGTCGACCACAGTGTTCTGCGCTCTGAACTCGCGACTCGCGAGCTTGAACGGCTTGGTGATGGGGATGATCTCGTGGATGCCGCTGAGGTGCGAGAAGGCTTCGCGGTAGGCATACGCGTTGGCGCCGATCACGCCGATTAGCGTTCGCTCCTCGCCGCGCGACAGCTCGGTCTTCAGGCCGATCTCGTGCACGCGGTCGACGACCGCGTCGATCTCGCTCTTCGTGGCCGTGTGGCCCATGACGATGATCACCCTCGGGCCGCCTCCAGGTCGGCCTGGATTGCCTTGGCGCCGCGCAGGTAGGCGAAGCGCATCTCGGTCTGCGCCCGGTCCGTGTTGTAGAGGATCAGGACGCGGATGCACATCGGGATGCCGCGCGGGTTGGGCTGCCTCACGTTCATATCGTGCCCGCACAGCAGCGCGACCTGCGTCCAGCCGAGCCGGCGCGCTGCGTGCGCGGGGAACTCGGCGTCGAGATCCGTCGTGGTCGTGAGGAAGGCGCAGGCGATGTCGTCGGGCGTCAGACCGTTGAGGCGGACCAGCTCTTTGAGCAGTTCCTCGGTGGCCTCGTTGATCGCCTCCGCCGTGTTGGCCGTGGCCGTCGTCGCGCCGCGGATGCCCCTCACCGGCATGCCTTGATCAGCTCCTTGATGAGGGGCAGGGGATCCTTGCCCGCGTCGATCTCCGCCACCACGGCGCTGCCGACGACCGCGGCATCGGCGACACCGCGCATCGCCTTCATGTGCTCAGGGCGCGAGATGCCAAAGCCTGCCGCAACCGGCAGCTCGGTGCGCTCGCGAACGCTGCCGATGAAATCCATCAGGCCTTCGGGCAGCTCCTTGCGCGCGCCGGTGATGCCGGTCAGGGTCACGCAGTAGACGAATCCGCTCGACCGTTCGCAGATCGCGCCGATGCGATTCGGCGCGGTGGTCGGCGCGACCATGAAGATCGTGTCGAGCGACGCCGAGCGCAGCCAGCCGGCCACTGGCTCCGCCTCCTCGATCGGCATGTCCGGCACGATGACGCCCGCGACCCCGGCCTGCGCCGCATCCGCCGCGAAACGCCGCGCGTCGTGCGCCAGGATCGGGTTGACGTAAGACATCAGGGCGACGGGCGCGCCCTCCGAGGCGACCTCAGCAGCCATCTCCAGGCACGCGCTCATCGTCATGCCGTGCTCCAGCGCGACCTGCCCCGCCTTCTGGATCACCGGGCCGTCCGCCAGCGGGTCCGAATGCGGGACGCCGAGCTCGATCGCGGCCACGCCGGACGCGGCGATGCGTTTCGCGATCTCCACCGACTTCTTGCGCGTCGGATGCCCGGCCATCACGTAGACGACCAGGTTCAGATCGTCCTCGGCCTTCAGGGCCTTCTCGAGCCGGCTAGTTGTAGCTTTCAACAGAGTCCATGTCCTTGTCGCCGCGGCCCGAAAGGCAGACGAGGATGCGGCCGCCCGGGCCGTACTCGCGCGCCACCACACCGGCGTGGTGCAGCGCGTGCGCAGGCTCGAGCGCCGGCATGATGCCTTCGAGCCGCGTGCAAAGCTTGAACGCCGCGACCGCGTCGCGATCGGTAACCGCCACGTACTGAACGCGTTCCGTGTCGCGCAGGAAAGCGTGCTCGGGGCCGACGCCGGGGTAGTCGAGCCCCGCCGACACCGAATGTGTCGGCATTACCTGCCCGTCGCCGTCCTGCAGCAGGTAGGAGTACGTGCCGTGCAGGACACCGGGCCGCCCCCCGACCAGCGATGCCGCGTGCTTGCCCGACTTGATCCCCGAGCCCGCGGCCTCGACGCCGATCAGGGTCACGTCGCGGTCTTCGAGAAACGCGGTGAAGATGCCGATGGCGTTGGATCCGCCGCCGACACAGGCGATGACCGCGTCTGGCAGCTTGCCATCAGCGGAGAGGTATTGCTCGCGCGCTTCGTCGCCTATCACCCGCTGCAGGTCGCGCACCAGCTCGGGGTAGGGGTGCGGGCCCACCACCGACCCGATGATGTAGTGGGTCGTGCGCACGTTCGTGACCCAGTCGCGGATCGCCTCGGAGGTCGCATCTTTAAGTGTCTTTGAACCGCTCGTCACCTCTTTGACCTCGGCGCCGAGCAGCTTCATGCGGCGGACGTTCATCGCCTGCCGCTCCATGTCCTCGGTGCCCATGTAGACGGTGCACTCGAGGCCGAAGCGGGCCGCCACCGTGGCGGTTGCCACGCCGTGCTGGCCCGCGCCGGTCTCCGCGATCAATCGCTTCTTGCCCATGCGCAAGGCCAGCAGCGCCTGGCCCAGCGCGTTGTTGAGCTTGTGCGCGCCTGTGTGGCAAAGGTCCTCGCGTTTGAGGTGGATGTGCGCGCCGCCGAAATGCTCGCCGAGTCGCGTCGCCGCGTACAGCGGCGTCGGCCGGCCCACAAACGCGTGACGATGACCCGCGAGCTCCAGCTGGAACTGCGGATCTGCCTTGGCCTCGTGCCAGACGCCTTCGAGCTCTTCGAGCGCGCCCATGAGCGTTTCAGGCACGTACTGGCCGCCGAAAGGACCGAACCGTCCGCGTACGGGGTGACTCATTTGTTGTCTGCCGCCCGCGCGGCTCTTATGAATGCGCGAACTTTTTCGTGATCCTTGACGCGGACCTCTGTTTCGACGCCGCTCGACACATCGACGCCATAGGGCCTGTACCTGCTCACGACCGTGCCCACGTTACCCGGTTCCAGTCCGCCCGCGACGAACACGCGGCGCTCCGCCAGCAGCTCGCGCGCCAGCTCCCACGTCCACGTCCGGCCCGTGCCTCCGCGCTGGTCGTGCGACCACGAGTCGAGCATCAACGGGTCAGGCCACGCGCCCGCGTCGGGGACGTGGTCGTCGCGCACCTTCAGCACCTTCATCACGGGCCGCCCGGCCTCAAAGCCCGGTGCCTCGGATCCGTGCAGCTGCAGAAGGTCGAGGCCGACGAATTCGGCGATCTGCCTCACCTCATCCGGCGGTTGGTCGATGAACACACCGACGATCGCCGGCCGCCGGTCGAGGCCTTCGACGATCGCGCGCACGAGCTGCGGCTCGACCCTGCGCTGGGACGAGCAGAAGTGGAAGCCGATCAGGTCGGCGCCCGCGTCAACCGCCGCCTGGGCGTCGGCGGCGCTGCAGACGCCGCAGATCTTGACCTGGACCAATTCAGGCCCGGCGCAGCTCACCGATGAGGGCGGCTGGGTCCGATCCGCGCATCAGCAGCTCGCCGACAAGGATCGCGTCAGCGCCGGCGTCGCGCATGCGCTTGGCGTCGGCCTGCGTCTTGATGCCGCTTTCGGCCACGACCAGGCAGTGCGCCGGAATGAGCGCCCGGAGTCGCTCGGTGAGCGCAAGGTCGACGGCAAACGTGCGCAGGTCGCGGTGATTGACGCCGATCACGCTCGCGCCCGCCGCGATCGCGATGTGCACCTCGTATTCGTTGTGTACCTCCACCAAGGCGGCCAGACCGTGCTCCTGCGCGACGCCCAAGAGGCCCTTTAGTTGCTCGGGCCGCATCGCCGACACGATGAGCAACACCGCGTCCGCGCCGTGAGCGCGCGCCTCGGCGACCTGGTACGCGTCGGTGATGAAATCCTTGCGCAGGATCGGCAGCCGCACGGCCTTGCGGACTGCATCGAGATGCTCGAGAGATCCGCCGAAGCCGGCGCCGTGGGTGAGCACGGAGATCGCCGCCGCGCCGCCACGCTCGTATTGCAGTGCGAGGTCCGCCGGGCGATAGTCGTTCGTCAGCACGCCCATGCTCGGCGTGCGCTGCTTGACCTCCGCGATCACGGCGAATCCATCGCGGCGCAGGGCTGCGGCGAAGTCGAGCGGCTGATAGCGCGCGGCCGCACGGTCGACCTCCTCGCTCGAAGCGCGTGCGCGGCGTTGCTCGGTTTCCGCGACCGCTTCGGCGATCAGCCTGCCTGCGAGATCTTCGCCCACTTCTCCAGCACGTCGCCGGCCCGGCCGGAGTCGATCGCCTCGGCGGCGGTGCCGAGCCCGTCCTTCCAATCCTTCGCGATTCCGGCCGCGCGCAGCGCCGCCGCGCCGTTGAGGAGCACGACATCACGGCGCGGACCTTTCGCGCCGCCCAGCACCTCGCGCGCGATGCGTGCGTTCTGCTCGGGTCCTCCTCCCTGCACGTCGTGAAGCGGCGCCTTCTTCAGCCCCAGCTCCGCGATGTCGAGCTCGTACTCGTTGCGCTTGCCGTCGATCTCGATCACCTGCGAAGGCGCCGATAGCGAGAGCTCGTCCATCCCGTCGTCGGAATGAAAGACAATCGCGCGCTCGACACCCAGGCGCATCAGGACCTCGGCCATCTTCACCGCCAGCTTTGCGTCGGCGACGCCGAGGGCCTGGTAGCGCGCGCCGGCGGGATTGCACAGCGGGCCGAGAACGTTGAAAACGGTGCGGACGCCGAGCTCGCGACGCGGCACGCCAGCGTAGCGGAATGAGGGATGGAAGATAGGCGCGAACAGGAACCCGATGCCGGCATCGTGGATGCAGCGGGCCACGCCCTCCGGCGGAAGGTCGACCTTCACGCCGAGCTGTTCGAGCACATCGGCAGAGCCGCACAGCGATGATGCGGCGCGGTTGCCGTGCTTGGCGACGCGCGCTCCACTGGCCGCGGCGACGATCGCCGCCAGCGTCGAGATGTTGAAGGTCGCGAGCCCGTCGCCGCCTGTGCCGCACGTGTCGAGGAGATCGCCCTCGACGTCGATCGGCGTCGACATGTGGCGCGCGGTCTTGGCAAAGCCGGTCAGCTCGTCGACGGTCTCGCCCTTGATGCGCAGGGCGATGACGAAGCCTGCGATCTGAACCGGAGTCGCGTCGCCGCGCATGATCGTCTCGAATGCGGCGGCGGCCTCGGCTTCGCTGAGCGACTCGCACTTCACGAGCTTCGAGATGGAATCGATCATTGCCGGGCTCCAGGCACCCTCCCCACTTGTGGGGAGGGATCGGGGGTGGGGACGCTCGATCCAGTCAACCCGTTGACACGAGCGCTCCTGCGGATGAAGTTGGCCAGGATCTTCTTCCCTTCTTTGGTCAGCACCGATTCGGGATGGAACTGCACACCATACGTCGGGTGCTTGGCGTGCCGAAGGCCCATCACCGTGCCGTCGGCGGTCCAGGCGGTGACGACCAGCTCGTCCGGGATCGACGCCCGGTCGACGATGAGCGAGTGGTACCGAGTCGCCTCGAATGGATCGCTGACGCCTGCAAGCACGCCCGAGTTGTCGTGACGGATCCACGACGTCTTGCCATGCGCCGGCTCGTTGCGCACGACCTTGGCGCCGAACGCCTCGCCCATGCACTGGTGCCCGAGGCACACGCCGAGGATGGCCACCTTACCCGACAGGTCGCGGAACACCTGCGTCGAGATGCCCGCATCAGCGGGAGTGCCGGGTCCCGGAGAGATGACGATGCCGCTGAACGCGGCCAGCTCCGCCGGCAGCACGTCGTCGTTGCGGAACACCTCGGGCTCAGCGCCGAGCTCAGCCATGTACTGGACGAGGTTGTACGTGAAGGAGTCGTAGTTGTCGATGACCGCGAGCCGGGCCGTCATCGCATCTCCTCCGCCATCTGCACCGCCTTGAACATCGCGCCGGCCTTCTCGAGCGTCTCTTCGAACTCCCGCTCAGGCCGTGAGTCCGCGACCACGCCGGCCCCGGCCTGCACGAAGACCTCTCCGCCCGCGACGACCAGCGTGCGCAGCGTGATCGCCATGTCGAGGTTGCCCCCGAAGCCGACGTAACCCAGTGAGCCGGCGTACACGCCGCGCTGGTCGGGCTCGAGGTTCGCGATGATCTCCATCGCTCGGATCTTGGGCGCGCCCGAAACCGTGCCGGCTGGGAAGGCCGCGCGCAGCGCGTCCAGCGACGTCTTGCCGTCTCTAAGTTGCCCGCTCACCGTTGACGAGATGTGCATCACGTGCGAGTAGCGCTCGACCTCCATCAGACGCTCGACCTGGACGGTACCCGGCCGGGCTACGCGCCCGACGTCGTTGCGGCCCAAGTCGACCAGCATCACGTGCTCGGCGCGCTCCTTCAGGTCTGACAGCAACTCCTTCTCGAGCTTTGCGTCCTCTTCCTGATCGGCGCCGCGCCGCCGCGTCCCCGCCAGCGGCCGTGTCTCCACGCGCCGGCCTTCGACCTGGACGAGCTTCTCGGGCGACGTGCCGACGACGTGGCGGCCGCCGCCGAGCGAGATGAAGAACATGTACGGCGACGGGTTGATGGCCCGCAGGCAGCGGTACATGTCGAAGGGCCGGGCCGCAAGCGGCTTCCGAAAGCGCTGCGAGACGACGACCTGGAATGCGTCACCCGCGAGGATGTGCTCGCGCGCGGCGTCGACCATCGCGTGGAACCGCCCTGGCGACATGTTGGGCTCCCAGGCGACGCCGTCCTGACCGATCGGTTCGGGCGCCGGCGCGTCGTCGGCCAGCCGCTTCTCCATGCGGTCGATGCGCGCCACCGCCTCGTCGTAGTCCTCGGTGCCGGGCCGGTGGATGGTCATGAGCTTCAGGCGCCGGGTCACGTGGTCGAACACTGCGAGGTCCTCGGCCTTGAGGAAAGCCGCTTCCGGCATCGATGGCGAGGGGCCGCCTGCCACCGGCAGGTGCTCGAAATGCCGCGCGGTCTCGTAGCCCAGGTAGCCCACTGCGCCGCCGTGAAAACGGGGCAGGCCGCGAACGGGCGCCGTGACCTCTTCGGCGACTTTCACGAGCGCCGGCAGCGGGTCAGCGTCGCCCAGGTCCAGCTCGGTCGGCCGCGAGCCGATGAAGGAGTAGCGCGCCAGGCGCTCGCCGCCTTCGACGCTCTCCAGCAGAAAGCCAGGCTCGGCTGAAGGGCACAGGAGCGAGTACGCGCGGACAGGCGTGAGCATGTCGGCCAGAACTTCGCGGTAGACCGGGATCAGCGCGTGGTCCGCGGCCA
>DATDML010000059.1:0-17786 GCA_036518815.1 Candidatus Dormiibacterota bacterium
CGACTGCTTTCTGCTGGCGGGTCGCTACACGCTGCTCGACCAGGTGGCGTTGAAAGAGCTGCTGCCCGCGTGCATCGAGCGCGGCATCGCGATCATTGCCGCCGGCGTCTTCAACAGCGGCATCCTCACCGAGCCGAAAGCAGGAGCCAGGTACAACTACCGGCCCGCGCCTGCCCACCTGATCGAGCGGGCTCAGCGCATCGAGGCCATCTGCAGAACCCACGGCGTGCCGTTGCGCGCGGCGGCCATGCAGTTCCCGCTCGGCCATCCCGCGGTGCAGACCGTGGTCGTCGGATGTCGCAACGCCGAGCAGATGGAGGACGCGGTGCGCATGTTCGAGACCGAGATTCCGCCGGCGCTGTGGGCCGACCTCAAGCGCGCGCGCCTTCTGCCCGAAGAGGCACCGACACCGGATTGACAGTCGACGCGCACCACCATTTCTGGGATGCGTGATGGCGCGCACGGCGATGCGCGTATACGGACTCGGAGCCTAAGCGACCTTGTCCACGTTTTCGGCCCAGCGCTCGTCGATGCGCCGCGCCTTGTAGACGCCGAATGCGACGGCCCACGCGAGGATGAACGCCGCGACGATCAAATAGCCGGAGCGTCCGATCAGGTCAAAGCCGGCGATCACGCTGAACACCCCACCGCGCAGGTCCAGCGTCTGGATCAACACCTGCACGAGTTCCACCAGGCCCACGAAAAGCGCGACTGCGACGGAGAGGCTGGTCATCGTCAGGTTGTAGAAGATCTTGCGCATCGGGCTGGCGAACGCCCAGGAGTAAGCCTTGGCCATGAACGCGCCGTCAGCAGTGTCCATCAGCGACATGCCTGCGGCGAAGATCAAGGGCAGAGAGATCACGGCCGCGAATGGCAGCCCGTTGGCAGCGGCGCCCGCGGAGATGGCGAGCAGCGCAACTTCGGACGCCGTGTCGAAGCCGAGACCGAACAGGAATCCGACCGGATACATCTGCCAGCTGTGGTCGATCGTCCTGAAGATCCTGCCGAAGAATCGGGTCATGAAACCGCCCGCGAGCAGCTGGTGCTCGAGGTGCTCGTGGCCGGCCTCTCCCGCCTGCATCTTGCGGTAGACGCGGATGACGTCGACGAGGATCGCCAGGTTCATCAGCCCGATGGCGATGAGAAATCCTGCTGAGACGAACGTGCCTACCGTGCTGCCCACCAGGCGCGCGCTGCTGCTGTCGAGCAGCCACTTCACGGCGAGCCCGAGCGCCGCGGTGATGACCAGCACGACGGTGGAGTGGCCGAGCGAGAAGAAAAAGCCGACTCCGACCGGCCGCCGCCCGTCGTGAAGCAGCTTGCGCGTGGTGTTGTCGATGGCCGCGATGTGGTCCGCATCGAACGCGTGGCGCAGCCCGAAGGTGTAGGCCAGCCCGCCGAGGGCCAGGAACGCGGGATGGCCCAGGCCGTAGGCCAGCATCAGGCCCCAGCCGGCCAGGTGCAGGACGCCAACGCCGCCGAACAGGCCGGCCAGCCTCCGCCGCTCGGAGCGGTCGAAAGACCTGACCAGGCGCTCCCCCATCAAGACCTTTCGAGCCTACCGCTTATTGCGACTTTGTCGCAACTAGGAGATCAACCTGGCGGTAATCTGACCGACATGGAGGTCGAGCGGCTGCCCGTCCAGGTGCAGGCCGTCCTCCGCCGGTTGGCGCAGGTCGTGAGCGCGCGCGAGCCAGCGATCCGGACGCACGTGGAAGCGCTTCGAGCCGGGCGCCCTCACCTTACCAATGACCAACTCGCGCAGGAGCTCATCCGTTCCACGCGGCGGCGTGTGGCCGCGACCGGAGCGCTTTCGGGTGCAGCCTCGATCGCCCCGGGGCTGGGCACGGTGCTCGCCATCGGCACGGTGACGAGCCAGGCCCTCTACGCGCTGGAGCAGGAGGTCGAGCTCGTGCTGGCCATCGCGATGGTTTACGGCCACGAGCTGGGCGGGTCCGACGACCGGGTCCTCGAGTCGTTGGTGGTCATCGGCATCGCGAGCGGCGCGCTGAAGCTTCGCGAGGACGTGCTCGTCGCGGGCGGGGAGCGTATCGCGGTCGCGGCGTTCCGCCGGATGCCGGGCATGATCGTCGCCCACACCAGCGGCCGGCTCGTCACGCGCGTCCTCGCCCGAGTCACCACGACCGGAATCGCCAAGGTTGCGGCGCGCGTCATTCCGCTCGCCGTCGGCGTTGCCGCGGGCGCGGGGTTCGACTGGCTGGCGGTCAGCGGCCTCGGTCATGCCGCCATGCGCTACTACGGTCCGGGTGGACCTGGCGCGCGACCGCTGCTACTTGCTCCCGAAGATCCCTCGCACGTCGAACTCCGCAGCTAGCGCGATCTGATCGAAGCGGCACTGCTTCGGCTTCTTGTCGGTGCGCCACCGGCGGAACCCGGTCGCGTGGCGAAACCTCTGCCCCGCCTCGAGCTTGTCGTAGCTCACCTCGCAAACCAGCACCGGCTTGACGGTGACCCACTCGGTGTCCTTGCCGCCCGACCAGCGGCTGAGACCGCCGGGCATGCGGGCACTCATCTCCTGCCACTCCTTCGGCGGATCGGTCTCGAGCGGCTTCAGCTTAGCGATCAGCTCCTTGCGCTCGGCGGCGTTGAAAGACGACGTGTGGCCCACGTAGTGCAGCGTGCCCTTCTCGTCGTAGAGGCCGAGCAGCAGCGAGCCGAGGGTCTTGCCGTCGTATGACTTGCGCCACCCGATGACCACGCAATCGGCGGTGCGCTCGTGCTTGATCTTGACCCACAACCGCTTGCCCGGCACGTAGGCGCCGCTCCACGACTTGGCGATCACGCCGTCCAGGCCGGCGCCTTCGAAAAGGTCGAACCACTTGAGCGCGGTGGCGCGGTCGCGCGTGTACGGCGTGAGGAAGATTGGCGATTTCACGCCCTTCAGCAGCGTCTCGAGCTGCTTGCGGCGCTCGCCGAGCGGCTGGGCTCGGAGGTCTTTGCCGCCGGCGCTCAGAAGATCGAACGCGACGTACCAAGCCGGCGTCGCCTGGCTCAGCATCCGCACGCGGGACTCGGCCGGGTGGATCCGCTGCTGCAGGGCGCCGAAGTCGAGCCCGCCGGCGCCGACCACTATCAGCTCCCCGTCCAGGACGACCCTGGCCTCGCGCAGCGCCCTGAACGCGGGAACGAGCTCCGGGAAGTAGCGCGTCATCGGCCGGGCGCCGCGGCTGACCAGCTCGACGTCGTCCCCGTCTCGAAAGACCAGCGTGCGGAAGCCGTCCCACTTGGGCTCGTAGGTCCAGGTGTCCCCAGTCGGGATGTCGTCCTGGGGCCCCGAGAGCATCGGCTCCATGTCCCGCGGGATCGGGAGCTTCGTTTTCCCCAATTTGTCTATATCTTGTGGACGGACATGGCCCGTGGTACCATATCGGCGGCCGGTAAAGCCGGCCATTGATATTCGACTTCACGCCCCCACCCCAGCCTTGGGAAGCTCGCGCAAGCGGGCTTCCCGCTTTGTAGGGGTGCTCCAGCTCCTGTCAGGACTTCGGCGTGAAGCGCGACAGCAGCTCTCCGATCGTCATGTTGCTGTAGTCCTTGCCCAGCGCCGCCTGCGCCGTGTGCCAGATGGCCTCGGCCTGGGGCGGCCCGTGGTCGATCAGGGCTGACAGCTTGAGAGTGTTGAAGAGCTCGATAGCCGGCACCTGCCGGAGCTGATCAGCGGTCCACTGGGCCCACTGCAGGACCGTGCCCTCGCTCGGCGCGACGGTTTTGGCAGTCGCAGCCGCGGTCGTCGCCGCGGCCGCGGCCTTGGCCGGCACCGCTGCCGCCGCCTGCTGCACCACCGCCGCCGCCTGCTTGGCGACTGCCGCCGCCTGTTTGACGTCCGCGGCCGCAGCGGTCACGACCGGCTGCACCGCCTCGTGGGCGGCAGCCGTGGCCTGTTCCACGCGCGCGGGCATGGTGGTCAGCCCTTCCTTGCCGACGGCGTTGATCCTGTCGATTGCCGACTCGTCCTTGTCGGCGTTGCGGCCGTCGCCCCGATCGACGAAGCCGCGGCCCAGGGCGTTGCCGACCAGCCCCGGCACGTCGAGGCCGGTCAGACCCTTGATGGCAGTGGTCGACTCGACCATGGCGCGCGTCGCGTTCTTGACGATGTCTGACGCGCCGTCGGCGCTCATCACGGTCAGCGAGTCGATGTGGCTCATCGGCTCGGCGGCCGCTTTGACGATCTCGGGCAGAGCCGCGAGCACCGTCTGGATGATGGCCGCCTCGTTGAACTGCTTGTAAGCGTCCGCGCGCATGGCCAGGGCCTTGGCCTCGGCCTCACCCTTGGTCAGCACGATCTGGGCTTCCGCCCCACCTTCCAGGCGCGTCGTCTCAGCATCGGCCTCGGCGGACGCGATGCGGGCGCGCTTCTCACCTTCGGCGCGGGCGATGACCGCCTGCGCGTCGGCCGCCGCGGGCTTCACGGTGGTCGAGAGCAGCTCCTTCTCCTTGCGGTCGGCCTCCAGCTGCGCTAGCTCGGTCTGCTTGCGCACGACCTCCTGCTGCGCCTCGGCCTGGGCCAGCGGGCCTGCCTGGTCGGCGCGCGCCTGCGCGGCCGCGACCTGCGTCTTGGTGTCAGCTTCGCGCAGCGAGACGTCCCGGCCGGCGTTGATCTTGACCTGCTGCGCCTGCGCCTCTCGCACGGCAGCTTCCTGGTCAGCCGCTGCGCGCGCGATGCGCGCGTCCCGCTCGACGGTCGCGAGGTTCTGCTGGCCGAGCAGCTCGATGTAGTTGCTGTCGTCGGAAAAGCTCTGGATGGTGAAGGCGTCGATCTGCAAGCCGCTTGTCGCGAGGTCACCCTTGGCCGCGTCCTGCACCTGCTGCAAGAGCTTCTGGCGGTCGCGGATCAGCTCTTCGATGGTGAGCGTGCCGACTATGGACCGGAGCGATCCCTCGAGCACGTTCTTGACGATGGAATCGACCTGCTCGGGCTTCGCGTCGAGGAAGCGCTCTGCTGCATTGCGCAACGATTCGACGTCACGGCCGATCTTGAAGGTGGCCACGCCCTGCACCTGGACCTTGATGCCCTGGCTGGTGACCGCGTCACTCAGCGAAACGTTGATCTGCCGCGCGGTCAGCTTCATCTTGCCAACGCGGTTGACGAGCGGCATCACCAGAGTGCCGCCGCCGACCACCACCTTCACGCCCTTGTCGCCGGGCGAGGAGATCTGCTGACCGCGCTCGTCGTGCACCTTGGCGCCACGCGAGCCGGCGACGATGATCGCCTCATTCGCGCCCGCGACCTTGTAGCGGCTGGCCACGAAGGCGAGGATCAGGATGAGGATGATCACGCCGGCGACCACGAGGAACGGCGAGGAAGAGATGAAATCAGGCATCGGACCTAGCTCCTTCATTGGTTGCCACCGAGGTTGGCTCTACGACGAGGTTGGTGCCCGCCACGGCCACGACCTTCACCTGCTTGCCGGCCGGAATCTCACCGTCGGCGGTCGCGGTCATGTTGTGCGAGGCGCCCGCGAAACTGATCATCACCGTGCCGAACTTGTTGGCCGGTATCGCGACTGAGACGCGTCCCGTCGAACCGACCATGTCCTGCAGGCTGAAGGTGTCGCTGGACTCGGCGTTGCGAAGGACCTTGAAGGCCCCGAACACGACGCCCGCGCCCAGCAGCCCAGCGACCACGCCGCTCAGGGTTGCGCCTCCGACGCCGGCGTTGAGGCTGTGGAGGCCGAACAGGCCGCCCACGCCGAACATGGAGATGAAGCCGAGCAGCATGGGCGTCGGCGACACGCCGGCGACGTCGAAGCCCAGGTGGATGGCGGCCAGCATGCCGCCGAAGATGTCGTCGACTATCAGAGTGAGCAGCAGCAGCGAGCCGCCGACCAGCAGGCAGACCCCAAAAACGACGTCCGCGACGCTCACTTAACCTTCCACCCGGACCCGAATCTTAGGACGAGGGACCGGCTATCGCAGGCAGGTTTGGAGGGCTTCGATCAGGCCGGCGCTGCGGGGGTCAACGCCGCCCGACGCCTGCATCTGGTTCATGACGTAGGCGAACGAGAAACCCCGTTCGGCGTCGGCGAAAGCCACGGAGCCGCCCATCCCGTAGTGGCCGAAGCAGGCGCCGCCCGCCATGGGCCGGAACGGGAACGGTAGCTGGAAGCCAGTCGCGTAGCGCGTCTCGTAGCCGAGGACGATGTCCGCGCCGGCCGACTGCTCGCGGATCGCCTTCCCCAGGGTCTGCGGCGACAGGAGGCGGATGCCGTCGATCTCGCCGACGGTGGCGGCGTAGACCCGCGCCAGGGCTCGCGCCGTACCTATGCCGTTGGCGGCCGGCACTTCGGCCCTCCAGAACGCCGGCTCGTTGAGCGTTCCCGGCAGCAGCATCGGGTTCACAAAGGCGCGATGGAGCAGCGTCGACGGGTCCATCAGCCGGGCGGTGAAAATGTCCGGCGGCCCGCTCGGCGCCGGCGCCGGAATGAGCGGAGAGACGCGGCCGTGCAGCTCTTCGGGCAGGCCGATCCAGAACTCGGCATTGAGGGGCTTTGAGATCTTTTCCGCGACGTATGCGCCCACGCTCTGGCCGGAAGCCCGCCGCACGATCTCGCCGGCGAGCCAGCCGAAAGTGCCGACGTGGTAGCCGTGGGCCGAGTTCGGCTCCCACACGGGCTTCTGTGCGGCCAGGGCGTCGACCACGGGGTCCCAGGCCAGGGCGTCGGCCATCGCGAGCGGCCGGTCGATGACCGCCAGCCCGGCGCGGTGGCTGAAGAGCCAGCGGACGGGCATGTCGCCCTTGCCCTCGGCGGCGAACTCAGGCCAGTAACGGGTAACCGGTGCGTCGAAGTCGAGCTTGCCGTCCTGGGCCAGCATGTGGGCCGCGATGGTGACCACGCCCTTCGTGGTGGACGCGACCATCTGCAGCGTGTCGTGGGCGTACGTGCCGCCCCAGATGTCGACCACCGGCTTCCCCTGCAAGTAGACGCAGCACGCGGCGCCCACCTCGCCATGCTTCTCGAAGTTGGCAGCGAACGCGTCTCGAACCGGCTCGAAGCCCGTTTCGACCGTGCCGTGAAGCCGGGTCTCGATCATGTTTCGAACACTAGCCCATCAAGGCTCGATGGGCGTTCTTCTCCTAAATGGCCTTTCAGCGCAATCGCGTTCGTCTCGGGGACCTGGCATTCTGGCTCGCGGTCGCTTCGTCGACGTTCATCGGGATCACGTTCGTGCTATCGATGCTCGGCTCGATGTTGGGCGCGCCGCCGCAGCAGGCGTGGTTCACGCTTTTGATCGGCGCCGGCATTGCCGTCGGCATGGTGTTCGCATTCGCCGGCGTCGTCACGGCCCACGCGTCGCGGCGCCGCGAGGGGGCCGATCGTCGAGCCCGCAGCGCGCTGATCGTCGGCTACTGCATCCTCGGATCGCTCGCCGCCCTGGCTGTGCTGGGGACGGTGGCCTTGATCGCGCTCAGCACCTCGTAGCGGATCGCGCGGCGCATCACGAATCGGTCGCCGGCGTGGCGACGGCGTGTCTTTTCGTCGACGACCCATCGGGCGCGCCGCACGAAGCGAAGGTGCTCCCACAGGTAGTTGCGCAGCGCCCCGAGGCTTTCGAACGGAACCAGGTGCCAGAAGCGACCGCGGCGTCTGCTCTTGAACAACCCCTCGCGCAGCACCTGCGCGATCGCTCGATCCGACGCCCGATCGTTGGTCAGCTCCTCCCGGTTCGTAGCGACGAGCCCGAAGCGCTGGAACCCGTGACCAGCCCTCCGTTCGGCACGCGCAACAACGCGCGAGTCAGGGCGGGCATCGATCAGTATCCCGCCGGGCGCGAGGACTCTATGAATCTCGCGTAGGGCATCGACCATGCCCTTGCGTGCGATGCATCAAAGCGCCCACGAGAGGATCACGACGTCGAACGCCTCATCTGCGTAAGGCAGCTGCTGGGCCGCGCCAACCTCGAAACGGACGTTGCGAATGCCCGCCTCGCGCGCATTCCTCCGAGCCGCGCTGATGGCATCGGGATCGGGGTCGAGGCCCTGCACGCTTGCGGCCAGAGGCGCCAAGCCGACGGCGAAGCGACCGTCGCCGCACCCCACGTCGAGGACGCGCTTGCCGCGGATAAGTCTTGTTCCGCCCCACGCGCGCAGCTCGTCGAGCGGCCGTGGCCGCAAGGACGACGAAACGATGGGCACGCGGGTGCCGACGTCCATCAAGGCAGGCGCAGCTTAGCTCGGCTTATGCTCCGAGGCGTGTCCTCATCTCTCGACGACGCATTTCGCGCGCATGCATGGAGCACGCGCCGGCTGGTCGAGTTCTGCGGCGACCTGAGCGGCGAGCAGCTGGCGGCCGTTAGTTCCGTCACGTCCTGGAGCATTCTCGGCACGTTCACGCACCTCGTGTCGGCCGACGGCTACTACGTGGGCTCGCTGACCGGCGAGGGACGGCCGGTGCCGCGGTGGGACGAGTCCGCGGACGATTCGTGGGACATCGACTCGATCGCGCAGCGCGCCGAGCTGGTCGCCGCGCTTTGGGAGGCGTATCTGCAAAAGCCCGACGATGTCGAGCGTCTGGTCGTGATCGACGGCGGAACGTTCGAAGTCCGCGCCGGCGTCATCGTCGCGCACGCTTTGCACCACGGCGACCTGCATCGCGAGCAGATCTGCGCGATCGTCCGCGGCCTTGGTCTCGAGCCTCCCGACCTTCAGCCCTGGGAGTACGCGCTCGACACCGGCCGCGCCCGCTTCGTCACTGCTACCGGCTAGTCCGCTCGCGCTCGCGCCCGCGGGAGCCACAACAGAAACGGCACGGCGATTCCATAGATCAGAACATCGCCGCAGGCGGCTGCGAGGAGATAGCCGGCGAGGAACGCCCCGTTTGCCATCCAGGAGATCGCCACCAGCAGTCCGCACGTCGCGCAAACAACCGCGACCCCGGCAGCCGCGGTTACCGGCCACATGTGGCGACGTCCAAACGCCACCGCGTTACGGATCCACATGACTGCGAAACGCCCTGGCGCGACTGCACACCCGGCACCGGTTTGGTCGGGCGGGCGAGATTTGAACTCGCGGTCTCCTGGTCCCAAACCAGGCGCTTTTCCGAGCTAAGCTACCGCCCGATTTCCTGGCAGCCCCGAAGGAGTCTAGGGCAGCCGGTCGAGGGCGCCGGAGCCAAGCAGGGAACGCACCGCATTGGCGCGGTGGCTGTACTTGCGCTTCTCCTCCGCCGGCATCTCGCCGAAGGTCTTGCCCGTCCCGGGCACGAGAAAAATTGGGTCGTACCCGAAACCCGCCTCCCCCCTCCACTCGGGCACCACCTCGCCCCTGCACTCTCCCTCGAAGATGTCGATAGTGCGTCCCGGCACCGCCAGCGCAAGCGTGCAGACAAAGCGGCCTGTCCACGGGCGCGCCCGGCCACGCAGACGCTCGAGCAGCGCCGCCGTGCGCTCCTGCTGCGTCGGACCCAGCCGCGCTGACCGGATGCCGGGAAAGCCGTCTAGCACGTCGACCTCGAGGCCTGAGTCGTCACCCAGAGCCGGCAGCCCCGAAGCGGTCGACGCCATGCTCGCCTTCAGGCGGGCGTTCTCGGCGTAGGTTTCGCCGGTCTCCTCGACATCGGTGTCGAACGCGACCAGCTCGAGACCGGACTCTGCCAGCAGCTGCCGGTACTCGCCCAGCTTGCCCGCGTTGCCGGTCGCGATGACGAGCTTCTTGCGGCCTTTAGCCAAGCGCCGCGATCGCGCGTTTCTGGTGGACGATCAGCTCGCCGATTCCCTTGTGCGCCAGCGAGATCATCGCGTCGAGCTCGGCGCGCGAGTAGGGCGCGCCCTCGGCCGTGGCCTGGAGCTCGATCATGCGACCGTCCTCGGTCATCACGCAGTTGAGGTCGGTGCCGGCCTGGAAGTCCTCGGTGTAGTCGAGGTCGAGGCGCGGAGTGCCGTCGATGACGCCGCAGCTGACTGCCGCGACGTAATGACGGATCGGGATCTGCTCGAGCATGCGCGCATCCTTCATGCGTTTCAGCGCCATGTACATCGCGGCGAACGCGCCGGTGATGGACGCGGTGCGCGTGCCGCCATCAGCCTGCAGGACGTCGCAGTCGAGAGTGATCGTGCGTTCGCCGAGGCGGCCAGTATCGACCGCGGCGCGCAGCGAGCGTCCGATCAGGCGCTGGATCTCGTGCGTGCGGCCGCCGATGCGGCCCTGGATCGCCTCGCGCGTGCCGCGGTCGTGCGTCGATCGCGGCAGCATCGAGTACTCGGCGGTGATCCAGCCCTGGCCGCTGCCACGCCGGTGCGGCGGCACGCGGTCCTCGACACTGGCAGTGATCCACACGCGCGTGCGACCCATCTCGATGAGGCACGAGCCCTCCGCGTGCACGTTCACGCCGAGCTCGATCTTCACCGGCCGCAGCTGGTCCATGTGGCGGCCGTCATGACGCACCATCACCGTAGTCATCGGCCCGCCAGCTTCAGCACCAACGCCGTGCCTTCATAGAAGAGGTATAGCGGGATGAAGAGGATCAGCGGTGATATTGGGTCGGCGCCGGGCGTCAGGAAATTGGCGACGATGCCCAGGCCAAGGAACCAGAACGGTCGATTCTTGTGCAACCACTTCGAGCTGATGATGCGCAGCATGCCGAGGACGAACAGCACCACGGGCAGCTCGAACACGAGGCCGAAGCCGATGACGATCAGGAGAACGAAGCTCACAAGCGCGCTGATGTCCGCCAGGTACGTGGTGTTCGGCGGCGCGAAAGAGCTGAGGATCCTGAGGTACAGGGGCAACGCGTAAAGCGCGACCGCCACGCCGATGATGAAGAACGTGACCGTGGCGAGGATCAGCGGCAGGATGAACCGGCGCTCGTGCGGGTGCAGGCCGGGACTGACGAACCACCAGGTCTGCTGGATGACGATCGGCGCCGCGATGATGATTCCGATGTAGAGGGCGACCTTCAGCTCGAGCAGCACCCCGCCCGCGGGCTGCAGGTAGATCGCGTGCCCGATGCCGGCGCGGTCGATCAGCCACCCGATCACACGACCGGAGATGAAGAAGGACGCGACGGTGGCGATCGCCCAGGCCGCGAGGCAGACGATCAGAGCGCGCCGCAGCGCTTCGAGGTGCTCGAGGATCGTCATGCGCGCGTCGTCGACCTGCGCGGGGCGGCGTGGTGCGCGTTGGAGGACGCGGTCTAGGAGGGCCAAGAGTTAGCCCTCAGTTGCTGGAAGAGGGTGCCTTGGGATCCGAGCTCGTGCTTTCGGACTTCGCGGCCGGCTCGGGCTTCGTGGCCGAGTCGGCGGCCTTGCTGACCTCGTTGCCGAGTTCGCTCGTCGCCTTTCTGAACTCCCGCATCGCCTTGCCTAGACCAGCGCCCAGCTCAGGCAGGCGACCGGGTCCAAAGATGATCAGGACGACCACGAGGAGCCCGACGATCCAGATCCAGTGCTGACCGAGCATCTCTGCCGGATTATAGGACCCCTACCGGGGGCCTCAGGAAACCGCGATCGTCACCGTGTTGATGCGGTCGCCCGGTGTGATCGCGGACACGTGGTCGGTGAGACCTGATGTGACCTCGCCGAAATAGTTGTAGGTCGCGGTCGGCCCTGCCCCGGGCCAAGGCAGCTTGGTGATGAAGAACTGGCTTCCGTTCACAGGACCGCCCGGTATGCGCGCCATGCCCACCGAACCCGGATTCCACAGTAGCCCATTGGTTTTCTCTTCGGGCAGCGTGTAGCCAGGCCCGCCGCGCCCATTGCCGAGCGGGTCGCCTCCCTGTATCTCCCAGTCGGGCGCGTCCCAGAACGTGAGCCCGTTGTAGTAGCCGTTCACCGCCAGCACCACGAAGTTGTTGACCGTCACCGGCGCGTACTCCGGGTGCAGCTTGATGACGATGTTGCCCTGCGTCGTGTACAGAGTCGCCGTATAGCTCTTGTTCGCCTGGATGCAGATCGGCTGGCGGCCCGCGTACTCGTGCGGTCCCAGCTGCGTCGAGGTTTTGCAAGACGCGAGCGCCGCGGGCACTACAGGCTGCAGGGCCTTGTTCATCGCCACGCCCGCGCCGGCGACAAGAGCGAGGATCGCGACGATCAGCACGACGGGGATCCACGGCCGTCGCCGCCACGTCTCCGGGAGGATGAACTCCTCTTCCGGGTCGAGCAGCGGAGCGGGTCGAGGAGCGCTCTTGGCTTTCGTCAACGGACCGCGGCGGCGGCGATGGCGGCGGCCAGACCGCGCGTCGTGTACTCGCGCGCGATGATCTCGACGTCGAGCCCTAGCTTGCGCGCAGTGTCGGCCGTCACCGGGCCCATGCACGCGACAGCTGCGTCGCCGAGCACCGCCGGCAGCCTGTCCTCCGGAAATGCGCGCACGAAATTGACTACCGTCGAAGAGCTCGTGAACGTGATGACGTCCACGCCCTCGGCGGCAAAGAGTTTCATGAGCGCCGGGCCCGCTTCGGCCGGGCAGACGGCCTGGTAGACGGGCAGGATGTGAACTTCAGCACCTCGTTTCGCAAGGAGGGATGGTAGGGCGTCGCGCGCGACCTCTGCACGCGGTACGAGGACGCGCATTCCCTCCATCTCCCAGCCCTCGAGCGCCTTCGCCAGCCCCTCGGCGGTGTACTCGCTGGTGACCAGCTCCGGTCGCAGGCCGTGCGTGGCCATCGACTCCGCGGTCTCCTGGCCGATCGCGCAGAGCTTGCTGCCGTGCATGGCTCGCGCGTCCGAACCGCAGCTGTTGAGCATCTGGAAGAAGATGTCCACCGCGTTCGCGGACGCGAAGATCACCAGCGCGGTGCGGTGCAGGTTGGAGATGGCGTCGCGCACGCGATCGTCGGTCGGCATCGGCCGGATGGCGATCGTCGGGATCTCCACCACCGCCGCGCCCAGATCGGCCAGCTCTCGGCGGAAAGGCTCGACCTGGTGACGCGCGCGTGTGATGAGCACGCGCCGGCCGTGAAGCGGTCGCCGCGACAGCGTGTCCAGCCGCTCGGCCATCTCGACGCCTGGACCGATAACGAGCAGCGCGTCGCCCCGAAGGCCGTAAGTGGCCGCCTTCCGCGCGAGCTCGCCCAGCGGGGCGGTCACGCGGCGCTGGCCGGGCAGGCCGGGATTCAGGATCAGGGCGGACGGTGTGCTCGCCGGCCGGCCGTCGGCCATCAGCTTGCTGATTCCCGACTCCCACCAGCCCGACGCGAGCCGCAGCACCACAGTCTCGGCGCCCTTGACGAGACCGAGGCCCACCGACGCGGCCTGGCCTTCGATGGTGAGCGGAATCCCGCTCATCACCGGCGCGGCCATCTCCACGGTCATGCCCGGCACGGCCTCGAAATCGATGCCCGCGCGGTCGAGCCGCGACGCGATCTCGCTGCCGGTGGCAAACGCGTAAGGATTGCCGGGCAGAAGCACCGCGACCTTGCGGCCGCTGCGCGCGAGTCTGACGACCTCGTCGGAAGATTCGAACGCGCGCACATCAGCATTGGGTGCTGCGAAGTGCAGCAGGTTCATACCGCATCCATCACAGTTGCGAACCGTGTCGGCGCGTCTGATCGCCTCGACCGCATGCATCGTGGCCAGACCCGGATCCCCTGGCCCGACACCGACGAGCATGACCCTGCTCATCACCGGCACCAGGCTAGGTTAGAACTTTCGAGAAACCACGTAGGTGGCGAGCGCCGCCATCGAGTCTCGCGCCGCACTCGGCTCGACCGCGTCAAGTTTTGATGCGGCCTGTGATGCAAGTTCTTGCGCGCGCACGATCGCAAGGCTTGGTCCATCGCTGCCGCGCACCGCGGCGGCGACGCGTGAGGCTTCATCGGGCTGCAATGCACGCCCATCGACAAGGGTGTGGCCGATGGAGCCGGCCAGCATCAACGGCAGCGTTGCGAAACCTTCGGCCAGGTCGTGGCCGCTGGGCTTGCCGGTCTCGTCCTCCGAGCCGACGTAATCGAGAACGTCGTCGGCGATCTGAAACGCGAGCCCCAGCAGCCGGCCGTACTCGCGCAGCGCTTCCCGTGTGTCCAGATCAAGGCCGCCCAGCAGCCCGCCGATGTCGCAGCAGGCCGCCAATAGCGTCGCCGTCTTCGCCTCGATGCGCTCCATGTACTCGTCGACCGACGTGCTGTAGTTGTGGCGAATCGCTTGCTGGCGCACCTCGCCCGCGCAGATCTTCATCACGGCTTCAGCAAGCAGCGCAACGACCTCAGGCGACTGGCTGTAGGAAGCCTGCTCATACGCCTTGGCGAAGTAGTAGTCGCCTACGACGATCGCGGGCTCATCGCCGAGGGCCGCGGCGACCGACGGGCGACCGCGCCGGGTCGGTGAGCGATCGATCACGTCGTCGTGCACGAGCGTGGCCGCATGCACGAGCTCGACGGCCATGGCCGCAGGCGTCAGCCGCGAGACGTCGTAGCTGCCGAGCTTGCCCGAAAGCAGGACCAGAGCCGGACGCACGCGCTTGCCGCCTGCGGCGAACAGGTCTCCCATCGGCTCCGCGACCACGTCGGGATCGTTCTCGATGGTCAACCTAAGCTCCGACTCGACCGACGCGAGATCGCGCGCGATCGGAGCGAAGACGCTCAGGTCTTCTGCGCTCGTTGCTGCTCCCAGATGTTGACCTCCTCGGCCGCTATCGCATCGCCGAAAAGATTGGCCGCGATGTCGTGGAAGGTCTGCGGCACCGCGGTCACCAGCACCTCATGATGAGGCGGCTGCGAGTCCGCGCGCAGGCGCGAGTGGTCGAGATGGCGCTCCACCTTGGCCGCGGTGGTCGTCGCCGAGTCCACGAGCTGGAACGTGTTCGGAAAGACGCGTTCGATCGCGGGCTTCAACAACGGGTAGTGAGTGCAGCCCAGCACGAGCGTGTCCGCGCCTAGGCGCACGATCTCGGCGAGGTCGCGACGCAGGGCAGCCTCGGCCCGTGGTGTGTCGGCGTCACCGTCTTCGACAATCTGCACCAGGTCGGGGCACGCCTTCTGGTAGACGCCGATCATCGGGTCGAGCTCTTTGATCGCGTGCAGATACTCCTGGCTGCGCATCGTGCCTTCGGTGGAGATCACTCCGACGCGTCGGTTCTGCGTCGTGTCCACGGCCGCCTGGGCGCCTGGGTTGATGACGCCGACGATCGGCACCTCGAAGTGCTCGCGCGCCTGGTTGAGCGCAGCCGCGGTCGCGGTGTTGCATGCGATCACGACGAGCTTCACGTCGCGCGTCTCGAGGTAGCGAATGATGTCGAACGCAAAGCCGCGCACTTCGTCCTGATATCGCGGCCCGTAAGGGAAGTGGTAGAGGTCGGCGAGGTAGATCGTCGGCTCGTGCGGCAGCCGCTCGCGAATGGCTCGCAGCACGGTGAGGCCGCCGACGCCGGAATCGAATATGCCGATCGGCCGGGAGTCACCCATGGTCATCTACCTGGTAACGAATCAAACGGATCTGACCGACAGGCGGTAACCCAGGCCGGGCACGGCGTCCAGGATCACGCCCGATTCCGGATGTTTCGCCAGCTTGCGTCGCAGCCGTTGCACGTGCGGGTCGACGGAATGGTCGTCGAGGTCATGCGGGTAGCCCCAGACCTTGTCCCTCAACTGAGCGCGCGTGAGCACGCGCTCCGGGTTGGCGGCCAGGACGGCGATGAGGTTGAACTCAGTCATCGTGAGCGGTATCTCTTCGTCTTCGATTCGCACGCGGCGCGCGGCGTTGTCGATCTGCATCGCGCCCACGGTGATCATCCCCTCCGGGCCTGTGCCAGACGACGAGAAGGTCGAGCGGCGCAGGTGCGCGTTGACGCGCGCGGCCAGGATGCGCGAGTCGAAGGGCTTGGTGATGTAATCGTCGGCGCCCACCTCGAGGCCGACCACCTCGTCCATCTTGTTGGTGCGGCCGGTCAGCATGACCATCGGGCAGACCAGGCCCTGGCGCCGCAGCTCCAGGATCACCTCGGTGCCGCTGATGTCGGGCAGCACCCAGTCGACCAGCACCAGGTCGGGCTGAGCGGCGCGTCCGAGCTCGATTGCGCTCGAGCCGTTGGCGGCCTCCAGGGCTTCATGGCCCTGCTGGCGGACGATCTCGGCGACCAGGGCGCGTATCGGCGCATCGTCCTCGACCACGAGCACCCGACGCTTGCGGCGCGCGGCGACGGCTGTCAGGTCAGTGTCGGAGGCGCGAACCCTACTCGTCTGGCCTCGCGCTGGGCGCGCTTCGGCCGTCTCATCAGGAGTACGCGCTTCTCCCCCCCGTCGACGATCTCAGCAAGATCCCAGCCATCGGCCGCGGAATCCTTGAGAACCTGCACCAGCGTCTTGCCGTCGGCGACCTGGGCCACCGTCAAGACGTGCGTCGAGTACTCCCAATCTCGGCTGGGGAGCGAAACCGACGGCACCATGCGCGTCGGCGCGTTGGCGCCGTTGTCGGGAGCGCTCGGCCCTTCCGGTTCTTCGGGCTCATCCGGTTCCTCTTCAGCTCGGGTGGCCACCGCAAGGATTGTAGGCGGAAGGTCGTTGGATCGCCCGCAGTCCGCCGGGGGCAAAATGATGTCGCCCCCGTAGCCCAATGGCAGAGGCAGCCGGCTTAAACCCGGTCCAGCGCGGGTTCGACCCCCGCCGGGGGTATGCCGTCTAGTACTTGAAGAATCCTTCCCCAGTTTTGCGTCCCAGCTTGCCAGCCGAGATCAGGTCCTCCAGTACCTGCGGCGCGCCGGAGCCCTCGCCCTGCTGGTGTCGGTCCTTCATCGCGCCATAGAAGATGTCGAGGCCACTGAAGTCGAGCAGGTGGAACGGGCCCATCGGCCAGTTCAGGCCCTTCTGGACCGCGATGTCGATGTCCTCGGCGCTGGCGTAGCCGCCTTCGAGC
Organism: Candidatus Dormiibacterota bacterium; assembly: GCA_036518815.1. Classification (GTDB taxonomy): domain Bacteria; phylum Chloroflexota; class Dormibacteria; order Dormibacterales; family Dormibacteraceae; genus CF-118. Next base: position 16,804 of record DATDML010000059.1, read on the forward strand.
AGGAAGATCGCCTCCTCCGACGCCGCAAAGAGGATGCGGTTGACGATGAAGCCCCAGATCTCCTTCCGCAACAGCACCGGTGTGCGGTCGATGCTGCGCACGAACTCCATCGCGGCCTCGACCGTCTCGTCAGATGTCTCCGGGCCGCGCGCGACCTCGCAGAGCTGCATCACCGTGACCGGGTGGAAGAAGTGGGTGTTCGCGCAGCGCTCGGGCCGGCCCGAGAATTCGGCCAGCCGGCTGATGGCGATCGTGCTCGAGTTGCTCGTGAGTATCGCGTCTTTGGCAGCGTGCTCGGCGAGGTCCTCGAAGACCGCTTTCTTGGCCTCGAAGTCCTCGATGACCGCCTCGATGACGAAGTCGGCATCCTTCGCCGGGCCTGCAAGGTTGTCGCTTTCGGTGATTCGGCCCATTGCGGCCTTGGCCGCGTCGGCAGTGAGCCTGCCCTTCTCGACCGAGCGGTCGACGAGCTTCTGGTTCTGGGCGCGGGCGCGCTCGAGCTGCGCGTGCACTGAGTCGACGAGGGTCACCTGGTACTTGCCGCTGAGCGCTGTCTGCAGCGCAATCTGCGATCCCATGGTGCCTGCGCCGACGACGACGACCCGCTTCAATTCACCCATGCGCGTCAGCATGAAGGAATTCGAGGAGCTGGTGCAGGCGGCGGTCGAACGCATTCCGAAGCAGTTCCGGCCCTACCTGACGAACACGATGATCATCGTCGAGGAGAGCTCCGCTGACGGGCTCATGGGCCTGTACGAAGGGGCCGGAGCGCTCGGCAGCGGTGACGGCTACCCCGAGCGGATAACGCTGTACAAGCGGTCGCACGAACGCGCGACCCGGACCATGAACGATCTCATCGAAGAAATACGGCGCACGCTGCTGCACGAGGTCGGCCACCACTTCGGCATGGAAGAGGAGGAGCTCCCGTTCTAGCGCAGCGTCCAATAGGAGCGGTCCCAGAGGATGAGAGGGTCGCCGCTGCC
>DATDML010000060.1:0-10516 GCA_036518815.1 Candidatus Dormiibacterota bacterium
ATTGACGCGCGCGAGCCTGCGATCGCGCGCGATATGACCAGCCTCTGGATTTCCGCGGTCCCCTCCCAGATCTGATAGATCTTGGCGTCGCGGAACCACTTCTCGACGGGGTACTCCTTGATGTACCCGTAGCCGCCGAGCACCTGGATCGCGTCCGTCGTGACCTCCATCGCGACGTCCGCGGCGAAGCACTTGGCCATCGAACCCTCGGCGCGCTCGAAGGGCCTGCCCTGAGTCGCCATCCAGCCCGCGCGCCAGATGAGCAGCCGCGCGGCGTCAATCTTCATCGCCATGTCGGCGAGCTTGAATCCGATGGCCTCGTGCTGCCATAGCGGCTTGCCGAACTGCTTGCGGTCCTGCGCGTACTCGAGCGCGAATTCGTATGCGGCGCGGGCGATGCCGAGCGCGCCGGCGCCGACTCCCGGCCGCGTGGCCTCGAGCGTCATCAGAGCGCCTAGCGCTCCGGGACCTGCGTTGTCAGCGTCGGGCTCGCCGCCGAGCCGGTGGTCGAGCGGGACGTGGCAGTCGTCCAGGATCACCTGCGCCGTGTGGCTCGCGCGCACGCCGAGCTTCTGCTCCTTGCGGCCCATCTTCAATCCGGGCGTGCCTTTCGGGACCAGGAACGACGCGATGCCCGCCGGGCCCTTGCTCGGGTCGGTGTTCGCGTAGATCACGTGATAGTCGGCGATGCCGCCATTCGTGCAGAACTGCTTGGTGCCGTTGAGGACGTAGCCGTCGCTCACGCGCGTTGCGCGCGTCTTCATGGCCAGGGCGTCAGAACCCGAGTCCGGCTCGGTGAGGCCGAGGCCACCCAGCACGAGCTTGTCGGGATTCGTGAACTCCGGCAGCCATCGCTTCTTCTGCTCTTCGGTGCCGCTGGACTTGATACCGGCGATAGCGAGCGCCATCGACTGGATGCACACCGCGATGCCCGCGCATCCCCACGACAGCTCTTCGTTGAGCATCAGCTCGGTCAGGAAGTCGAGGTTCTGGCCGCCGTACTCCTCGGGAAGAAAGGCCGCCGGGCTCAGGCCCAGCTTGTGCGCCTTCTTGACGACTTCGTAGGGAAACTCCTCGGTCTCGTCGAAGTGCGCGGCGACCGGCCGGATCTCGTTGACCGCGAACTCGTGCGCGAGGTCGCGAATCGCCTCCTGCTCCGAGGTCAGCGAAAACTCGAGTGTCATGGTTATGCGCCGTGGCCGCTGACGAATTCAGCGGAGCCCTTGCTGATGATCACGTCGCCGTGCTGGTTGGTCGCTTTGATCTGCAGCTTGCCCGGCGAGACCTCGTCGGCGACGAAGGTCACCGTGTCGCCGGGCTCGACCATGCCCGCGAAACGTACCGCCAGCTTGCGCAGTCGCTTGGGGCCGCCCGCGGCCTGGGCGGCGGCAATGGCGGCCATGCTCATCTGGAGCATGCCGTGTGCGATCACGCCCGGCAGGCCGACGGATTTCGCGAATTCCTCGTCGAGGTGGATCGGGTTCATATCGCCAGAGGCGCGCGCGTAGGCGGCGATCTGCTCCTCTCGGAAGAGAACTTTGTGCGCGATCAAGGCGTGCCCCTGATGACGAACAGCGCGCGCGACTTGCAAACCGGCTCGCCGCCCTTCGTGGTCGTTTCGGTCTCGAAGGTGACGAATCGCATGCCGCGGCGGGAGATGTCCGAGGCCACGCGCGCCTGCGAGGTCAGCTCATCCCCCACCTCGGGATGCTGTGTCCACTCGAATTCCTGCTCCGCATGCAGGAGGCGTGCAAAGTCGATGGCGGCCTCTTCGTCGTCGAAGAGCTGCGGCGCGGTCGCGCCGAGGCAGTAGACGGCGGCGAAGGTCGGCGGCACGCCCTCATTCGGGTCGGCGCCGATGGCCCAGGCAAACTCGGCGACCTTGCCGGCGTCGATCTCGACGGTGACCCGCGGGTACTGCTTGCCTTCGATCCCCATGATCGAAAGCAAGGGTAATTTATGCCCGGTTACGAACGTCCGGGCCTGATGCGCGACAGAACGCGGCGGACCATCACCGGTCGCAGCGATGCCCACGATTCCATGACGGTCGGTTTGGTCGCCTCCGCCATCTCCGGCGGCGCGTAAGCGGCCACGACAAACGAGCCCGCCAGGGTATGGAGATGCGGCGCGGCCTCTGGGAAGGCGCGGCTCAGCCTCTGATCGAGCTCCAGGGGAGTCTCGCCCGGCGTCACCTGCGCGCCCGCCAGGCGCGCGAGAGTGAGCACGCGCCTCCACACGCCCATCACCGTCCGCGGCCGCAGATAGCGCACCCCGAATGCCATCAACAAGAGAATCAGCGCGCCGACGACGCCGAGGATGCGGGTGATCGTCGCCGAGTCCGGCCATCGGAATGTGGATCCGGCCGGCGTGACGCCCTGGTCGTCCTTGACGCCGGGGTCCTTGATCCGGGGCGTGCCCGGCGCCGCGGATCCCGCTGGGCCCGTGATGCCGATCGGGATGGTGCAGTTGTTGTCGCGAAGGCACAGGCCGTTGAGCGAAGAGCCGCGCGGAATCTTCTGATAGAAGCTGTCGTTGGTCGGCTCGAAGGGAATCCAGCCGTAGCCCGGAAAGTAGCTCTCGACCCAGACGTGCGCGTCGTCGTCATGCACCACGTCGCGGTGCTCGATGTCGTTGAACGTCCCCTGGCCGAAGCCGCTCACCAGCCGCGTAGGAATGCCAAGCGACCGCAGCATCTCGCCCATGGCCATCGCGAAGTACTGGCAGTAGCCCTCGTGTGACGTCTTCAGGAAGTAGTACAGCCTGTCCGTGCCCGCGGGCGCCTGCTTCGGTTTCAGCTTGTACGTGAAGTTGTTGGTGTCGCGCAGGTAGTCCTCGATGGCGGAAGCCTGGTCGTAAGGGTTGGTCTTGCCCGCGGTGACGTCTAGCGCGAGCTGGTGGATGTACTGATAGACCTCGCGCGTCTCCACGCCCGACGGCAGCAGCGTGTACGGCTGCAGCCACGTCGCGTAGTCGCTGCCGGCCGCGCGGAGCTCGTCAGCGGTGACGTTCGGGTACTGGACAGTAATGTCGTACTGGCCCTTCGAAAACGGTGGATTGGTCGCGTCAAGCCGGTCGACGGTCGTCAGGCTCGTCGGAAAGATATTTGACGTCGGCACGAGAACTTCTTCGGCCACCGAGCTGCGTGAGGTCTTGTAGAGCAGACCTGGGTAGAAGAGGACGTTCTGCTGGTCACCGGCCGGCGGGGTGATCATGTTGATGGTGAACGTCGCGAGCGCGATCTGCTCGTACGACTCCGAGTACACAGGAATTTCGTTGGCCGTGACACCGACTCGATACGGCGCCGAGCCATAGTCCCATGAGGCCTGGCCGTCGGGCGCCTGGTCGATGATCGACAGGTTCACGCCGCGGAAATACACGGGGCCCGGGTAGCCGCCGGTCTGCGTGTAGGTGAATACCGGCGTCTTGGATTGCTCGAGCTGCGCGCCCAGATGCACGCTCACCGAAAAACCGGTGCTGGCGGTCGCGCCGGTGCCGGGCCCGTTGCCTAGCACGCCTGTGCGATTCAACTTCTCCTGGAACTGCGCCCAGCCTTGAAACACGCTCGACTCCATGGTCTGCGTGCGGTCGATGGTGGTCAGGGGCGGCAGCATGATGCCCACGACCAGCAGCCCCGCCGTCGCCACGAGGCCTGTCTCCCAGAAATCCCAGCGGGCGTCGCCGGTCATCTTGAGTCGCGCGGCGACGGCGCCCGCGACGCCGGCGTTGTAAGTGGTCCACAACAACAAGCCGAGGGTCAACGCCAGGAAGATGAACGTGTAGCCCTGCTGGTTGTTGGTGTTGAGGACATTGGTGACGAACGCCGCGGCCCCAGGGATCAAACCGATCAGCGGCTTGCGCCACCGCACAACGCACCACGCGAGCCACGCGCCGGTGATCCACATCAGCAGCGTGATCACGGAGCCGACGAAGTCCTGATGACCGAAGGCCGATCCGTCGATGACGCGGATGATCCAGACCTGGGCCAATGCGACCCCGGTCGGATCCTCAGGATCACCGAGCTTGAACTGAGACGCCGACACCAAAGCAGAGACGACCGGCCCCGCGGCGAGACCGAGCGCCACGCACAGCCACGACGGGAGCGGCGTGATCGCGAGCACAGCCATGAATATCGCGCCGCCGAGCGCAACGAACGGGAGGCCGTCGACGCCGGCCGGGACCCACAGCGCAGCCACAGTGGACCGCGCGATGGTGACGGCGAGCGCGAACACCAGGATCGCCGACCACACGGTCGACGCCGGCATCGCGGCCCGGGTGCGCTGCCACGCGATTCCCGGCACGGTGCTCAGCGCGCGGGCCATTTCGCTTGTCTCCCGGCTACCGTCCTGGCCGCAGCCTAGACAGCACGCGGCGCACCATCATCGGTCGCAGCGACGCCCACGCTTCCATCACCATCGGCCTGGTCGTGGCCGCCTCTTCAGGCGGCGCGTATGCGGCGACCACAAATGAGCCGGTGAGGCTGTGCAGGTGAGGCGCGGCCTCCGGGAAGGCATGGCTCAGCCGCTTGTCGACCTCCAGCGGGGTCTCACCCGGCGATAGCTCCGCGCCCGCGATGCGGGCGAGCGTGAGCACGCGCCGCCAGACCCCTGCCACTGTCCGCGGTCTCAGGTAGCGGAAGCCGAGCGCCACCACGAACAGCAGAAGCGCTCCCAGCAGACCGAGGACACGGATGACCATGCTCGCGTCGACGAAGCGCAGCGGCGATCCCGTCGGCGTCGCGCCGACGTCGCCGTTGACGCCTGGGTCGTTGATGCGGGGCGACGACTTTACGGGCGGCGCGCTCGGCGCTGCAACCGGGCTCGGGTTGTTGCAGTGGTTGTCGGTGAAGCACGCGCCCACGCGCGACGACGGTCGCGAGATCGGCTGGTAGAAGCCGTCGTTGGTCGGCTCGAAAGGAATCCAGCCGTACGTCGGGAAGTAGCTCTCGACCCAGACGTGCGCGTCCTCGTCGCGGACGATCTGGCGGTGGGTGGCGGCGTCGACGCCGCCAGGCCCGTAGCCGCTTACCAGGCGCGTCGGGATGCCGAGCGATCGCAGCATCTCGCCCATGGCCATCGCGAAGTACTGGCAGTAGCCCTTATGCGAGTCGTGCAGGAAGTAGTACATGGGGTCGACGCCCTTGGGCGGCTGTGGCGGCGTAAGCGTGTACGTGAACGCCTCGCTGCGCAGCCAGGACTCGATCGCGGTCGCCTGGTCGTAGGGGTTGTTCAGTCCGGACGTCAGCTCCAGCGCACGCGTGTGGATGTAGTTGATCGCGTAGTCAGGCCTGTAGCTAGTGGCGGGTAGGTTTTCGTATGGCGCGAGCCAGGCGCCGTAATCGGTGCCCGCGAGGCGCAGCTCGTCGGCCGAGACGTCCGGATAGCCGACGAGCACGTTGTAGAGCCCGCGCGTGTTGAAGGTCGGGCCGATGGCGGTGAGGCGATCGACTGTCGCGAGCTGCGCCGCGAACATGCCGACAGGCGGCACCACCGCTTCATGGGCCCGCGCCGGCTTGTCGATGCCGTAGAACTGCCCGGGATAGAAGTAGATCGCGCTGCCGTCGCCGCTGGGCGGATTGACCATGTAGACGATGAATGTCGCGAGCGCATTCCACTTGTAGTTCTCAGCGAACGTGGGCACACTTTCGGCGGCGATGCCAGTTTGGTAATCGGTGTCGCCGAATCCCCACGTCGGCACCCCGGCGGGATCGAGCTCAAGTGTGCTGAGGTTGACGCCGCGGAAATAGTTGGGGCCGGGGTAGGGACCGGCCGTGAGCGCGTACGTGAACACCGGCGTCGAGGACACCTTGAGGCTCTTGTTCATCTGCACCACCTGGCTGAAGCCGGTGGTCGACAGACCGCCCGGACTGTTGCCGCGCGAAGAGCTGATGTTGTTCAGGTGCGCCTGCACGTTGGCCCACTGCTGGAAGACGCTCGTCTCCATCGTCTGCGTGCGGTCGATGGTCGAGATGGGCGGCAGCATGATGCCCACAACGAGCAGGCCGGCGGTCGCGATGAGGCCGGTCTCCCAGAAGTCCCACCGGGCGTCGCCCGTCATCTTGATGCGCGCGGCGATCGCCTTCGCGACCGAGCCGGTGTAAGTCGTCCATAGCAACAGGCCGAGCGTCAGCGCCAGGAAGATGAACGTGTAGCCCTGCTGGTTGTTGGTGTTGAGGACGTTGGTGACGAACGCCGCCGCGCCGGGGATGAGGCCGATCAGCGGCTGACGCCAGCGGATGACGCACCAAGCGAGCCACGCGCCCGTGACCCACATCAGCAGCGTGATCACGAAACCGACGAAGTCCTGGAAGCCGAACGCCGAGCCGTCGAAGAGACGGATGATCCAGACCTGGAGCAGCCCTATGCCGGTTGGGTCCTCGGGATGCACGATCTTGAACTGCGACGCCGAGACGAAGGCGGAGATCACCGGGCCGGCGACGATGCCGAGCGTCACGCAGAACCACGCAGGCAGCGGCGTGACCGCGAGCACCGACATCAAGATCGCGCCGCCGAGGGCGACGAACGGGATGCCGTCGACGCCGGCCGGCACCCAGAGTGCCGATACCGTCGACTTGGCGATGGTGACCGCGAGCGCGAACACCAGGATCGCGGTCCATACCGTCGACGCAGGCACGGCTGCGCGTGTGCGCTCGACGAGCGCCAGCCTTCTAGGCGATACGAACTGCATCGCGCGTCCTCACGAGGCGGGCGAAGTCGTCGCCCTTCCTGACCACATACAGATCCACGTCCTGGCCGAGGTCGAAGGTCGGGTTTCTGTCAGCGCCGCCGAAGCTCACAGCGTCGAGGTAGAAGACGATCAACGTGGTCCGGCGCCCGCGCACGGCCTGCAAGAGGTGCACCCAGTCGGGGTCGGCGCTCGGCGTGATGACGGCGATCGCGCGGCGCGGCAGCCTGCGCACGCGATCCCACGCGAGCGCCTGGCGCAGAGACGTGTTGCCGTCGGCCTGGGCGATCGCCAGGTAGTCGAGGATCAGCCGGTCCTGCCGGATCGCACGGTGCGGCTGGAGGAACGTGCCGCGCGCGTCATTGGCGATGAGGCCGACCTCGCGGCCGCGGCTGGACACCTGGTGCGCCATCGATGCGGCGAGGCTGACCGCGTACTCGAGCGTCGACTCCTCACCGGTGCCGACGTGGACCTTGCGATCGAGGTCGAGAAGAATCCAGATGTCAGTGGTCAGCGGCTGCTCGAACGTCTTCGACATCAGCCGGTTGTGGTGCACCGAAAGCGGCCAGTGGATGCGGCCGAAGCTGTCGCCCGCCGCGTAGTCGCGGACGCCGCCGGTCTCCGGCGGATAGTCGGCCCAAGCGCCGCTGGCCGGCGATGAGCCGAGGTGCTGCGCGCTGGTGGTCATGAGGTCGGGGATTGGCCGGATGCGCGGGTAGACCAGGATCGACGTGCGCTCTTTGAAGCGCCGCTCCTGCTGGAAGAGACCGAACGGCTCCTGCACGCGCACCGAGGTCGGGCCGAAGGTCATCCAGCCTCGGCGCCGGTATGAGCCGCGCGCGCGCCACGACACCGGCTCGCCGCCGGCGGAGACGACCCGCCCAGGCTGGTAGTCGGCGACCTGGCCGAGGTCGCGCACCTCCACCCATGGCGCCGGCACGAATCCGCGCCGCGAAACGGTGAAGGTCTCCTCGAACTGCTCGCCGACCGTCGGCGTGCCGGGGTCGAGCTGGCGGTGGAATGTGATGCGCCGGACGACGTAGCGCGGCCAGAGCCACGCGAGGATGAAGAGCAAGGTCAGCGCGTAAGCCAGCGTGTAACCCGGCTTGACCCCGAGCAGGTACGTGAAGAGGAAGAGCAGGGCGAGGGCGGCGGCGAGGGCGACCTTGCTCACCGGATCAAACTACCGAGCTTTTTGCTAGCCGTCGTACGCGAGCTGCGGGACGTGCTCCCGCTCGAGGAGACCGGCGACCAGCTTGCCTGCGCTCTGGCCCTGCATCTCGGCGTTGGGCCGAAGGATGATGCGGTGCGCGAGCACGGGCTCGGCGAGCGTCTTCACGTCGTCCGGGATCACGTAAGTGCGCCCTAGCAATGCGGCGTAGGCCTGGGCCGCGTGGTACAGGTTCAGCGTCCCGCGGGTGCTGGCACCCAGCGCCACCTCGGGGCTGGTGCGCGTGCGACCGACGATCCGTGCGATGTACTCGCGCAACTCGGGCTTTACGAACACCTCGCGCACCGCGCTCTGCGCGAGCTTGAGCTCGTTGGGCGAAACCACGGGTTGCAGCTCCACCATCGGCGACTCGACCTTGTGCTGGCCGAGCAGAGCCGCCTCTTCCTTGTCGGACAGGTACCCGAGCCGCACCTTCATCAGGAAACGGTCGAGCTGAGCCTCGGGTAATGGGAACGTGCCCGAGTACTCGACGGGGTTTTGAGTCGCCATGACCATGAAGGGCTTCGGCAGCTCGTGGGTCTCGCCGTCGAGGGTGACCTGGCGCTCTTCCATCGCTTCGAGCAGCGCGGCCTGGGTCTTGGGGCTCGCGCGGTTGATCTCGTCCGCCAGCAGGATCTGCGCGAACACCGGACCCGGACGGAACTCGAACTCGTTCTGCTTCTGGTTGAAGGCCCGTACACCTGTGACGTCGGAGGGCAGCAGGTCGGGGGTGAACTGGATGCGCCGGAACGTGCAGTCGAGTGAGCGCGCGAGGGATTTGGCCAGCATCGTCTTGCCGACGCCGGGAACGTCTTCGATGAGCAGGTGGCCTTCGCAGAGCAGAGTCACGAGGCAGAGCCGAACCTCGTCCTCTTTATTGACTATGGCGCGGCCGACGTTCTCCATGACGACGTTCGCGACGCGAGTTACAGCGTCGGTGGCCATCAGGCCTCCCACCCCATGTCCGGGATTATAGGTTCGGTCTTCCGTAGCAAGGTTTTATACGTACGCATGGCCCGTAAGGTTCCGCTAGCGGGCGAGCACCACCGTCTGGCTGAAGCCGGCGCCGTCCATCTGCAGACCAAAGCACCACGTTGGGCCGCCATTCGGGGAGGTGCCCGCGGTGAATGTCCACCTCGACAACCCCTGGCCCACCGACTCACGCGTCGGGTGGCTCGGGTCGAGAAGCAGCTCGCTGTGGTACGTCACGGCGGCGCCGTCCCACACATCGGTGCCAACGACCGGCCCGTAGGCCCACGAGCCCACGAAGAACATTGCGTTCCCGGTCCGCAGATCGACGCCACGAATCAGGACCGGCCCTGTCCCACTCGACGCTGTGACGGCGGCCATGTCCCAGTACCTGCCGGCGTCGTCGGACCACGCGCTGCCGGCGAGAGTGACGTCCGGGGATCCGAGATGCGACGTCACCGGACATGGCGCTTCTGCGCCGATGACTGCCAGGTTGAGCTGACGCGCCTCGAGCTGTTTCACGAGGGTCTGTTGCGGCCGTGTTTCGGGCGAGGTCGAGTGCCGCCAGGCGCGACCGCCCACGACTACGGCGCCTATGAGCGCCACAACGAGTAGGGCAGCCGCCAGCGAGCCGATCCCGCGCAGCGAAGACGACCACCGGCGCGGAGTCGACTTCGCGCTTTTCACAGGGGCCGGCGTGAATGTCATGGCCGCGACCACCCGCGACGCAATGGCTTGTTCGTCCGCCGCAACATCGTCAATGGCTTCGTGAATATCGACGCGCAGACTCATGAGAGAGCCTCCTCAACCGCAAGTTCTGGGCGGAGCCGTCGGACTGACCGGTATAGGCGCGATCGTGCAGCCGCTACCGAGATACCCGCCGTTGTTGCCACCTCGTCCAGCGGGAGGTCCAGGTAATAGAAGAGGACGACAACCAGCCGATCCGCATGCGGCAGCCTGGCGAGCGCGCGGCGCAAGTCCGAACCACGGAGCACGCGCTCATCGGCCGGCGCCACATGGTGCTCATCGCCGAGGCCGAGGCGAACGGCGATGTTCCACTTGCCTCGCCGAGCGTTGCGGCATTCGTTGGCGACGACGCCGAGAAACCAGGCCTGTGGCTTCTCGGGCCACACGCCCTGCGACAGTTTCTTCCACGCGATCAGTGAGGCTTCCTGGACGGCATCCTCCGCTGCCTGTGCGTCGTGGAGCATCGCTTTCGCCAGTCGAACGCCCGTCGGGATCATGGGAGCCAGCAGCTGCGTCGGGTCACTGCGTTCGGTCGACAGGTTGGCCAGCTGAACTAGTTGCTGCATGGTGCTACCTAGTGACGTAGCGGCGGGCGCGTTTTGTTGCAACCGCGCTACGCGTAGTAGACCTCGCTGAACCCAGGGGCGTCGAACTGCCAGCCCTCGCAGTTGTCGACGTTCTTCACCCCGATCGTCATCAGCCACGCATACGGCGGAGCGATTTCAGGGATCACGAATTCGAGGTGCGGGTCAACCGACTTGCCGTCGAGCACGTCGCTGCCCACGTATTGGCCTGCCGCGTATTGGCCAACGAAAATCACGCGCTGGCCATTCACCAGGTCGAGGGCCCGGATCAGCAGCGGACCGTTAAAGGGTTTGTCGGACCACAAGGCGATATAGGCGTAATAGC
>DATDML010000061.1:0-3842 GCA_036518815.1 Candidatus Dormiibacterota bacterium
ATGCGCGTGGTCGAGGCGGCGCGGAGCGCGAACGTCCGTCGGCTCGTCCTCGTGTCGACCGCGGACGTGTATGGGCCGGACCATCGCGTGCGCATCAACGAAAAGTCCGAGCTGAAGCCGGTGCACGTTTTCGAAAAGCTCAAGCTGCGCGAAGAGGAATGGCTGCGCGAGGAGGCGCAAGACCTCGAAGTTGTGACCCTGCGCCCGGCGCGGGTTTTCGGCGCCGGCGAAGACTGGCTGTTGCCGCGCCTGCTGACCGACGTGAGCCACGGTCGGATCTGGCTGCCGCTCGGGGGCCGCGCGGCGATGACCTTCGTCGCCGCCTCTGACGTCGCCCGCGCCTGTCTGGCCGCCGCCGACCGCGGAGCGCCCGGACGCAGCTACATCGTCGGCGGCTTCGACTCGACGTGGCGCGACGTGTTGGAGGCGATCTGCTCCGCGCTCGACGTGCCGTGCACGATCCGCAACCTGCCCTACGACCTCGGCTATCTCCGGGCCCTCGGCGAGGAGATGGTGACGCCGGTCGGGGCGCCGGTCTGGCCGGGGATCTACGCTGTCGACGTGCTCAGCAAGCCGCGCTACTACGACGATTCGTGGTCGCGGCGGGAGCTGACCTGGTCGCCGTCGATCGGCAGCTTCGAGCAGGAGCTGCCCCAGCTGGTGCCGTGGCTCTCGAGCCTCCTGCACGAGGCCCGCGCCGCCGGCGCCCCGGCGGCCGCGCGCACCCGTTGAAGGCGCTCGTCAAGCGGGAAGCCGCACCGGGGCTGTGGCTGCAGGACGTGCCTGAGCCGAAGGCCGGCCCCGGCGAGGTCTTGATCCGCGTTCTCCGCACCGGCATCTGCGGCACCGACCTGCACATCGACGCGTGGAACGAGTGGGCTCAGGCCACCATCAAGCCCGGGCTCGTGGTGGGGCACGAGTTCGTGGGCGAGGTCGCTGAAGTCGGCGAGGGCGTGGAGTCCGTCTACGTCGGCGAGCTCGTCGGCGCCGAAGGCCACATCGTGTGCGGCCGGTGTCGCAACTGCCTGGCGGGCCGGCGCGCGCTGTGCGCCAACACGGTCGGCATCGGCGTGCAGCGCGACGGGGCGTTCGCCGAATACATAGTCATGCCGGCGGGCAACCTATGGCCGCATCTCGGCAAGATCGACCTGGACGTCGCGGCCATCTTCGATCCGTTCGGCAACGCGGTCCACGTGGCGACGCAATACAGGCTGATCGCCGAGGACGTGCTCATCACCGGGGCGGGTCCCATCGGTTTGATGGCCGCGATCGTGGCGCGGCACAACGGCGCGCGTCACGTGGTGGTCACGGATGTGAGCGATTACCGGCTCGAGCTGGCGCGGAAGATCGGCGTCACGCTCGCGGTCGACGTGAGCAAGACGCGGCTGCGCGAGGCGCAGGAGCAGCTCGGGATGAAGGAGGGCTTCGACGTCGCGTTCGAGATGTCAGGCGTGCCCAGCGCGATGCGCGAGATGATCGACAACATGGCCCACGGCGGCCGCATCGCGGTTCTCGGTTTGCCGGAGCACGAGTTTCCGGTCGACTGGTCGCAGGTGGTTTTCAAGATGCTCACGGTGCGCGGCGTCTACGGCCGGCAGATCTTCGAGACGTGGTACCAGATGTCGGTGTTCGTGCAGACGGGCCTCGACATCTCGCCGGTGATCACCCACCGGTTCTCGTATCGCGATTACAAGGAAGCCTTCGCGGTGGGGCACTCGGGGAAGTGCGGCAAGGTCGTCATGGACTGGAGCTAGCGGCCTGCACCCGCCGGAATCGGCGGCATCCGGCGCCTCAGGGCGGCCGGGACGCCTGCGGCGTCTGATGCCTGCGACTGGGGGCCCGGCGCTCACTCGTCGCGCATATCAAATGCGCTCCTCGTCGCGCCACCCCATCCTTGGCACCGGCCGCCCGGATGGCGCCGGCCTGCGGGCCTGCGGCCTGCCGCGAATTCGGCTGGTACAGTCCGCGTGATGTTCGAACGCATGCGTTCTGATCTGACCGCGGAGCTGGAGAAAATTCGCGAGGCGGGCTTGTGGAAGCCGGAGCGTGTCATCGGCTCGGCGCAGGGCGCCACGGTCGCGGTGCTGGAACGTGACGTGTTGAACCTGTGCGCCAACAACTACCTCGGCCTGGCCGACGATCCGCGGGTCGTGGCCGCCGCGCACGAGGCTCTCGACCGCTGGGGCTACGGCATGGCCTCGGTGCGGTTCATCTGCGGCACGCAGGAGGTGCACAAGGAGCTCGAGGCGGCGCTGACGGATTTCCTCGGGACCGAGGACACGATCCTTTATTCGTCCTGCTTCGACGCGAACGGCGGCATCTTCGAGGCGCTGTTCGACGAGCGCGACGCCATCATCTCCGACGCGCTCAACCACGCGAGCATCATCGACGGCGTTCGCCTGTGCAAGGCGCAGCGCTATCGCTACGCGAATCGGGACATGGCCGACCTCGAGAAGCAGCTGGTCGCGGCGAAAGGCGCGCGCTATCGAATCATCGTCACGGACGGCGTCTTTTCGATGGACGGCTACCTGGCGCCGCTTCAGGAAATCTGTGCGCTGGCCGATCGTCACGACGCGCTGGTCATGACCGATGACTCGCACGCTGTCGGTTTCGTCGGCGCAAACGGCCGCGGCACGCATGAGCACTTCGGCGTGATGGGCCGCATCGACGCGATCACGGGCACGCTGGGCAAGGCGCTGGGCGGCGCCAGCGGCGGCTACGTCTCAGGCCGCCGCGAGATGGTGGCGATGTTGCGCCAGCGCTCGCGTCCTTACTTGTTCTCCAACTCCGTTGCGCCGCCGATCGTCGCTGCGTCTTTGAAGGTGCTGGAGCTGATGCGTTCCGCGTCCGACCTGCGCGAGAAGCTGCGCGACAACACAGCGTTCTTTCGCAAGCGCATGAGCGACGAGGGCTTCGACATCCTGCCGGGCGAGCACCCGATCGTGCCGGTGATGATCGGCGACGCCGCCAAAGCGGGGCGCATCGCCGAGCTGATGCTCGAGCGGGGCGTCTACGTCATCGGGTTCTCGTTCCCGGTGGTGCCCCAGGGCAAAGCGAGGATCCGGGCACAGGTCTCCGCGGCGCACTCGCGGGACGACCTGGAACGGGCAGTGCGGGCTTTTGTGTCAGCCCGAGGGGCCGCCTAGCACCGATTTGTACAAAAAGCGCCGCATTCGCGCCTCTAGGCGCGCGATTTGTACAAAAGGAGCCCTATTTGACTGCCAGGCAGGTCACCGTTTTGAACACGCCGTCGATCTTCTGGATCTTGTCGACGATCAGCGATCCGATCGAGTTCACGTCCGGCGCCTCACATACCGCGATGACGTCGTACTCACCGGTGATCGCGTCGGCGGCGGTGATGCCGGAGACGCCTTCCATCTTCTTGGCCACTTCCAGCGCGCGCCCGGGTGACGCGTTGATGAGGACGTAGGCCTTCATCCGATCAGTTACCCCCAACCCGATTCTTGACGGAGCGCCTTCAGCGTAACCCGCTCACGGCGATTTGAGGGCCTGGGCCAGGACCTCCCCGCTCACGTTGGCGCCGGAGACGATCACCACGACCCGCTCGCCCGGCGAGCGCTGCGGCATGCGCAGAAGGCCGGCAATCCCGGCCGCGCCTGCGGGCTCGGTGAGCACGTGCTCCAGCTCGAACATCAACCGGATGGCCCGCAGCAGCTCTGCTTCCTTGACCCGCACGATCTCGTCCACGAACCGGCGCGCCATCGCGAAAGTCAGCGTCCCGGGGGAGGAGGCGGCAAGGCCGTCGGCGATGGTGTTGACCCGGTCCAGCGCGACGATCCGGCCGGCCTCCAGCGAGCGCCACATCGAGTCGGCGCCCAACG
>DATDML010000062.1:0-7327 GCA_036518815.1 Candidatus Dormiibacterota bacterium
ACACGGGCCCCGGCACCAACACATGGCTTGTCGACGCCGGCCCCGTGACCGTCGTCATCGACCCTGGACCGGACGATCAGAACCATCTCGCCGCCATCGAGCGTGTGCTCCAGGGCAAGACGGTGGCCGTGGTCCTGGTGACGCACTCGCATCCCGACCATCTGCCACTGGCCGCCCAGCTGGCATCGCGACACAAGGCGTCGGTGCGCCGCTTCCCCGAGCTGGCTGATGGCGATGTCGTGCGGGCGGGCGCCATCAACATCACGGCCCTGCACACGCCCGGGCACTGCGCCGACCACCTGGCGTTCTGGCTGCCCGCCGACCAGGCGATGTTCACGGGGGATCTCGTGCTCGGGCAGGGCAGCTCGATGATCACGTATCCCGAGGGGGACGTCGCCGCGTACCTGCGCTCTCTGTCGCGGCTCGCGGCGCTGAAGCCCGCGATCCTGTTTCCGGGCCACTGGGATCCGGTCACCGAGGCAGTGGCCAAGATAGAGGAGTACCACGCGCACCGGCTCGATCGAGAAAAGCAGGTGAGCGCGGCCCTGGCCCAGAGTCCCGGGACGCTCGGCGAAGTGACGGCCCGCGTCTACGGCCAGCTGGGCGACGAGCTAATGCGCGCCGCCGAGATGACCACGCGCGCCCATCTGCAGAAGCTGGTGGACGATGGCGTCGCGCGCATCCGGCCCGCGCACCCGGACGAGATATTCGAATCCGTATCTTCGACGAAGTGAAACCGGCGATTCTTTCGGTGCCTGTCGGGGAGCTCGACGCGTGGTTCGCGGGCCACGGCGACGCCGCCTATCGGCGCCGCCAGGTGCTGGCGTGGGTCGGCCGCGGCGCTACGAACTTCGACGCGATGCGCGATGTTCCGCGTCCTCTGCGCGCGGCGCTGGACGAGTCGTTTCGCGTGACGTCGTTGCAGCCGGTCGCGCGCAGCGACGCGGACAATGGCCTCACCACCAAGACTCTTTATGAGCTTGATGGCGGCCACACGGTGGAGGCCGTGGTGATGCGCTACTCCGACCGCAGCACGCTGTGCATCTCCTCGCAGGCGGGCTGCCCTGTCGGGTGTCCTTTCTGCGCGACCGGCAAGTTTCCTTTCGGCCGCAACCTGCGCGCGCACGAGATCGAGGAGCAGGCCGTCGCATCCGCGCGACTTCTGGCGGACGAAGGCCGCCGGCTCTCCCACATCGTGTTCATGGGCATGGGGGAGCCGTTCGTGAACTACCCGGCGGTGATCGACTCGGTTCGGCGCATGTCAGATCCCGAGCGGCTTGGCATCAGCCCGCGGCGCATGGTGCTGTCCACCAGCGGCGTCATTCCGCGCATCGAAAAGCTGGCCGCGGAAAAGCTGCCGGTGACGCTTGCGATCTCATTGCACGCGGCGCGCGATGAGCTGCGCGACGTGCTCGTGCCCATCAATCGCAAGTACCCGGTGCGTGATCTGGTAGCTGCAGCGAACGGCTACGCCGAAACGTCGGGGCGGCGAGTCAGCTACGAGTGGGTGATGCTCGACGCCGTCAACAACACCGACCGCGACGCGCGCGAGCTCGCCGCGCTGTTGAAGGGCAAGCTGGCGCACGTGAACCTCATCCCGTTCAACCCGGTCGATGACACGCCGTATCACGCGCCATCGCGGAACGCGATTGCTCGCTTCAAGGACGCGCTGGTCGCCGCCGGCCTGAACGTCACCGTGCGCGACACGCGCGGCCGCGAGGCCGACGCCGCATGCGGACAGTTGCACGAGCGAGTGATGCGGCAGCGCATCACGGCCTAGCACGACTCTCTACGCCGGCACGTCGGGGTTCAGCTACGCAACGTGGAAGGGCGGGTTCTATCCGAAGAACCTTGCCGGAGCGAAGATGCTCGACTACTACTCGGCGAGGCTGAACGGGCTGGAGGTCAACGGCAGCTTCTACCGCACGCCGCCCGCATCGACGCTGGAGAAGTGGCGCGACGGCACCCCGCCCGAGTTTCGCTTCTGCATGAAGGCCAACCGCGGCCTGACGTATTCGGCCGAGACCTTCGACCGCGTCGGCCTGGCGGGCTTGTTCACCGAACGCATTTCGACCATGGGCGACCGCCTCGGTCCGGTGCTGCTGCAGTTCCCGCCGACACGCCAGCGGAACCTCGAGCTGCTTGACGGTCTGCTGGCGGCGCTGGCGAGGCCGGCCGCGTGCGAGTTCCGCCACGAGTCGTGGTTCGACGCGTCCGTCTACGACGTCATCAAGCGGCACGGCGGGGCGCTGGTCGTGACCGACGAGGAGAAGTGGCCGCAAGCGCCACTGGTGGAGCTCGGGCCTTTTTGCTACTTCAGGCTGCGACGAGGCTATTCGACGAAATCGCTCGAGGCGTGGACTACGAAGATCGGTGCGGCTGCGGCCTCACACGCCGACACGCACGTCTACTTCAAGCACGACCCGCAGGCGCCTCGGCTGGCTCTGCGCCTGCGCGCCGCGATCGATAAACCAGCAACGGGATCAGGATCACCGCGGCCACGACCATCAGCAGCGAAGCGACCTGCGCCTGCCGCATCCCTAGAAAGACCGAAGGGTCGGTCCGGTAAAAGCTGAGGAAGAATCGGCCCAGCGCGTAGATCCCGAAATAGAGGAGGCCCATCACCCCGTCGGGCAGGCGGGCCTTCAGCCGCTGATGGAAGGGCAGCAAGACCGCGAGGATCGCGATCGTGAGGATCATCTCGTAGCCGACCTCGAGGTGCACCACCTTGCCCGGCTCGCCGAGAGTGCTGGGGTTCACGTACTCGACACCCCAAGGCACGTTGGTCGGGGTCCCGTGGTGCTCGCCGTTGATGACGTCGCCGATGCGACCGATGAAGAGCCCGATCATCGCGCCGGCGCCGCCCGCGTCAATGACCTTGCCCAGCGACAGGTGCGCGCGGCGGACCCAGATGTACGCGCCGATCATCGCCCCGAAGAGGCCGCCCCACTGGCTGATGCCGCCCTCGGTGAGCGCGAACATGCGCAGCGGGTTGCTGCTGAAGAGATACCAGTTCTCCCAGACGTACAGCAGGCGCGCGCCGATGAGACCGATCACCACCATCCACACCACGCCGTCGGTGCCGTGGCTCGCGCCCTCGGGGTCTTCCTTCGCGAAGAGCCAAAGGCCAAGGCGAGCGGCGGCCAGGATGCCGAGCACCGCGAACACGCCGTGCCACGTGATGAGGAACGGCCCGATCTGGGCGATGTTCGGGTCGAGGTCGATGACGATGGTCGCGAACATCGCGATCTACTGAACAGCGCGCGCGATGCGCGCCATGGCCACGTGTTTCGGCAGGAGCGCGAGCGTTTCACCGATCGGTGGCGACACTCTCTTGCCCGTCACTGCCAGGCGCACGGGCATGAACACTTCGTTGTCCTTGAGGCCCGCGGTCGTCGCCACCTCTTTGAGCACGTCGTGAATTGGTACAGGCTTCCAATCCTGCACGAGCGAAAGTGCAACTGCGGCGGCTCTTAGACGTTCGCATTCCAGGTCTGTGAGCTGCGGAGCTTCCGGGTCGGTCCACAAATATTCGAGGAGCGTCTTCGCCTCACCGAGCGTGCGGATGCGCGTCTTGAGCGCAGGCGCTGCGCGCAGCGTGGTGGCGTCGTCGAGCTCGGGCAGAAACGGCTTGAGCCTCGCGGCCAGCTCCTCATCGGCGAGCGCGCGGATGTACTCACCGTTGATCCAGTCGAGCTTTTTGCGGTCGAAGCGCGCGCCGCCGTGCTGCACACGGTCAAAGGAAAACTCGGTCACCAGCTCGTCGAACGTGAAGATCTCGCGTTCGGTGCCAGGGTTCCAGCCCAGCAGCGCGAGGTAGTTGACCATCGCTTCGGGCAGGTATCCCTGCTCGCGATACAGCACGAGATTCGCCTCGGGATGCTTGCGCTTGGAGAGCTTGCCGCCGTCGGGCGCGAGGATCAGCGGCATGTGCGCGAACGCCTGCGGGCGGTCGTAGCCCAGCGCGTCGACCAGCAGCAGCTGGTACGGCGTGTTCGGCAGGTGCTCCTCGCCGCGGATCACGTGCGTGATGTGCATCAGCGCGTCGTCGACGGGACTGGCGAAGTTGTAGGTCGGATAGCCGTCGGACTTGACGATGATGAAGTCGCCGAACAACGCGGAGTCGAAGCTCATCTCGCCGCGCACCATGTCCGCGAACTTCACATCGCCGCCGGGCACCTGAAAGCGGACGGTGAAAACAGTCCGGCCTTCCGGCGGGTTCTTCACGCAACGGCGCGAGTAGACGTAAGGGCGCTTTTCCGCCTGCGCCTGCTTGCGCTCTGCGTCGAGCTCCTCCGGCGTGCAGTAGCAGCGGTACGCCTTCTTCTGCTCGATGAGGCGAGCTGCGTGCTCGCGGTACAGGTCGAGCCGCTCGGACTGCCGGTACGGCCCGTACGGCCCGCCCTTGTCCGGCCCTTCGTCCCACTTGAAGCCGAGCCAGTGCAGCGCCTCGTAGATGACCTGCTCGTACTCCTCGCGGTTGCGCTGGACGTCTGTGTCGTCGATGCGCAGTGCGAACGCGCCGCCGTTCGTGCGCGCGAACAGCACGTTGTACAGCGCCGTGCTGGCGGTGCCGAGATGGGCGAAGCCGGTCGGGCTCGGCGCGATGCGCACCCGTACCGGGGAGGGGTCAGACACCGCCATAAGATACGGTCACGTCGTGGCCGGACTTCTGGCGCTGGTTGGCGGCGACGAGTTCAAGCCCGGCAACGAGCAGCAGGACCGGCTGATGGTGGCAGCAGCGGCTTCCGGTCCCGCATATGTCGTTCCCACAGCCGCCGCGCGCCAGGGCCCCGACCGCGCCGTCGCGCACGCGACCGGCTGGTTCGCGGGCCTCGGCCTCGAGCTGCGCGAGCTGCCGGTGCTCAAGCGCACCGACGCGATGAAGCCGGCGCTGGCGGAGGCAGCCGCCAAAGGCGGCTTCTTCTACCTGGTCGGCGGCGATCCGGGACACGTGGCGCACGTGCTTCATGACTCGCTCGTCTGGCACGCGATGTTCAAGGCGTGGCAGGGCGGCGCGGTGCTCGCCGGCTCGTCCGCCGGCTCGATGGCGCTGTGCAGCCACACCCTGGTCCGCGCCACCTGGCCGAACCGTTTCCATCGCCGGCCGATGGAGGCGCTTGGCGCCGTGCCGCGCACGGCGGTGCTGCCGCACTTCGAGACGTTCGGTCATCGCTGGATCGACTCGGCGCGCGAGGCCGCGCCCGATCTCACGCTGCTCGGCATTGACGAACGCAGTGCGGCGGTCTGGCAGGACGGTGTGTGGCGGGCGGTAGGACCCGGCGCGGTGACGGTCGTGCGCGGCGCCAGGACGGCGCGCTTCGAAAGCGGCTCAGAGGTGAAGGGGCTGTCGCAACCGGCCCGTATTCTTCGCAAGAAATGACGCTGCAGTCGGGGATGATCCGCCTCGGTGACCTCGACGTTCACCAGACCCACGGCGGTCGCGGCAAGCCGGTCCTGTTCATCCACGGGCTCGGCTCGTCGGGCTACATGGAATGGCGCTTCAACCTCGAGCCCACCGCGCAGCACCATCACGTGTACGCGCCAGATCTGCCTGGGTTCGGCCGCAGCGAGAAGCCACGTGCGCGCTACGGCGTTCCCTACTTCACGCGCTTCGTCGACAGCTACATGGAAAGCCGCGGCCTGCGCAAGACGACGGTGGTGGCGGCGTCGCTTGGCGGTCGGGTCGCGCTGGAGCTAGCGTTCGAGTACCCGGAGCGGGTCGGCAAGCTCGTGCTCGTGAACACGCTCGGCTTCGGGCGTCCGACCGTGCGCATGACGTACGGCCTCATGACGCTGCCTCGCGTGGGAGAGACGGTCATGCGCGCCGCAGGGAGCGCGCTGCAATGGGCGCCGCCACCGATGATCCGGCGCGTCGCCGGCCGGTACATCGGCGCCACCGTCGACCTCGAGCGCACGCTGGACGACCAGTACCTCGAGCACCTGCGCGAGATGTACGCGGCGGAGGGCTATCACGACGCTTACCTCGCCACTGTGCGCTCCCTGGTCAGCCTGCGCTCCTTTTTCAACAATGACTACGACCTCTCCGACCGCCTGCCCAGCATCAAGATTCCTGTGCAGCTCATCTGGGGCGCGGACGATCCGCTGTTCCCGCTTTCCCATGCCACCCGCGCGCACGCCGCGATTCCCGACTGCCGGTTGACGGTGATCGAAGGCGCCGGTCATACGCCCCAGGCCGAGCGACCTGACGAGTTCAACCGCGCCCTTCTCGCTTTCCTCGACGCCTGACGAGCCCCGGCCCGAACCTCGTCAGTACACGAGCCCCGAGTACCGGGAGCTCATCAACGCGCCGCTCGATCCGCTGGTGCATGCCGATCCGGCGCAGCCGTCGCGCTTCTATCGCTTCATCCGCGCGCTGGTGCTGGCGTTCGTGCGGATTTTCTTTCGGATCAGTGTCGCCGGCCTCGAGAACATTCCGAAGCCGCCGTTCATCATCGCGGCCAATCACCAGGCCTGGTACGACCCGGCGTTCATCATCCCGTTCTTTCCGGAATCGCCAGTCGTTTACACGATGGCCAAGCGCGAGACCGTTTTCAATCGTGCGTGGAAACGCAGGCTGCTGCCGCTCGTCGGCGTCTTTCCAATCTCGCCCGCGCGCGGAGAGCTGGACGAGGCCGGCGTGCGGACCGTCTATCAGATCCTGGCGCGCGGCGGCGTCATCCTCATGTTTCCCGAAGGCCGCTACTCGCGCGGCCGTGCCATCCGCCAGCTGAAGGTCGGCATCGGCTACTTCGCGCTCCAGGCCGGCGTGCCCGTCTGCCCGGTGACGGTGACGGGGACGAGCTTCCTCTATCCCTGGCGGCGCATCGACGTCGCCATCGGCCCGCCCGTCCTGCCCAACCCGCCCGCTTGGTGGAACCTCAGCCAGCGGGTCAACGTTGTCGTGGAGAACGTGCGACGCGCTCTAGCCGCGGGATTTCGGCGCCGTCCCAAGTAAGATCGGGCGGCCCTAATGCATCTCGTCATTGGCGCCGGCGAGTTTCTGGGCGACCGCGTGTCGCGGACGCTGGCCACCGAGGGCGTGCCGCTGATCGAGCTTGGCGCCGACGCCGACGACGAAACGCTGCGCGACGCGATGAGCGGCGTCGAGGTGGTGCACATCTGCGCGATGGCGTGGTCGCCGGCGCGGCGGCTGAAGCTGCGCAAGGACCCGCCGCCGTTTCTGATGCGCGTGGTCGAGGCGGCGCGGAGCGCGAACGTCCGTCGGCTCGTCCTCGTGTCGACCGCGGACGTGTATGGGCCGGACCATCGCGTGCGCATCAACGAAAAGTCCGAGCTGAAGCCGGTGCACGTTTTCGAAAAGCTC
>DATDML010000063.1:0-23909 GCA_036518815.1 Candidatus Dormiibacterota bacterium
TATCTTGGCCACTGCCTCGGTGACCGGATCCCAGTGGCCCGGAAACAGGATCGCGGGCTTCAGCGCCGCGAGCCGCGACAGAGAGCGCAGGTACGCGGCGACGTCCCCCTCGGGATATGTGATCATCGAGCTGCCCTGCCCGAGCACGAGATCCCCCGTGAACATCGCCTGGTCGGCGGGCAGCCAGAACGCCAGGTGGTCGGCGCTGTGCCCGGGCGTGTGCAGGGCCGTGATGTTGATGGCGCCCGCCCGCACGACATCGCCATCTGCCAGCTCGGGGAAGCGGCGCACCGACGCCTTGTGTCGCGATGCCAGCTGGGTGGCCAGTGGCAGATGGTCGGGATGCGAGTGCGTCACCAGGACCACGGCCACCGTCTTGCCCTGGAGCACGCGCTCAATGGCGGCGAGATGGTTCTGATCGTCCGGTCCAGGGTCGATGACGACGGTCACGGGGCCGGCGTCGACAAGCCATGTGTTGGTGCCGGGGCCCGTGTACGGGCCCGGGTTGGGCGCGACCACGCGCCTGACTACAGGCACGGACGAGAACCTCGGCGCGAGATTCGGCGATCCAGGTGGCCCAGATGCGGGTGAAGCTCCGAGCAGCGGAGCGAGCGCATCTGAATCGACTGCGTGAGCGAGCAGCGGAGGAGCTGAACCCGCAGATGGGTCGCATGGGCGCCGAAGATCCGGCGAGGGCTCCCGGCCCGTGCCTGTAAGGCCAACGATTAGCGACCCGTGTAGGCCGGGAGGTACACGTCCGCGCAGCCTTTGGGGCTGACGTCGAGCCAGCCGTCCAGGTGCGTGTCGACGATGAGGCGGATCAACGGCTCGCCCATCTCGGGCACAGCCAGCGGTGACGACGGCGGATCGGCGCAGACGCTGACCTTCCACCACGAACCCACCGGCTCGGCAGTCACCTCGAGGCGCTCGGCTCCCAGCCAATCGCGGATCCGCGTGAATGCCTCGACCAGAGCCGGCTCCGAGCCGAGCACCGTGGCGTCAGGCGGCAGGCGGCGCGTCGCCGCGGCCATCGCCGAGTTCAGCACGGCGCCAAGAACGACTCCGCGCGCCCTTTCCTTTGGCGCGGTGGCCGCCGCCTCAAGCGCCGCCGCGCGGCGCCCGACCTCTTGCGCCTGCTCGAATACCGTCTCCAGCAGCTCCGGTCGCCCGAACGCGGCCTGCCGCGCCGATTCCTGCAGAGCGAGCACAGCGGACCGCAGCTTGTGGCCAAGCCGCGCGACGAGGTAGGCCCGCTCTTCCTCGGCCAGACGGGCGCCCATCTCGGCGCTCCGCCGCGCCGTGGCCAGGCCGCCGTGCTCGGCCCAGCCGACGAGCCGGCCGCCCAACGCCAACGGCTCCCACGGACCGCCCGGCGGCGGGAATGCAGTGTCGGCGGGACCGTGACGACGGCGATCGGGCACCGACTCCATGCCGCCGCCCACCCGTACCCACATCTGCGCCGGGGTGGCGACGGAGGTCACGACCGAAATGCCGGCACCGTGAACTTGAAGGTCGTACCTTCCCGAGAGCTGGACGCCACCCAGATGCGGCCGCCGAAGGATCGCTCCACGACCAACCTACATAGATAAAGACCGAGACCCAGCCCACCTTGCGAACGGTTGCGGCCGGCAGGGCCGGTCTTCTCGAAAAGATCGGCCAAGCTGCCCGGCGGCAAGCCAGGGCCGCCGTCGGCGACCGTCACTTCGAGCCAGCCCGCGTCGATGGCGCGCGCCTTCACCTTGACCGCGCCGGTCGTGTACTCGAGCGCGTTGCCGATGAGGTTGGTGAGGACCTGCGCCAGGTGGATGGGCTCGCAGTACGCGCGGGGCAGGCCTTCCGGGAGCTTGACGTCGACGGCGATGACTCGGTCGGCGTACCGGTGTCCGAGCACGTTGACGACGCTGTCCAGCGCGGGCCGCAGCTCGATCGGCTCAGGGTTCGGCTCGAAATGCTTGGTCTCGAGTTTGGCGATGATCAGCTGGCTCTCGACGAGGCTCAGCAACCTGTCGGACGACTCGTAGGCCTCCTGGAGCAGCTCGCGGCGCCCCTTCGTGTCGATGGTGTCGTCCCACTGCATGATCCCGGCCAGCGTCGTCTTCATCGCGGCGGCGGGGCTTCGCACCTCATGGCCGATCGCGCGGAGCATCAGGTCTTTGGCTTCCAGGGCGAGACGCTGGGCGGTGACGTCTTCGTGCAGCGTCAGGATGCCGGCCGGCTCGCCTTCGAGGCCGGGGATCTCCACGCGGCGCACGTGCACGATCCGGTTCGGGTTCCTCATGCGCAGCTCGACAGTCCCCTCGGCCTCGCCGTCCTCGCTACGCTCGGCCCCGGCGGAGGAGTAGATCTCGGCCAGCGTCTGACCAGGCATGTCCGCGGCCTTGAGGCGGTAGATCGCCTCGACCTCCGGGTTCGCGTATACGATGCGGCCGTCCGCGTCCTCCAGCATCACGCCCACCGGAGAGTGCCGGAGGATGGCCTGCATCATGCGGCGCTCGCGATCGAGCTGGTCGACCAGCTCGAGCTGGCCGACGAGCACAGCGGCCTGACCGGCGAGCACCGCGGCGAGGCGCCGTGTCTCAGAGGCGCCGGCGGTCATGCGCGCCACCAGCAAGCCTGCCAGGCGCCCTTCCACCTGGATGGGGATGGCGAACGCGTCGTGCGGCGAGCCCAGCAGGTCGAGCAGCGCGCGCATGCGCCTGCTGCCGGTCGGAGAGACCAGCAGGCGCAGCAGCTCGGCGCTGTCGGTCACCGGCACGGTCGGCAGCTCGTCCCCCTCGGGCGACCGCCGTACGAGGTGGCCGTCCTCGAGCAGCCACAGAGCGCCGTGCGATGCCGCCAGCGCGCGCTCCACCAGGCGGCCCATCTCTGCTCGTGCGCGTTCAGGCTGCGTCGGGTCGAGCTCGGTAAAGGCGGCGACCGCCTCCAGCGTGCGGATGCGGCCCCGCGTCTCGGCCACCAGCCGCGAGTTCTCGATGGCGACCGCGGCGTGGCGCGCAAAGTCGAGGGCGGCGGTCGTGGGCTCAGCCACCAGCATCGACGAGTGCAGCGCGCCGATGGCCCCCACCAGCCGGTCGCCGTACCAGAGGGGAATGAGGCTCCAGCCCTGCTCGCCGGCGGTGCCGGATAGCACGCCCGTAGGCGCGTCGCGCCACGACTCCTCGGTATTGAGGCCGGCCCACGCGAGCACACTCTCGGCCGCCTGATCGCCGCTGGCGCGCGTGGCGCTGATGCGACCCTCGGTGTCGAACGCCCAGCAGACCACGCCGGCGCTCTCGAGCATCGTGCGCGCCTGGTCGGCGATGTTGGCCACCACCGACATCAGCTCGTGACCAGCCAGGGCCGCGAGCTCCTGGATGCGAACTGATTGCGCAAGGGCCAACTCGTTGGTGTGGTGCAGGCGCATCGTGCGCAGCGCGATGCCGACGACAGTCGCGGCCGCCTCGAGCAGCTTCAGGTGGTCGAGCTGGAACCGGCCGCCGTCGGTGCGCATGGCGACGATGCCGCCGACCACCCGCTCGTCCTGCACGATGGGCACCCACACGACGTGGCTGGGCGATCGGGTGAAGATGAACTGCCCGAACGGCCCCTGCAGCTCGTCCTCGCTCTCCAGCTGCGCATCGGCGATGGTGCCCCCCGCCTCGACCAGGCGCCGGAACAGTGGCGCGTCGGCGATGGCCGGGGTCGGCGCGAGGTACTCGGTCGGTCCGTCCCGCTCGCCGGTGAAGCCGGCCAGTTTGCCAGCCACGTCGATGTAGCCGAGGACCATATGCGAGGCCTCGATGTAGCGGCCCACCGCGTCGAAGATCGCGTCGGCGAGCTGGTGCTCGTCGGACGCGCGGGCGACGCCGAGCTCGAGCACGTGGAGCCGCTCCAGACGGGCCCGTTCCGACTGTGCCTGCGCGAAGTGCTCGGCGTTGGCGAGGGCCAGGGTCACGTGCGGCGCTAGGTCCTGCAGGAGCTGCACGTGCCAGTCGTTGAACGCCTCCTCGTGGTAGCTCTGCAGCGAGAGCATCGCCGTGATTCGTTCGCCGCTGACGACCGGCACCCACACGAAGGACCGCGACACATGGGGCTGCTCTTCCGGTGGACCCGAGACGAACACGGCGGCGCCGTGGCCGACCGTCCAGCGCTCGCGCTCGAGGCCGCCGCGCTCGAATGAGCTTGCCCAGGGAGAGTTGCGGACCAACACCGGCTGCGCCGTCTCGTAGGCCTCGCGCGACGGACCTGTCACCGCCAGGGCGACCGGCGGCACTACTTCTTCCACGCCGGCGACGTACTGGTAGCCCTCGGCCACCGGCCCTTCGGCAGACTCCGAGATGCTGGCGAGGATGAAGCCGTCGAAGTCGAGGAAGGCCGCGAGCTCCTCGCGCAGGGTTCGCATGATCGACCAGCGGTCGAGGCTGGAGGCGAGACGCCGGCCGATCGTGTTGACGACCTCCAGCCGCCTGCGTTGCTCCTGGATCGCCTCGTAGCTGCGAGCGTTGCCCATGGCGAGCGTCACCTCGTCGGCGACAAGCTCGAGGAAGGCGGCGGTCGACTCCTCGTAGGCGTAGGTCTCCTGGGTGGTGATGCCGAGGACCCCGCGGACCGCGCCGCCCTCCTCCATCGGCACCCAGAGTTGCGACTCCGGCTCGTGGAAGATCAGCGATTGGGACGACGCGATGACCTGACGCGCGGGGCCGAGCTGGGCTGCGCGCATCGCGATCAGCCGCGACGTGGGCACCGCATCCGACTGCACGTGGAACAGCCGCGCCCGATCGGGCCGCTCTGGCACGAGCGAAACCATCTTCAGGTCGTCTACGGGCAGCAGCTCGCGGAGCGTCGAGCGGAGGGCGGAGAGGATGCTTGCCTCGTCGAGACTGGAACCAATGGCCCGGCCGATGGCGTTCAGCGCGTCGAGGCGGCGGGCCTGGTTGCGGGTCAGCTCATTGAGGGACGCGTTGGCCAGAACGACCCCGAGGCGCCTGTGCACCGCTTCCAGGAAGGAGATCTCCGCCGGCGGCACTCGCCGGTTGCGATAGGACTGGTAGATCACTGCACCGATTAGCCGGCCCTGGTGCTCGATCGGCACGAAGATGGCGAACTTGGCGATGCGCCCAGCACCCGGTCCGGTGCCTTGGGAGACCAGACGCGGGTCCATCTGCGAGACGACCGCCGAACGTCCAGCTGCGTAGTACGGGGCGAACAGAGAGTTGCTCAGGGGCCGGCGCCGGAGGTCCTGTAGCACGCCTGAGTCGACGGGCACAGAGTGCAGCCAGCCCTCTCTCTCCAGGACGTGCAACAGAACGATGTCGTAGCCGAAGTGCGGTTGGAGCCCGTGGAACAGAACCTGGACGATGTCGGCCTCGGTGGCGCACGTGCTCAGCTCGTGCATGAGCGCCGTCGGGCTCGAGCGGGGCGGCAGCTTCTTGGCGCGCTCGCCATTGACGCCGGCGCCATTGGCCTTTGCCTTGATCTTGGTCGCCACGCGCGCGGCAGTATGCGCGCGGCGTGCTGGAGTCGCCATGGGCACAGATATACTGCGCCTAGTGGCCCGCCCCCGAAGTCACTTGCGTGCTGGCGGCCATCGGTTGGCTGGCTAAAAAGCTATGCCGTTTACCGCCCCCAAGCCCATCTCGCCGGCGCCGGATGACCTGAGGGGCGCCAAGGTCCTGGTTGTCGACGACGAGCGCTCATGGCGGGTGATCCTGGAGACCGACCTGAGGATGATCGGCTACAAGGTGAGCATGGCCGAGGACGCCGACCAGGCGTTGGAGCGCGCCGGCGCCGAGAACCCGGAGGTGGCGATCATCGACCTGATGCTGCCCGAGCCGATGGACGGCTGGGGGCTGCTGAACGAGCTGCGCACGCGCGGCCAGAAATTGCCGGTGATCTTCTACACCGCGTACCCGGTCTTCCCGTCCGGCACGGACGATCCAGACGTGGTGGGCTACATGAGCAAGGCGGTCGACCGAGCCGACCTGTACGCGCTACTCCCGGCGGCCATCCGGCGCTCACGCGAGCGCCGGGAGAACGGATCTGGCTAGTCGATTACCAGAAGGAACCCCACCACCAGGGGAACTCGAACCAGCCAGCGCCAGAGGCGAGGGCCAACCCCGCAAGAGCCCCCAGCGCCAAGGCACCCCGGACTACCTTGAGTTGCCACGTCATTCCATACACCCCTTGGAAAATCCCTAATTAACCAGGCCCGGGAGTGAGTATGCTCCTCACCGTTCGAATTTGATGTTTCCTGTCGCGTGAATAATCGTAAAGATTCATGTAGGAAGAGGCTTGGAAAAGCGGAGGCTTAGAGGCTCGACACGTGAGGTGCGGCTGCCGCCGCTGCCGCCCGGCCTGGAGGTCTACCGGCCACCGGAAGTCCTGGGCTCGGTAGTCCTCGTGGTCGAGGACGAAACCGCAATGCAGCAGCAGCTGCGCATCGACCTCGAGGACCTGGGCTATCACGCATTGGTCTCTTCATCAGCACCGGACGCCATGGCGTTGCTCGAGCAAGAAAAAGTAGCCGGCATTCTCCTCGACCTGGTGCTCGACGAAGGTGAGGATTCCGGCTTCGACTTGCTGACCTGGATCCGCGGCCGTCACCCCGGCCTTCCCGTGATCGTGCTTTCCGCCGCGCAGGTGAACTCCGCTGCCATACGCAAGGCCTACGAGCTCGGCGCGAGCTCTTACTTCGTGAAGGGCAATGTGCCGATGGCGCACATCTACTCGGACCTTGCGGCACGACTCATCGAAAGGGGCACCGGTCGCCCGGGCACCTACAGCTTCGGACGCGTGGAGTTCAACCCGACGCGGCGGACGGTGCGTACGGACACAGGTGAGGTGCGACTCACACCGCAGCAGACCGCGCTGGTGCTGCACCTGGCGCAAGGCTCCAAGCCGTCGACTGCGCGCGACCTCATCGAGGCCGGACTGTTCCGCAGCGACGCGGCGCATTCCACTGTGCACTCGGCGATGCTCACGCTCCGGCGGCGGCTCGATGAGCTTGAGCCGGATCTCGGCTCCACGCTGCTCCAAGCATCGGCGCGTGGCTATAGCCTGGTTCGTGTCTGATGTCTGAACAGAAAGAGTTGCCCGCACCGTCGCGCTCGGTGCTCGACGAGGTCGTCGAACTGCGCCGGCATTTCCATCGCCATCCCGAAGTGAGCTTCAGCGAGAACGAGACCAGCGTGAAGATCACCGAGCGACTGCGCGAGCTCGGACTGGAGATCCAGGACTGCCCCACTGAGACCGGCGCTGTGGCGGTGCTCGACACGGGCAGGCCGGGAAAGACAGTGATGCTGCGCGCGGACATCGACGCGCTCCCGATCCTCGAAGAGTCAGGTGTCGACTTCATGTCGGAGTCGGAAGGCCACATGCATGCGTGCGGTCACGACACGCACACGGCGATGATGCTTGGCACCGCGCGCACGCTTGTCGACCACGTGTGGGACCTCAACGGCAAGTTCCTCTTCGTGTTTCAACCGGCGGAGGAGATTGTCAGTGGCGCCAAGGCGATGATCGCGGGCGGACTGCTCGACACCCATCACCCCGACGCGGTGATCGGTCTGCACATCGCGAGCTTCATCGAGTCCGGAACCATCGTCACGAAGCCGGGTTTGCTGTGGGCGGGCTCGGACTTTTTCGAGATCGGCATCAAGGGCCCCGGCGGACACGGCGGCATGATGGGTCGCGCCGGCAACGTGCTGGCCGCGCAGGCATTCTTCGTCGAACGGCTGCACACAATCGTCGACGGACTCGAGCACGACGGCGCCGGCTGTCACACGACCGTCGGCAACATCGTCAGCGACGGCGCGTGGAACATCGTGCCCCGCGGCGTGCGCATCAGGGGTAGCGTCCGGACTTTCACATCCGAGCTGCGCGAGGAAGCGCTCACGCGGTTGAGCGATCTGCTCAAGGAGACCGACACCGAGTTCGAGGTGACCTCGCAGCTCGAGATCGGCTTCGGCACAGTGCCTCTGATGAACGAGCCCAACGTGACGCGCACGGTGCTCGATGTGGCGAGCTCGCTGGTCGGCGACAGGGCAAGCCTCCTCGGTAAGCCGCTCACCGTGAGCGACGACTTTGCGGAATTTCTCACTCGCATACCCGGGTGCTACTTCATGCTCGGAGCGCGGCCCGAGGGCGACAAGCCGCCCGCGCATCACTCGCCCGGGTTCAGGATCGACGAGTCGGCCTTTCCACTTGGCGTGAGCCTGCTGTCCGGAGCCGCGGCGCGCATCGCCGCGAGCTGAGCCGTTGATCGCGTGCTGATCGTCGGGCCGATCGTGATCGGCGTGGTGGCAGGCCTGGTCCTGGGCGGCCGCATGAGCAACTGGTCGGATGTCCACCTGCGCTGGCCGTGGGCCGTGGTCGTGATCCTTGCCGTCCGGCTCGGGGTTGCGGCCACGCCTCTCGGCTCCCTCGAGTGGCTGCGTTTCGTGTACATCATCTCGGTCGTCGGCGTAATCGCCTGGACGTTGTGGAACATCGACCGCCTCGTCGGCATCTGGCTCGTCAGCCTGGGGTCGCTGACGAACCTCATCGTCATCTGCGCCAACGACTTCCGCATGCCGATTGCCGCTCCGAGCACGAGCCTGCTCGCGAAGCTGGGCCACTACGGCCAGTACGTGTTCATGGACGCGCACACGCGGCTGAACTGGCTCGGCGATTGGATGGGCGTCAGTGGGCCGGTGGGCGGCGTCTTCAGCCCCGGCGACGTGATCATCGGCGTGGGTCTGGGAGTCGTCTCGTTCGCTATTACGCGATTCCCAGGATCACGATCTAAGCTGGATGTTCCTCAGCGCCAGTACTGAATCTGAAGGGAGATAGCCCGCTGTGATCATCTTCTGGATCTTCGCCATCTTCATCGGCGCGTCGGCTTTCAGCTTCGCGCTGATCGTTCTGCAGCTCGGCCTTGGCGGCTCGATCCTCTATGGGCTCGTCGCGATGCTCGCCACCCGGGGCATCCTGAGCATCGTCACGCGATGGCTGATCGCCACCGAGCGAATGGCCCCTGAAGCCGATCCGATGAAACGGACGGTCGAGGCGAACCGGGCGATCTTCTGGCGGCGCTTCCTTTACCCGACCCTTGTCCTCCTTTCGGGCGGAGGCATCATCGCGCTCATCGGATACGTCTTCTTCGACCTCGCGCCGGGCGACACGTACGGGGCTCTCTGGTCCTACATCGTCCAGGTGCTGCCTTACATGATCCTGTCGCTGCTCTATCTCCCCATCAACTTCTTGATCCTGTTTGGTCCCTTCTATCTGTACACGCGACTCGGCAAGAGCATGATGAACCCGGACGACGCCAACTTCGGCGTGAAGCTCGAGGACGTGCGCGGTCAGAAGAGCGCCGTCGACGAGATGCGCAAGATCCTGCGCCTCATCGAGCAGGGCCGCCTTTATGTGAAGGCCGGTGGCAAGCGCGAGCGCGGTGTGCTGATGGTCGGACCTCCAGGCACCGGCAAGACGATGCTCGCCAAAGCCATCGCCTCGTCTCTCAACGTTCCGATCTCGATTGCGAACGGCGGGTCATTCGCCGGCATGTTCCTTGGCATCGACGCGCTCAGCGTGTTCCTCATGGTTCGTGCGGCGCGCAAGAAGGCGAAGGTCTTCGGCGGATGCGTTGTGTTCATCGATGAGATCGACGCGCTCGGCACACGGCGGTCCGGCATGGGCGGCGGCGGCGGCATGCTCGGCGGCATGTTCATGGGCGGCAACTCGATGCTCGGACTCAACATGCTGCTGGTCCTCATGGACGGCATCGACAACCCCAGCTGGATCATCCGCGTTCTCCGAGGATTAGTGAACCTGACGCTAGACGGCCTGTTCATACCTCGGAAGATTGGCGTGAACGGCTCGGCGTTCAATCTGCGCATCCCGCCGCTGAAGGCGCCCAGCTACAACATCCTGTTCATCGGCGCCACCAACCGGCCGGCGGTGATGGACGAAGCGCTTCTCCGGCCCGGGCGGTTCGGCCGGCAGATCGTGTTCCTCATGCCCAAGAAAGAAGAGCGCAAGGACATCGCCGCCCTCTACTTCGACAAGAAGAAGCACGACCCGGCGCTGGACACTCCGGATCGGCGCGAAGAGTTCGCCAGAATCACAGAGGACTATTCGCCGGCCGACATCGAGCAGGTTCTCTCGCTCGCCCTTCTCTACGCATTCGAAGAAGGGCGTGACGCTTTTGAATGGAAAGACATTCGCGAGGCGATGGGCAACGTCGAGATGGGTCTGGCGCTGCCCGTCGTGTACACCGAGCGCGACAGGCTTGCGGTCGCACGGCACGAAGTTGGGCACGCGGTGGCGTCGCACTTCTTCAAGACAGATCACTCTCACGTCCGCCTGTCGATTCGGCGACGTGCTACCACGCACGGCGAGGTCGGTGGCTACCACAAGGCGACGGGTCAGGAGGACGAGTGGCTGCAGTTCCGCTCTCAATTCGCAGCGGACGTGCGCCATTTCCTCGGTTCGATCGCATGCGAGCACGTCTTCTACGGCGAGAATGCCTCGGGCGTCTTCGGCGACCTGCAGGCGGCCACTGGGATCGCGAGTCGCATGGTTGGCCTCGTGGGCATGGGCCCGGACAAGCTCCCGCCCGAAATGTCGAAGCGAGCGATGAAGATCGGCCAGCAGTTCATCTCCATCGCGGCGATCCCGGGCGGTGGTTTCGAACAGGGGACGTGGGCCGGCGCCGTTCTGAGCAACCCATATGGGCGCAAGGTCGTGGCCCAGATCATCGGCGCGGCCTACATCGACTGCTGGCGCCTGATGTATGTGAACAAGGAAGGCATCGACCTGGCTTCGGAAGCCCTCATCGCCCAGGGCGGCGACCTGATGGGCAACGAGATCACGGGTCTTCTCGACTCTGTTGGCCTTCGTGAGCCGACGGCCGCAGACCCGTACCCGGAGGAATTTCCTGAGATCGTCGAGGACGAGTCGCGCCGGGGCGCCATAGCGGAGGCGTCCGCCTGATCCGTCTGGTCACCTCTGCGCTGGGAGCGCTGCTGCTGTTGGCAATGCTCCCAGCGCCAACCGTTCTCGCGCGCGATCCCTTCACGCCGGTGAGTTCGCGGCATGAAGCCTCGCGCGTGCTCAGCGCCGAGCTCGCGATGGCCGCAGCCCTGTCGCAGCGCCAGCAGCTGCTCGCCACGCCCGCGCCCACTGGCCTGATGGATCGCGTTCGCTTCGACCTGGCGATGTACTCGGCCGACTACAACTACCGCACCGCGATCCGCCAGGAAGAGCTCCGCGTCTACGAGCTGGCGAGCTACTCGAGCGTCGAGAGCTCGGTCATTCCGCTTCTGCCGGCGTCGGTGTCGCGGCCGGTTGAGGATGCTATCGCCGGCCTGCACTCGCTGTACGCGCTGGCCGGGTTCGACCAGTACTACCTCGTGCACGCGCACTTCGTGTTTCCGTACGCCAACGCCGCGCCGGTCGCCTCGCTGCGCAACTATTACGCGGAGGCGCAACGCCGCTATGGCGTGGACGCGAGCTATCTCGCGTCGATCAACTTCATAGAGAGCTCGTTCGGGCGCAACAACGGGCCTTCGTCAGCCGGCGCGTTGGGCCCAATGCAATTCCTGCCGAGCACGTGGGCGAACTGGGGCCAGGGCGGCAACATCAACGACCCGCACGACGCGATCATGGCCGCCGCCCGCTACCTCGTCCATTACGGTGCGCCGGGCGACATGCGCACGGCAATCTTCCACTACAACCTCGACTACGACTACGTAGACGCCGTCGAATTCTTCGCTCGTGCGATAAGAGCGGATCCTTCGTGGCTGGATCGGCTTTACTACTGGAACACTTCCGGCTGATGAAGCAATTTCTAAGCGGCGCGATCCTCATGTTGCTGGTAGCGGGG
Organism: Candidatus Dormiibacterota bacterium; assembly: GCA_036518815.1. Classification (GTDB taxonomy): domain Bacteria; phylum Chloroflexota; class Dormibacteria; order Dormibacterales; family Dormibacteraceae; genus CF-118. The sequence continues at coordinate 11,846 of DATDML010000063.1, forward strand.
TGCGGCTCGTCTTCGGAATCCTCGAGCAACACCCAGACAGGTATGGGCTTCACCGCTGCCGCGCTCTGCGCGCTGGCCACCCCCGCTGAGGTCGGCGCCGCCATCGGCAGGACCGTACCCGCGGGTGTGCCGTCGGGCGTCAACGCGCCCAGCTGCACCTGGACCGCTTCGGACGCGGGCGGGGCGACCATCGCCGCGACCTCTCCGAGCACCGTCGGCCAGGTGCCTTTCGGCCTCCAGGGCAAGGCCGGCGCCCACACCACCGCCATCCCCAACCTGGGCGATGGAGCGTTCTTCGCGGGCGCCGGGGACTTTCCGCAAACCGAGCTCGACGTCAAGAAAGGCGGCCGCGCGCTGACCATCACGGCGTCGTGGCCCAGTGTGACCGAGCCTCAGCAGGAAGCGGCCGAGCTGGCCATCGCGAAGGCTGCCGTAGCTCGGATGTAACGGCTACCTAGCTGTGATCCTCGAAATGGCCGGAAGCAGCATTCCCCCGATCACCAGCACCGCGCCGATGGCACCAAAGTAGAAGACGAAGTTGATCGCTGCGTACTCGAAGTAGGCTGCTGCCGAGTCCAGATATCTCACCTCCCCCGCGAGCAGAGATGCCGTTATGGCGAACGATGCAATCGCGGCCACGCGGAGCATGGTCTTCGTTCTAGCAGCCATTGTTCGTACTGAAATTACCTCCATACAGACGGCCATTGCTCATCGTGTACTGGCGCAGGTACGCGTGCCACACGCCGGCCCAAAATACCCCGCCAGCGCAAACGTTCTCCCAGGTCGTGTTCGCGTTGCGGGTGTAGTCCCAAAAGCTTCCGGGCCCCTGTCTGAACCGAATCACCCAGGACAACAGCGAATAGGATGCGTCCCTCGTCGCCACCGTACAAGCCGTTGAGTAGTTCCAGGCAGTCTGACCATCTGTCTCCGCATGCACGAGCGGGATTCCGGCGAAGTTGTCCAGTTCGAGATAGTTGATCCAGTTGGCGGCGCCGGTCGCAGGGAAGCCGGCGGCACACCAATCGGCGCTGACAGCTCCACTGATCTTTTCGAGGAATGCATTGGGGGCGTTGGCCGGCGCGTAATGCCCTTGCACGACCAGTCCGCTTTTCTCCATACATCTCTCACTCGGCCGATGAGGACAGGGAACCTGCCGCTGGCTTACTGCTGAGGACGCCGGCACCCAGACCATCGGCACGGTGTTCGCGGCTCCGGCCGCGACCGGCAGAAAGAGGGTGGCTAAGACCGCCACCCCCAACCCACAAATTGCTTGGGACCCCCGCATGATCTATCGCCTCCAAGTAGCGCGGGCGGTGATGGCCCGCTGGCGACACTGAAGCCGACGATCGAGGATGCGTCAAGTCCTTCTTTACACGAGTGAAGCATCCGATTATGAGAGTATCTACTCGTGGAGTACCGGATCGAACAGTTGGCCAGGGCCTCGGGCATGGCCGTGGACACGATCCGCTTCTACCAGGGCAAGGGCCTCCTCGACTCTCCACGCCGCGAAGGCCGGGTCACGTGGTACGGCGACAGCCACCTCGAGCGATTGCGCCGGATTCGCGACCTGCAGCGCCGCGGCTTCACGCTGACGGTGATCCGCCGCTTCCTCGAAGGCGAGCTCGAGCCTTCAGACGAATCGCTCGTGGCGGCGGTCACGCGGCCCTCTTCCCCGCAGCAGACGCTGTCGCTGGAAGAGCTCGCTGAGCGCAGCGGCGTGCCCGCGCCGCTGCTGAAGAACCTCGAGCAGGCCGGCCTGCTGGTCCCGGTCGAGGGCGGCGACGAGCCGCGCTATCCGGCCGATGACCTCGATGCAATCGCCGCGGGTATGAAGCTGATCGCCGCGGGCGTGCCAATCGCCCCGCTCATCGAGATCGCGCGCGACTACGCCGAGACGACCGACCGTGTCGCGCGCCAGGCGGTCGACCTGTTTGACAAGCACGTGCGCGAGCGCATCCAGTCCGAAGGCGGCGCAACCGAGGCCGCCGAGAGGAGGTTGCTCGAGCTATTCAACGAGCTGCTCGACGCGAGCGGCCACCTCGTGCGCCACCACTTCCAGCGGACGCTGCTCCGCGCCGCACGCGAGCACATCGAAAAGCAGGTATGAGCATCGCGCCCACGACCCTCCGGGTGCGTGAGCTCGACCGCACGCCGGACCTGGTGGAGCTCGCGGGCACAGCGCGCGACGCCGGTCACGAAGTCCTGCTCATCGAGCGCCCCATGCCCGACGCGGTCAGCGTCGCGGGCATCGGCAAGGCGTTCGAGATCGTCGGCTCGAAAAACGGTGTCACGCTCGAAGACGCAACCGGCGCCGTGGTCGACCGCGAGCAAGGAGCCGATGTCGTGGCCGCGGCCGCGCGCATGTGGCGACGCCTGCGCGCCACGCTGCATGGTGAGCGCGCGATCGCGATCGGCGGATTCGCGTATCGCCCGGACCGCGAGCCTTCAGGTCCCTGGGCCGGGTTCCCATCGCTGCTGCTGCGCGTGCCCGCGTTGACGGTCATCCGCGTGCGCGGCAGGACTTACATCACGTCCGCCACGCCGGACGCCGAAGAGCTCCTCGACATCTCGTCTTCGGCCCCGCGACCGCCGCTAGCGAGAACGCTGGAAGTTTCGCCCGTGCGCAACCCGGTGGCGTGGGCGGCGGCGATCGACTCGGCCGCGGCGCGCCTTCGCGCCGGCGAGGCGTCCAAGGTCGTCCTCGCGCGCGAGATCGTGGCCCACGGTGACGGTGTCATGCCCGCGGGCATCGTCGCGCGGTCGCTGAGATCCGCCTATCCCTCGTGCTTCACCTATCTCATCACGGGCGCCGATGGCACTGCATTCGCCGGCGCATCGCCGGAGCTGCTGATCCGGCGCAGCGGCGCTCGCGCGCACGCGCAACCGATGGCCGGCTCGGTGGCGCGCGGAGCGACAGAAGCTGAGGACGAGCGCCTCGCCAACGAATTGCTCGCGAGCCGAAAGGATGCGGCGGAGCACGACGTGGTTTCGAAGTTCGTCGTCGAGGCTTTGCGCCCGTTCGCGCGCAGCGTGGCCGCGCGAGCGCCCGAGGTCGTGCGCTTCACCAACATCCAGCATCTGGCGACGTCGGTTGATGCCGAGCTGAAAGACCCCGCAGCAGATGTGCTCGACCTCGCCGCCGCCCTCCACCCTACGCCCGCGGTCGGCGGCTGGCCGCGCCAGAAAGCCGACCGGATCATCGACGACCTCGAGGCGATGGAACGCGGCTGGTACGCGGGCGCTGTGGGCTGGACCGACGGCGACGGCGACGGAGAGTTCGCGGTCGCGCTGCGCTGCGGCCTCTTGTGGGAAGACGGCGCCCGACTCTACGCGGGCGTCGGCGTGATGCCTGACTCGGACCCGGCGCGCGAGCTCGAAGAGACCGACCTGAAGTTCAAAGCCCTACTCTCAGCGCTTACTTAGCTTCGAAGCGCTGAAGCGGCGGCCTCCCAGCACACGCGATGTCCGTTGACGCTGTCCTCACGCTTGTAGCGCACCACCACCAAAGTCGAGGTCTGTGCCCCAAGCGCGTCGGTGATCGCCGGCTCGAGCCCTGATCGATCCGAGACGGGGCTGAACACCAGCCCATAAAGACGCGCGACCTGTGCGAAGTCGAGGCCGAGCGGCGTCGCGAAGATCTCCTCGAACACGTCGGTGTGCTGCGCCTGGGGCAGGAAGTTGAAGACGCCGCCGCCGTTGTTGTCGCAGACGATGATCGTGGCCTTGATCCCGTGGCGGCGCAGCGCCCACAGACCGTTCATGTCGTGATAGACGGACAGGTCGCCGAGCAAAAGCACTGTCGGATCCGAGTCACGCGCGGCGGCGATGCCGAGACCGGTGGAGATGAGCCCGTCGATGCCGCTGGCGCCGCGGTTGCCGTAGAACATCTGGCGCGGGCGCGCGTAAGGCCAGAAGCTGTCGACAGCGCGGATCGGCATGCTCGATCCGACGAAGACCTGCGCTCCGTCACCGACCCGCGACGACAACGCGCGCACGATGTGCCCCTCATGCATCGGAGTGGACACGAGCGTCGCGCCGATCGCGGCGGTGGCCTTCTTGCCCGCGCTGAGCCATTCGTCGCGCCAGGCGCTCACGTCGACCGATGGCAGACTTTCGATGAGCGGCTGCGGGTCGCACGCGAGCACGTTGCTCGCGACCTGGTCCTCATCGCGCCACTGCCGGTGGGGATCGATGAGGAAGGTCGGCGCGGATGCCGCTGCGAGCCAGGAGTTCAGCACCTTCGAGGTCGGCGTGCCGCCCAGCCGAATGACCAGGTCGGGCCCGTGCTGCAGCGACCACCCGGCGCGCAGGAGCGCTTCATACGACTCGACTGCTGAGCCCGACTCGGCGCGGCGCAGCTGCGAGCTGGGCTCGGCCAGCAAAGGAACGCCCAGGCGGTTGAGACCGGCGGCCAGGCGCTCGCCGTCGCGCATCTCGCCCGCGACGACCAGTGGACGCTTGGCGCGTTGCAGCGCGGCGGCCACCGACGCGACCTGCTCCTGCGTCGGCTGGAGGCGGCCCGACGTCATCGACTCGATAGCGTCACCGACGGCCGTTGGCACCTGCCCCGGCGGCGGCACCAGCGGTTCCCGGAACGGCAGGTTGAGGTGCACTGGGCCGTTCATCGCCTCCGCGTAGGCGCGGGCCGCGAGCCTCCGCCACTGTCGCGGTGCGCTCGGCATCTCGATGGGAGTGCCGGGATCGAAGAACCACCGCACGGCGCTGCCGTACAGGCGCTGCTGGTCGATGGCCTGGTTGGCGCCGACGTCGCGCAGCTCGGGCGGGCGGTCGGCGGTGAGGACGATCAGCGGCGTTCGCGAGTGAAACGCCTCAACGACGGCCGGATGGAATTCGGCAGCTGCCGTGCCCGACGTGCACAGCAGCACGCACGGCTTGCCGGTCGCCTTGGCGAGACCGACGCCGAAGAACGAGCCCGAGCGCTCGTCGATCTGCACGTACACGCGGATCTTCGGGTGCCGCTGCAAGGCCATCGCCAGCGCAGCCGAGCGTGAGCCCGGCGACACGCACGCGAATTCCACGCCCTGCACGGCGAGCTCGTCCACGAACGTCGCGGCGAAGGACTGGGCTACGTCCATACGCTTAGTACATGTCCGAGGCGGTCACGCTGCTGCACGGTTTCACCCTGGCCGGGAAGAGCTGGGAAGACCTCACGTCGCGGATACCCGCGCGCTGGCAGTGGATCGCACCCGACCTCCGCGGCCACGGCATCAGTCCGGTCACCCCCTGCACGATGGATGACTGCGCCGCCGACCTGGTCGCACTGTGGGACCGCCTCGGCGTCGAGCGCAGTCACGTGGTCGGCTATTCGATGGGTGGGCGGCTGGCGCTGCACGTGGCGACGAGCCTACCCGAGCGAGTCCAATCTTTGCTCACGATTGGCGCACACGCCGGCCTCGAGGGCGACGCCCGCGCAGCGCGGCGCCAGTCCGACGAAGCGCTCGCGTCGAAGGTGGAGAACGACGGCATCGAGCCCTTCGTCAATTACTGGAGCGCCCAGCCGATGTTCGCGGGCCTGGAGCGAAGAGGCGCTGCGTTCAACGCCCGCCTTCGCGCCATTCGGCTGGCGAGCGATCCGGCCGGGCTGGCTTGCTCGCTGCGCGGCATGGGCGCGGGCGCGATGAAGCCGCTCTGGGAGGATCTGCCCGTCATCCGCGTTCCAGCAACTTTCGTCGCGGGCGAGCTGGACGCACCCTTCGCGGCGTCGGCGCGCCGCCTGGCCGCGACTGTCAGCGGCAGCCGCGTCGTGCTCATCCCTCGCGCCGGCCACGCCGCTCAGATGGAGAGACCGGCGGCGTTCGCCCGCGTGCTCCAGGATCACCTGGCGCGGAGCGCCGTCGACTCCGGCTCGGCGACCTCGAGCGTGACTTCGGCCTGACGCGCGGCGGCGTAGCGAGCGGCGCCGAGGCGCTCCTGGTCGAGCATCCCGCCGTGGGCGATCGCGCGGATGACGAAGCGCACAGCTCTGTCGCGCTGCATGCACGTCTCCACTTCCCGCGCGACGTCCTCTGGCCGCACCGCGGTGATGAGCACCTCGCTCACAGGATCACCAGTCCGACGGTCAGCAACAGCCCGAACGCGAGCTCGGCCATCGCCATCCGCTTCAGCGCGCCGACGAGTGCCGGCGGCGCGGTCGTGCCGAAAGCGGTGCGCACCGAGCCGGCCGCGACGGGAATCGCGAAGTGGACGAACATCACGGTCCACGCGGCTTGACGCGTCATGAGCACGACGATCGGCACCGCGAAAGCGGCGCACACGAGAACCAGCAGCAGGTAGCGTGTGCGCTCGCGGCCGATCAGCGTCGCCAGCGTTCTCTTGCCCGCAGCGGCGTCGGTCTCGATGTCGCGCAGGTTGTTCAGGACCAGGATGGCACTGGCGAGGAAGCCCATCGAGCAGGCGAGCAATACCGCGAGTGGCGTGATGCGCAGCGACTCGACGTAGACCGTGCCGCACGTCGCGACGAGCCCGAAGAAGACGAAGACGAAAAGCTCACCCAGCCCGAGGTATCCATAAGGTCGTGGGCCGCCGGTGTAGAGCCAGCCCGCGAGCAGGCAGGCGGCGCCCGCGATGAGCAACCGCCAGTCGGTGGCGAGGCTCAGCACCACGCCGACAAGACCAGCCACCGCAAATGAGACGATGGCCGCGAGCCTCACCTGCCCCGGCGCGACGACGCCCGACGACGCAGCACGCACCGGGCCCACGCGCTGCGCATCGGCGCCGCGCACGTGGTCGGAGTAGTCGTTGGCGAAGTTGACGCCCAGTTGCATGGCGATGGCTACCGCCAGCGCACCGAGGCCCGCAAGCGGCCGGATCGAGCCCTGATGGAGCGCGATTGCCGTGCCCGCAAGCACAGGCGACACCGAGGCTGCCAGCGTCGCCGGCCTCACCGCCGACCACCAGACGCGACCCGGCGTCAACACCCGCGCAGCGACCATCCCTACGGTCTCTTCGGAAACCTCTTGAAATCCGGCTTGCGCTTTTGCACGTACGCGTCGCGGCCCTCCTGGGCCTCCTCGCTGAGGTAGTAGAGAAGCGTCGCGTCGCCGGCGAGCTGCTGAATCCCCGCGAGTCCGTCGTCCGCGGCGTTCATGCCGGCCTTGAGCAGTCGTAGCGCGAGCGGGCTCAGCTCGAGCATGCGCCGGCACCACTTCACCGTCTCGCTTTCGAGCTCGGCCAGCGGCACGACCTTGTTGACCAGGCCCATCTCGAGTGCCGCCTGCGCGTCGTACTGCTCGCACAGGAACCAGATCTCGCGCGCCTTCTTTTGACCCACGATGCGGGCGAGCAGGCCGGAGCCGTAGCCCCCGTCGAAGCTGCCCACCTTCGGGCCGGTCTGGCCGAACCGCGCGTTGTCGGCGGCGATCGTCAGGTCGCATACGACGTGCAGCACGTGGCCGCCGCCGATGGCGTAGCCGGCAACCATTGCGATTACGGGCTTGGGCAGGCGCCGGATCTGGATCTGCAGGTCAAGCACATTGAGGCGCCCGACGCCGTTGGCGTCGACGTAACCGTCGCTCCCGCGGACGCGCTGGTCGCCACCGGAGCAGAACGCCTCATTGCCCGCGCCAGTCAGGATGATCACGCCGATCTCGGGGTTGTCGCGCGCCGCCTCGAAGGCCCGCGACATCTCGAACAGGGTCGTCGGCCGAAACGCGTTACGGACTTCGGGGCGGTTGATGGTGATCTTGGCGATGCCATCCCAGGTCTCGTACACGATGTCCTGGTACTCGCCAGAACGCACCCACCCCGCCTGCGCCTGATCTTTCAAGCTCGCACTCCGAGAGCGGTCACTAGCACTATTCGAATCGTAGACGAATCAGGAGCGGCGGGTCGGCTTCTTCCTTGGGAACAGGCGGACGATCTTGGCGTAATCGTCTGGCGTGTCGATGTCGTCCGGCCGGCCGGCCGCCGGGACCACGTCGAGCAGCTCCGGATGCCCGTCCAGCAGCTGCCGCGCACCGGCGTCGCCGTGGAGGTTTTCGAGCTCCGGCCACAGCTCACGCGCCAGTACCACCGGCGGCGTCCAGCGGACTTGCGGCGTCGAGGCCGACATCGCCACCGCCGGCCGCGATCCCTCGCGCCGCCACGAGCGCAGGAGCGCGGCCACCGACCGAGACCCGACCAGGGGCTGGTCGCCGAGGACGATCAGGGCGGCTTCCATGTCCGGTCGTAGAGCGGCCAGCCCGCGGCGCAACGAGGTCGACATGCCCGCCGCGGCCTCGGGGTTGAACACGAGCTCGGCGGCGCCGTCGACCGCGCCGGCCACTTCCTCCGCGGCGTAGACGACGACCACCTGGTGACAGCCGCCGTTGGAAGCGGCTTCAATCGCGTGCCGCACCATCGGGCGCCCGTCGAACTCCAGCACCAACTTCTGCGCGCCGCCCATGCGCGAGCTGGATCCCGCGGCCAGCACCACCGCGCCGACCGGCAGCAGGGAAGCAGCCAGGCGCTCGCTCGTCGGGCGCGCAGCGCGTATCCATTCGACTTCCGCAGCGGCTTCGCCTGCGGCCTTGGCGAAGTCGTGCAGCCGGGCGCTGTCCGCGTCGACCGCGATGACCTTGCGACCTTGCAGCGACGACAGGTCGGGGATCGCATCCGGCACCCCAACGACGGCCAGAGTCGCACAGTCGGCGCGCGAGGCGACGTGCTGGAGCGCAGGCTCGAGGTCGCGTCCGCGGACGACCACGCTGTGGGGTCCTTCGGGTTCCCTGTAGGTGCGGCCCCGGATCGGAACTTCGAGGTCACTCATGACAAATATGGGCATGGGGCTGCTTTCCAGCATGCCACGATGCGCCGCTAGTCTTGACGGAATGCCGGTCATTGGCGCGCACGTGGATTCGTCAGGCGGGCTGCATCTGGCTTTCGAACGGGCCCAGAAGATGGGCGCGGAGGCGATCCAGTGCCATCCCACGCCGCCGGGTTTTTGGGGGTCGCCCAAGCTGGACGAGACCCGCATCGCAACTTTCAAGGAGGCCGCCGACAAGTTCGGCCATCCCCCGTTCTTCTTTCACGCCGTTTATCTCATCAACCTTGCCGGCGACGACCCGACGTTGCGGCAGCGCTCCGAGAGCACGCTGACCGGATACCTTCGCTCGGCCGATGAGCTGGGCATCAGCGGCGTCATCTTTCACACTGGCTCGCACAAGGGGGCGGGCTTCGACACGATGCTGCCGACGATCATCGGGCACCTGCAGAAGGTTCTCGAGCGCGCGGATCCCAAGCACGCGCGCCTGTTGATCGAGAACAACGCAGGTCTCGGCGGGTGCGTCGGCGCGCGGTTCGAGGAGATCGCCACGATGATGAGCAAGCTCAACGACAAACGGGTCGGCGTTTGCTTCGACACCTGCCATGCATTTGCTTCCGGTTACGACGAGCGCACCGCCGACAACGTGAGCGCGACCATCGACGAGCTCGACAAGGTGGTCGGCTTGAAGAACGTGGACGTCATCCACTGCAACGACTCGGTCACCGGTCTGGGCTCGAACCGCGACCGCCATGCCAACATTGGCGCCGGCCAGATCGGAGAGGACGGATTTCGCGCGCTGCTGCACGAGCCGCGGCTGGACCGCATGCCATTCGTGCTGGAGGTGCCCGGCGCCGGCGAAGGTCCCGACGCCGAGCAGGTGGACATCCTGAAGCGGCTGGCCGTCTCCTAGTTCGTCATCGGGCGCGACCTGCGCGCCGAGTAGCGAGGTGGGCGCCGCGTGGCCAGCCCGGCCACCAGCCAGAGCCGCTGGGCGAACCGGGCGGGCCACCACACGAGGTTCGGGCCACCGTCCGAGATCAGGCGCCGGTTTTCCATCTCGCGCTGGATGTCCTGCAGGCGCCGCCAGGCCATCTCCTCGTTGTAGTTCCCGCGCATCTCCGTCCTCCTAACCGTCATAGTTTGTACGCTAGTTATTATAACCGATGTAGACTACTGGATGGTTAATATGGCTGATAGAGAACAGGCTGAAGGATCGATCGGGCTCGTCCAGGCTTTCGTCAACACCGTCGACCTCGAGTCGGGGCCAGAGGAGCTGACCGATCCCGGCCGCCTGGCCGCCTGGCTGGCGGCCCACAACTTGCTCGTGCCAGGAGCGAGTGCCGACGACGCGGACCTCGGCCACGCCATCGCGCTGCGCGAGGCCTTACGGGGCGTGATCGGGGCCAATACCGGCGGTTCCGTGTTCCCCGTCGACCTGGCCACGCTCAACCAGGCTGCCGCCACCAGCAAGCTGCGACCGCGTTTCGGTTCGGACGGTCGCGCCCGGCTGGAGCCCGAAACGGGCGGCGTGACAGGCGCCCTCGGCCGCATCGTCGCGGCCGCGTATGCCGCAATGGAGGACGAGGACTGGGGCCGGCTGAAGCTCTGTAACTCGCCGACGTGCCGCTGGGCCTACTTCGACCGCTCTCGCAACCACTCCAGTCGCTGGTGCACCATGGCGTCGTGCGGCAACCGCGCGAAGGCCAAGCGCTTCCGGCAGCAGCGCAAGGTTGAGCAAATCAAGGGCTGAGGCTTTCAGCGACGGCGTCTTCGCCGTCGCCGCGACGCTGCTCGTGTTCTCGATCCCCACACCCGAGCCGGGCATCCCCCTGAGCCGGGCGCTCCTCAACGAATGGCCGTCGTACGCGAGCTACGTGATCAGCTTCGTGACGATCCTGGTCATCTGGGTCAACCACCACGCCACCATCGACGCGATCAGCACGTTCGACCGCAGCCTTCTATTCCTCAATGGCCTCCTGTTGATGACGGTGGCCGTGATCCCGTTCACTACATCGGTGATGGCCCGAGCTTTGCAGGCTGGACATGACCAAACCGCGGCGGCGGTCGCGTACGGTATCGCCGCGACTTTCATGTCGTTCGCGTTCACGTTCATCAACACGTACGCGAAGGCGCGCGGGCTCTTCACGACTCCGTTCAGCCTCGTGGGATTTTCGCTGGGCCAGCTTGCTTATCCGGCGGCAACTCTGATCGCGTTGTTCAGCTATCAGATCGCGATAGTGATCTACGCCGCCCTTGCGGTCTTCTACGCGGCGTTCCCGCTGGTCCGCGAGGCGCGGCTCAGGCGCTCGCCGCCTTCTTCTCTTTCATCGACACGCCGGTAGCCCCAAAGCGCTCAGCCGTGACCTGAGCCAGGATGCCCAGCGCTGTCTCCTCCGCGCCGCGGCTGCCGAGGTCGATACCGATCGGCCCGTGCACCTTCGAGATCTCCTCTTCGGTGAAGCCTTCCTCGCGCAGCTTGTCGAAGCGATTCTGGTTCGTCTTGCGGCTCCCGATCGCGCCGATGTAGCCGACGTCCTTCTTCAGCACCGAACGCAGCGCGGGCAGATCGAACTTGGGATCGTGGGTGAGGATCACGACGTAGGCCGAGCGGTCGAGGTTCAGCTTGCCCAGCGCCTCATCCGGCCACGCCACCATCAGCGCGTCGGCCTCCGGGAATCGCTCCTTGGTAGCGAACTTGGCGCGCGCGTCGACCACGGTGACGCGGTAGCCCATCACCTTCGCCAGCCGGTGCAGCGGGATGGCGATGTGAATCGCGCCGACGATGATCAGGTGGGCGGGCCGGCGAAACGGTTCGACGAACCAGTCGCCATCGCGGTGCGCGAGCTCGGAACCGGGCGGCGTGCCCTCGACGAGCTGGGCATCGCCGGTGATGAGGTTGGTCCGCATGGTCGCGGCCTCGTCGGCCTCGAGCTTGCGCAGCAGCTGCTTCTGCACCGTGTCGAGCGGCTGCACGAACACCTCGATGTGGCCGCCGCATGCAAGGCCGACCTCGAATGCGACGTCATCCGCGACGCCGAACGCGGCGATCTTCGGTTGACCAGACTTCAGAACCTTCTGCGCCTCCTCGAATACGGCGCCCTCGATGCAGCCGTTCGACACCGAGCCGGCCATCTTGCCCGAGCGGGTGACGGCCATTTTCGAGCCCAGCGGGCGCGGGCTGGAGCCCCACGTTTCCACCACAGTGGCGAGGGCGACCTCCTCGCCGGCGTCCGTCCACTCGCGCAGCTCGTTCAGGATCTCCCTCATCGCGACCTCTACTTATACAAGCCCCACGAACTC
>DATDML010000064.1:0-33099 GCA_036518815.1 Candidatus Dormiibacterota bacterium
GTCCATGCATGCCTCGAGCAGGCATTTCTCGAGAAACGGATTGCCGACCTGCACCGCGGGCCGGCGCTGCTCACTGTCCTCGTCGAGCTCGAGCGATGCGAACGCCGCGCCGTGGATGCCGTCGCGTCCGGTGTCGGCGCCTACCAGCAGGATCCTGTTGCCTGCGCCCTCGGCACGCGCGCGCATGAGCTCGCTCGCGCGCACGATGCCCACGCACATCGCGTTGACCAGCGGGTTCTGCGTGTAGCAGTCCTCGAAGTAGACCTCGCCGCCGACCGTCGGCACGCCTATGCAGTTGCCGTAACCGCCGATCCCGGCGACCACGCCCTCGAAGTGGTGGCGCGACTCGGGCAGCGGCCCAAAGCGGAGTGAGTCGAGAATCGCGATGGGGCGCGCACCCATGGCGATGACGTCGCGCAGGATGCCGCCGACGCCGGTCGCCGCGCCCTGGTACGGCTCGATCGCCGAAGGGTGATTGTGCGACTCGATCTTGAACACCACGGCCCAGCCATTGCCCAGGCTCACCGCGCCTGCATTCTCACCGGGACCCTGCAGCACAGCCGCGCCCGTTGACGGCAGGCGTCGCAGCAACGCCTTCGATGTCTTGTACGAACAGTGCTCGGACCACAGCACTCCGAGCATCCCGAGCTCGACGTCATTCGGCGGCCGCTTCAGAGCCTCGACGATGACGCGATATTCGTCGGCGGTCAGCGCGACTTCGCGCAGCTTGCGCTCTTCGAGCCTCAAGCGGTCAGCACCTCGACCGCGCTGTGCATCACGGAGCGGAAGAGCTTAAGCCCGTCGGTGCCGCCGAGCTCGGCCTCGGCGCAACGCTCGGGGTGGGGCATCATGCCGAGCACGTTGCCGCGCGAGTTGACGATGCCGGCGATGTTGTGCATCGACCCGTTGGGATTGGCGTTGGGCCGCACGCGTCCTTCTATGTCGCAGTAGCGGAAGACGACCTGGCCGTTCTGCTCGAGCCGCGACAGGGTCGCCGGGTCGGCGAAGTAGCTGCCCTCGCCGTGCGAGATGGGCACGCGGAGCACCTCGCGCTCGTCGCACTGCGACGTGTAGGCGAGGTCGTTGCGCTCGACCACGAGATGGGTCCATTCGCAGCGAAACTCGAGCGAGGAATTGCGGATGAGCGCACCAGGCAGCAGGCCTGCCTCGCAGAGGATCTGGAAGCCGTTGCAGATGCCCCACACCAGGCCGCCGCGATCCGCGAACTCGGCGATGCTCTCCATCACCGGCGCGAAACGGGCGATGGCGCCGGTGCGCAGGTAGTCGCCGTAGGCGAAGCCGCCCGGCAGGATGATGCAGTCGCAGCCCTTGAGGTCGGAGTCCTTGTGCCATAGGTACTGCAGGTGCGCGCCGAGCACCTGATCCACCACCCAGCCACAGTCGCGATCTGACCAGGTCCCCGGGAAAACCACCACGCCAAATTTCAAGAAGACTTCTCCAGGTCGAAGTGGTAGTCCTCGATGACATGGTTGGCGAGCAACTTCCGGCACATCGCATCGACGCGCTCGCGGGCCTGGCGCTCGCTGGTCGTGTCGAGCGTGATCTCGATGTACTTGCCGACCCGCACGTCGTTGACTTCGCCGAAACCGAGCGCCGCCAGGCCCTGGCGCACCGTGACGCCCTGCGGGTCGTTCACCACCGGCTTCGGCGTGACTACGATGCGCGCAATCATTTTTCGTTCCTCGCCTTCTTCGGGAAAAGCGGCTTGCCCACCAGGCGCTGGTACGCGGTGAGGTAGCGCTCGCGAGTCTGGGCGACGATTTCCGGCGGCAGCGCCGGCGGATCCGATTCCTTGTCCCAACCCGACCGCGTCAGCCAGTCGCGCACGAACTGCTTGTCATACGAATCGGGCGACGTGCCGACGCGATACGTCAACGCGTCCCAGAAGCGTGAGCTGTCGGGCGTAAGCACCTCGTCGATGAGGATCAGGTCGTCGTCGATCAGGCCGAACTCGAACTTGGTGTCGGCGAGGATGATGCCGCGGCGTTCGGCGTGCTCCGACGCGTGCTTGTAAAGCTCGAGGCTCGCGTCGCGCAGCTTGGTCGCCAGGTCGTCGCCCAGCTCTTTCTTCATCTGCTCGAACGTGATGTTCTCGTCATGGCCGTTGTCGGCCTTGGTCGCCGGAGTGAACATCGGGTACGCGAGCTTCTCGCTCTGCCGTAGCCCGGGCGGCATGTCTTCGCCGGCCATCGTGTGCGTCTTCTCGTACTCGCTCCACGCGCTGCCCGCGAGGTAGCCGCGGACCACGCATTCGAAGTCGATGCGCTTGGCCTTGCGCACGATCATGAAGCGGCCCGCGAGCTCGTCGCGATGGTCGCGCAGCGACGGCGGCAGGTCCGGGACCATGCCCGAGACCAGGTGGTTCTCCTGGAACGTATGCGTCTGCGAGAACCAGAAGATCGAAAGCTGCGTCAGCACCTTGCCGCGATCCGGGATGCCTGTCGGTAGCACGTGGTCGAAGGCCGAAAGGCGGTCGGTCGCAACCATCAGCAGCTGGTTGTCCGGCAGCTCGTAGGTGTCGCGCACCTTGCCGCGCGCGAAGAGCTTGAGCGGCAGCTCGGTCTCTTGCAGCGATGGTCCGGCGATCAAGACGCTTTCACTCGAAGATTCAGCCTTTCGAAAGCCAGCTCCGTGTTCTCCAGGCCCGCCCACGGGTCGAACACCGCGTCGAGCTGGGACCCGATGCGATCCATCACCGCTCGATCCTTCTCGATAGTCGAGCGGAATCCAGGTCCGCCCTCTTCGAGCGCCGCCATCGCCGCCTTCTGGACGATGAGATAAGCGTCCTCGCGCGACATCCCCGATTCCACGAGCGCCGTCAGCACCCTCCCCGAGAACACAACGCCACCGCCGAACTGGAGGTTGCGGAGCATACGGTCGGGATGGACTTCGAGTCCCTGCAAGACCTTCGTCATGTCGATGGCCATGAAATCGAGCGCTGCGCATGCGTCGGGAAATACGACGCGCTCGGCGGACGAATGGCTGATGTCGCGCTCGTGCCACAACGCGGTGTCCTCGTAGGCCGTGACCATGTGACCGCGCACGACGCGAGCCAGCCCGCACACTCGCTCGGTCATCACCGGGTTGCGCTTGTGCGGCATCGCCGACGAGCCCTTCTGCTCCTTGCCGAACGGCTCGAACACCTCGCCGACCTCGCTGCGCTGCAGGTGCCGGATCTCCGTCGCGATGCGCTCGAGCGCTCCCGCCACCGAAGCGAGCGCGGCCATGTACGCGGCGTGCACGTCGCGCGCGACCACCTGGGTCGACACCACGTCGGGTCGCAATCCCAGCTCTTGGCACACGTGCTCTTCGACGCGTGGATCGACCGTCGCGTGCGTGCCGACGGCGCCGCAGATGCGGCCGACCGCCGCCTCCTCCGTCGCGCGCTGCAGGCGCGCCCGCACCCGGTCGAGCTCGGCGACCCAGCCCGCGATCTTGAAGCCGAACGTGATCGGCTCGGCGACGATCCCATGCGTGCGGCCGGCCATGAGCGTCTTGCGATGCCGCACCGCCAGCTCGGCCGCGGCTTCACGCACCGCCGCCAGGTCGGCGGCGATCAGGCGCGACGACTCGACCAGCTGAACGGCCATCGCGGTGTCGTTCAGGTCCTGGCTCGTCATGCCCAGGTGCACGTAGCGCGCCTCGGGCTGGCCGATCGACGCGTTGACGTCGGTCAGGAACGCGATCACGTCGTGGCCGACGCGCGCCTCGAGCTCGGCGATGCGGCCTGCGTCAAAGGTCGCCTTGCGGATCTTCGGCAGGGCCGAGGCGGGGATGCGCCCGAGCTCCGCCCAGGCTTCGCAGGCCAGGATCTCGATCCGCAGCCATAGCTCGAACCTGTGGTGGTCAGACCACACCGCCCGCATGGCAGGCGGCGAGTAGCGCTCGATCAATGAGAAGGAGTCCGCGCCTCAGACACTGGGGACGCGGTGATTATAGCCGCGACCTGGGCGCCAGGGCAGATGTAGTGGCTGCCGGTTACTTATCCACAACATGCTGTGGATAGCGGGGCTGCAAGTGGCATCCGCGGCGCGGGCACGGATAATCGCAGGAGCGCATGTCCAAAGTCCCGCCGGCGCCACGTAACCACGATCGAGGAGCCTCCGTTTGAACCCGCACAGGCTGAAAGGCCGCTGATGGACCCGGGTCGCGACGAGGAAAGAGCACTCGTCGAACGCGCGCAGCGGGACCCGCGCGAGTTCGGCGCTCTTTATGACCGGCATTTTCAGCAGATCTACAGGTTCGTGTACTCAAGAGTGAGGGAGCAAACAGCGGCAGAGGACGTCACTTCGGAGGTCTTTATCAAGGCTCTGAAGGCGATGCCCCGGTATCAGGACACGGGGCGTCCTTTTGCTGCCTGGCTGTATCAGATCGCGGTCAACGCGATCGCCGACCGGTACCGCAGCATGCGTCCCTCCCAGCCGCTGGAGGACTTCCACGATCTATCGGTCGCCGGGCCGGCCCTCGAAGAGCAGGCCGCGCAGCGTGACGAGGTGCGGCGCATTTGGGCGCTGGTCGAAGAGCTGCCACACCAGCAGCGCACGGCGCTGGTTCTGAAGTTCCAGGAGGACATGAAGATCGAGGACATAGCGGTCGCCATGGGCAAGACGCCCGGCGCCGTGAAGCTGCTCATTCACCGCGGGGTCAGCCGCCTGCGCGACGAGGCCGGCGCCTTGAGGCCTGTCGACTCATGAGCCAGCACATGGACCCCGAGCTGAACGACGTCCTCCAGGACGCCGAGCTCCAGCGCATCGCGCATCTATTGAGCGCCGCCGGCACGCCGGAGCCGCCCCTCGACGACGCTTTCAAGTCCGCATTGCGCCGCCAGCTGATGGACATCGCGTGGGGCGGATCTGGCGGTCGTGTCTCGTGGTGGCGGCAGCTGTTGACGCCGGCGCGGATGTCGTGGGCAGGCGCGGCCGCCGCCGTGGTCGTAATCGCGTCGGTGGTGATCTACACCGCCAACCAGCCCACGGGCGGAATCACCGAGATCGTCGTCGGCAGCCCCCAGCAGGACCAGTCCGCGGTGGCTCTGCACCAGCCGATCCTCGTGTCCTTCAACCAGCCGATGGACCACCCGTCGACCGAGAAGGCGGTGCAGATCACGCCGGCCACGACCGTCACATTCTCGTGGCATGGCGACGCCGAGCTGTCGATCCAGCCGGTGAGCGGCGACCTCGCTCCGAACACGCAATACCAGGTGACCATCGGCCCCGGCGCCCTGACCAAGGCGCAGCAGCCGATCAGCCAGCCGCAGACGATCACGTTCGTCACGCAGCCGACGACGCCGGCACCTTCGCCTTCTCCTTCGCCGCGACCCAACACGTCTTTGCTGACCGGTGTGCAGCAGCTGGCGAGCATCGGCAATGGCACCGTCTACGCGCCGCAGTGGTCGGCCGACTCGAGCACCGTCTATTTCGTCAATGGGGCCGGGGCGCTCGAGTCCGTCGCCGCGAAGGGCGGATCGACGGCGACCCTCGTGCCAGACGGCGTCTCGCTGCCGGCCATTTCGCCTGCCGGCGACCGACTCGCTTACGTGCGCAACGGCAAGATCGAGATCCTGACGCTGGCCTCGAGCTCGACTGCCGAGATCCCCGCCGGTGCGACCACGCTCGAGTGGGTGAAGGACAAGCTCTACTGGGGCAACAACAGCGGCGTCTTCACTTTGGGAGATGACGGCAACCCGTTGCAACTAGCACCAACTCCGACGCCTGATGGCGGCGTCCTTTCCATCGCGCCCGGCGCTGGCCACGCGATCGTCGGCCAGGGCAACAGCCTGCTCATCCTCGACATCGCTTCCGGCAACACGACGCCCCTCTGCAGCGGCGGCTGCGCGACCACGTTCCAGGGCTGGTCGCCGAACGGTCAACGTGTCGTCTACAACAGCATCGTCGCCGACATGAACGGCAAGACGATCAACACGCTGCCGGTCAGCGGTGACGTCGCATGGTCCGCGCAGAACCGAGTCCTGGTCGGATCCGATACAGTCGCGTACTCGCTGCGGCCCGACGGCAGCAGTCTCACCAAGCTCGCTGACGGCACGTTCCGCCTGCCCGCCTGGGCGCCGGACTCCAACACCTTCGTCTTCCTTCGCGGCAACGCCCTGTGGGTCGCGACTGCCCCGGCCGCGCCAGCGCCGACCGGGGCGATCACGCAGGCCACGGCTGTGGTCACGGCCTTCATGAACGCGCGGTTGCAGAACGAACCTGACAAGGCGCGCACCTTCCTCGACGACCAGGGCAAGGTGGCGTACTCGTCCGGCAACCCGCAGCTCATCCCGAGCAGCGACCTGCAGTTCAAGCGGTTCTACGTGCTGATGGCCGAGGCCGATCCTTCGTCGGCGAACACGGTGCGTGTCGTGGTGCGGATGGTCTTCGGCAAGAACAAGCAGGAGCGCTCGTCAACGGAGGAGACGCTGATCGTCACCCGCGCCCAGGGCACCGACCCCTTCCTCATCGACGCCGTCACGCAGGGCGCGCAGCGCGACCTGGGCAAGGGCCCCGAGGTCGTGTCGGTCAAGGTCTCCGACACGCGGGTCGACGTGACTTTCGACAGTGACCTCGTGCCGTCGACAATCGGCGGCGTCGTGCTGCAGGACTCCACCGGCGCAGCGATCCAGGTGACGCCGGCCTACGACGACCGGACCGTCACCTTCGACGGCCTGCAGCTGACCCCAGGCGCTAAGTACACGCTCATCGTCATGCCCAGCGTCCAGGATGTGGGCGAGCACCACGCGGGCGCCGAGTACGACCTGAGTTTCGTCGGGCCGGCTGCGGCGCCGACCGCGGGCGGCGTCACTCCCCCGGCGGTGCCAAGCCCCTCACCCGTGGCTTCACCGACTCCGAGTCCGAGCGCCTAGAGCGCGCGCCGCGCGCGCCAGGGCCGTGATCGAACCCGAGTGATCGATCTCGCCGGCCAGGCCCGCCTCGAGCGCATGGATCAGCGGCAGGCGCCGCACCTCCATGTCCTGCTCGTACGGCTCGAGGTTGCGCGCGGTCTCGCTCAGGCCTTCGGCCAGGAATAGGTGCGCGGTGCCGGTGAGAATGGCGGCGCCATGCGCGGTGCCCAGCGAGCTCATCTTGCCGGCGCGCAGGCCGGCCTCCTCTTCGAGCTCGCGCAAGGCGCCCGCCACAGGATCCTCGCCTCGCGCGAGCGTGCCGGCCGGCACCTCCCATGACGAGGCGTTCCACGCGTGGCGCCACTGGCGGACGAGGATCGTGTCGCCATTGTCGAAATGGGGAACCACGAGCACCGAATCGGGGTTGACCACGACCACGTAACCGACCTCTTCGCCGGACGGCAGCCTGATGAGGTCGTCGCGCACGGCGAACTGGCCTTTGCGTCCGACCTCGGTCTGGCTGAGCACGTCGAACGGCCGGCCGCTCGCCGGATGGGAGAGCTTGCTCAGGATTGCCGCACCGCGGCACTGACAGCGGCTGCCGCGGCAGCGACGTGTCGCGGATCCGGTCCATAGTCGAAAGGCGATTCTTCTCCGGCCAACGTTTTCGCCTGCTCTACCAGGTCGGGATGCTCCTCGATGAAGCGCGTGCTCAGCTTGCCCGCGCGAAAATCAGGGCTCTCGAGAATGGCGCGGTGATAGGGGATCGTTGTCGCCGGACCGATGACCACGAACTCGCGCAGCGCCCGCCTCGCGCGCGCAATCGCTTCCGCGCGATCCGCGCCGTGCACGATGAGCTTGGCGACCAGCGAGTCGTAGTTGGGCGGCACGTCAGATCCGGGACCGAATCCCGAGTCGACGCGTACGCCTGGCCCTGCCGGCGCGACCCAGCGGCTGATGCGCTTGGGGTTGGGCATGAACTTGCGCGTCGGATCCTCGGCGTTGATGCGCATCTCGATGGCATGCCCTGTCCATGTGACGTCCTGCTGCGTGAACGACAGCTCCATGCCCGAGGCCACGCGTATCTGTTCCTTGACCAGGTCGATGCCGGTCACCGCCTCGGTGATGGGATGCTCGACCTGCAGCCGCGCATTGACTTCGAGAAAGAAGAACTCGCCCTCGCTAAACATGAACTCGACGGTGCCGGCATTGACGTAGCCTGCGGCGGTCACCGCGCGAATCGCAGCGTCGCCCATCGCGGCACGGGTCTGCGCGTTGAGGGCGGGCGAAGGGGTCTCTTCCATGATCTTCTGGTGGCGGCGCTGGATGGAGCACTCGCGCTCCCCGAGGTGCACCGCATTGCCGTGCTCGTCGCAGATGACCTGGAACTCGACGTGCCGCGGATGGCGGATGAAGCGCTCGAGATAAACGGTCGGGTCACCGAACGCCGACCGCGCAGCGCGCACGCTGCTCTCCACGGCCGCAACCAGCTCCTTCTCCGATTCGACCACCGCCATGCCGATGCCGCCCCCACCGCCTGACGGCTTGACCATGATTGGAAAGCCGAGCTTGCTCGCCGCGGCAACGGCGCTCGGCCCGTCTCCGACTGCGTCGCTTCCCGCGTTTACGGGCACACCGTTCTCGGCCGCGAGCCGCCGCGCGGCCAGCTTCGATCCGAGCGCGCGCATCGCGGATGCCGGCGGGCCTATGAACTTGAGGCCTGCGGCCTCACATGCCTCAGGAAACGGAGCCTTCTCCGACAGGAACCCATACCCGGGATGGATCGCATCGGCGCCGCAGTCGTGCGCAGTCTTCACGATGCGTTCGAGCTGCAGATAGGAATCGGTTGGCGCCGCGCCGCCGATGTGATGCGCCTCGTCGGCATAGCGCACGTGGATCGCGTTGCGGTCG
Organism: Candidatus Dormiibacterota bacterium; assembly: GCA_036518815.1. Lineage (GTDB taxonomy): Bacteria > Chloroflexota > Dormibacteria > Dormibacterales > Dormibacteraceae > CF-118. Next base: position 8,771 of record DATDML010000064.1, read on the forward strand.
GCGTCCGAGTAAACGGCCGCGGTCGCGATGCCAAGCTCTTGGCACGCGCGCATGACGCGGATCGCGATCTCGCCCCGGTTCGCGACCAGGATCTTCTTGAAGAGCTTCGGCCTGGAAATCACGGGGTCCCCGTGAAATCGCGGCGGCGGGGTGCGGATTTCATGGGGTGTTCATCCGATGGCGACGAGCGGCTGGTTCGGTCCGACTACCTCGCCTTCCTTCACGTAGACGTCCTGCACTTTGCCCGCGACCGTAGTGACGATGTCGTTCTGCATCTTCATGGCCTCGAGCACCGCGACCACGTCGCCGAGCTTTACGTCGTCGCCGGCCTTGATCGGGATCTTCACGATCAGGCCTTGCATGGGCGCGATCACCGTGCCCTCTCCGCTTCGCGGCGCCGCCTTCGGCTGAGGCGCGGCATCGGTAGCGACCGGCGAGGCCGGAATCACCGCCATGCCCGCGCCGGTGACCCGGACTTTGAAAATCTCGCCTTCGACCTCGACGTCGAACTCCGCGGTGGTGGCGGCAGGCGCGGGCGCAGGGGACGGCGGCGTGGAAGGCTCCGGGGCCGGCGGATCAGGCGTGCTCACCTCGACAGGCGCGGGCTTCTTTTCCGCGGCGGGCTTCGGCCCACGACGGTACGCCGGCGCCAGGTTGGGAAACAGCAGCTGGATCAGCACCGCGTCGTCCGTCGGTTCCTGGCCCAGCTTGCGCACCTGCGCGCGCGCCATGTCCACCTGCGGCTCGAGCAGGTCGGCCGGGCGGATGGTGATCGGCTCTTCCCGCCCCAGCACGAGGCGCCGAAGCTCGGAATCCGCTGCCACCGGGGGCCGGCCATACAGCCCCTGCAGGTAGTCCTTAAGCTCCTGCGTCACAGTGGCGTAGCGCTCGCCGCCGATCACGTTGTAGACGGCCTGCGTGGCGATCATCTGCCGCACTGGCGCGACCAGCGGCGGGTAGCCGAGCTCGAGCCGGACCCGATTGGCCTCGTCGAGGACCTCATCGATGCGCGCATCAGCCTCGTGCGCGCCCAGCTGCCGGAAGATGTCCTCGATCATCAGCCCCGGCATGTGGTACCGGAGGATGTCGGCGTCGACGCGGTCGGCGACGGGGCTGAGGTCCGCCTGGTGCGCGCGCTTCAAAGCCTCGAGCGCGGCGTTGGCCTCCCACATGCGATCGAGGTCCAGACCTGTGTCGTACTCGCCGCCCTGGAGAGCCGCCACGACGCTTTCGGCCGCGGGCTGCGATGTGCCCCACGCGAAGGGTGACATTGCGACGTCCAACACGTCGGCGCCCGCTTCGACGCCTGCCATGTACGCCATCGGCGCCATACCGCTCGAGCAGTGCGAATGCACGTCCACGGGAACTTTCACCGTCTGCTTGAGCGCGCTCACGAGCTCCCACGTGGCCTGCGGGCTGAGCAAGCCTGACGTGTCCTTGATGACGATCTCGTGGCAGCCCATGTCGACGAGGCCCTTCGCGAGCGAGCACCACAGCTCGATGCTGTGTGCCGGCGAGATCGCGTAGCAGAGCGCGCCCTGCACGTGCTTCTTCGCCTTCAGCGCGGCGGCGATAGCCGTTTCCATGTTGCGCAGATCGTTGAGCGGGTCGAACACGCGAAACACGTCGACGCCGCAGGCGGCCGCATGCTTGATGAAAAGCTCGACGGTGTCGTCGGCGAAGTTGCGGTTGGCGACCAGGTTCTGGCCGCGGATGAGCGCCTGGACCGGCGTCTGAGGCGTGGCCTTCGCAAGCCGGCGCACGTACTCCCAGGGATCCTCGCCGCGCTTCACCTGCGTCTCGAAGGTGGCGCCGCCGAAAGCCTCCAGCGCCGCGAAACCGACGCCGTCCATCATCGCGGCGACGGGCAGGATCTCCTCGCCCGTCATCGCGCCGCTGAGCAGCGACTGGTTGCCGTCGCGGAACGTCGTGTCGATGAGACTCACACGCGCTTTCTTCTTCGTCTTTGCCATCAGCCTGCCAGCGCGGTTCGTTTGTCGAGATGCCGCTTCTGCACGGCCTCGTCTGTCACGCCGAGGATGCGCGCCGCGAGCCACGCCGCGTTTTTGGCTCCTGCCTCCCCGATGGCCACCGTCGCGACCGGGATGCCCGCGGGCATCTGCACTATCGAATAGAGGGAGTCGACGCCACCGAGGTGCTGCGTCGGCACCGGGACGCCGATCACCGGTAGGTCGGTCCACGCCGCGACCACACCCGGCAGGTGCGCCGCGCCGCCGGCGGCCGCGATCACGACCTTCAGTCCGCGCTCGCGCGCGGTCGTCGCCCACTCCATCACGCCGCGAGGGTTGCGGTGGGCGGAGCAAACCTTGACTTCGTTCGCGATTTCGAGCTCGTCGAGCACTTTGACGCACGACTCCATGAGCGGCAGGTCGGATTTGGAGCCGAGGATGACTCCGACGAGTGGCTGCAACTAAACGGCCTCCAGAGCAATGTCAGATCGGTAGAAGGCTCCTTCGAATCGTACCTGCCGGGCCCCGGACAGCGCCGTCTCGCGGGCTTCGGCCACCGTGTCGCCCATCGCGACCGCGGTCACGACGCGACCTCCGTCGGTCACCAGGCCGCGCTCGGTGTCGAAGCGCGTGCCACCGTGGAAGACGAGCACGCCCTTGGGCATGTCGGCAAGCCCTCTGATCTGAAACCCGGTCTGGATGCGCGCGTCATCGGGATAGTTGGCCGACGCGACGACCACGCCGACACATGGCTTCGGGCTCCAGCGGAGGTCGGGATGATCGGCCAGCGAGCCCTTGGCGACCGCCAGCGCGGCCGCGACGAAATCGGATTGCAGACGCGGCAGGACGACCTGCGATTCGGGGTCGCCGAAGCGCGCGTTGAACTCGAGCGCTCGCACACCGTCCTTGGTCAGCATCACGCCCGCGTAGAGCACGCCACGGAACTCGTTGCCGCCCTCGGCCAGCGCCTTGACGGCCGGCCGCAACACCTTGTTGACGACTTCATTTACGACGTCGCCATCGACGTCCTTTGGCGGCGAGTACGCTCCCATGCCGCCGGTGTTCGGGCCCGTGTCGCCGTCGCGGGCGCGCTTGAAGTCGCGCGCGGGCGCCAGCGCCATCACCTCGCTGCCGTCGGTGAGGGCGAGTAGCGAAAGCTCGGGCCCTTCCAGCATTTCCTCGACTACGACCGTGGCGCCGCTCTTGCCAAAGCGGTTCTCGACGAGCATCGCGTCGATCGCGCCGTCGGATTCCTCCGCACTGGCGCAAACGATCACGCCTTTGCCGCGCGCGAGCCCGTCGGCTTTCACCGCCACTCGGCCGTCGCGCTCGCGTGCCCATGCCTTCGCGGGCGCCGGCGACGTGAACGTTTCGAAGTCCGCGGTCGGGATGCCCGCGTCGCGCATCAATCTCTTGGCGAAGGCCTTGCTGGTCTCGATCCGTCCCGCGCCGCGGTTCGGACCGAAGACGTTGAAGCCTGCGTCACGCAGCGCATCGCCGGCGCCTGCCTCTACCGCCGCTTCGGGACCGAGGACGACCAGGCCGAAGCGCTCCTGCTTGGCGAACTTCACGAGCTGCACCACGTCGGTCGCGGCGATCGGTACGTTGCGCGCCATGCCGCCGGTGCCGCCGTTGCCGGGCGCGCAGAAAACGCGCTCGACGAGGTCCGACTGAACGCACTTCCAGACCAGCGCGTGCTCTCGCGCACCCGACCCGACGACGAGAACCTTCATCTCGGGACAGAGGTTAATCGGCGGGTTATCCTCGCCGTCAATGACCGTCGTCGGGGGATAAGTTTTGAAGACGGAATCCTGGTCGTTTGTGTTTTCGGCGGCAGTGTTTGCCGCCGCGCTTGCATTCATCGGACTGGTGGTGCTGGCGATCGGCGGGGTGGTATGGATCACGAACCTCGGTCCGGCGTCATACGAGGCGGCCAAGCACGAACTCGTAGTCGCGACGGTGGTTTCGCAGTCAGAGGCGGCCAGAGGCGAATGCGACATCGTCGTCAAGACCAAGTCTTCGCAGTTCGCCGCGAGGCTCGGGTATGACGGGTGCAGCGTTTATCCGGGCACGAGTCCCGGGGACGCCGTTCAGGTCGAAGTCTGGAACGGGAACGCGACGGTCCTGGTGGCCCGCGGCGCGAGTTACACGACGAAAGACCATCCGGGGCCATACAGGGACGCTGGTCCGCTTCTCATGATCGGCGCTGCGTGCGTGGCAGTCGCCGCACTGGCAGGCACGGTCGCCTACCTTTTCCGGAAGTTCTAGTCATCGATTCTGCGAGCGCGAACCAGCACCGCCGTGTGACGCGACGAATCGCGACATCGGAACCATGCGTTCCGCGGCGGCGGTGATGACCTCGTGCGCGTCGCCCCAATCGACCACCTCGGTCTGGCGCGTCCAGTAGCGACGGCCGCTCGCGCGCCAGGTTCCATTCGGCTGCCGCAACGATTCGAGATGGTCGAGAGCCGCCTTGGCACGCGGATCTTTGAGGCGGCCGAGCATCGACAGCGAGCGCAGGCCGTGAAAGAAGTCGTAGTGCCAGTAGTGCGGCCAGTGGATGTGCATCCACTCGGAGTTGATCGGCTTTTGCGTGGTGGTGGAGCGAAATACCTCGTGCTTGAGCAGCAGCTCGCCCGCGGCTTGCGCGGCATCCCACGCGCGCTGGTCGCCGGTCTCGCGGTGGAATTCGACCAGGCCCCAGATCGGCGCCAGGCTCTCGTGAAACGAGGAGTGTGTCGCGGCGGGATTGCGATCGCAGTTCCAGCCGCCATCGGGCCACTGCGATCGAAGCAGCACCTCGACCAGATGACGAGTGCGCTTGTCGCGATGCTTGGCCAGCCGCGAAGCGACCGCCAGCGCGTTGCCTTCGATCGATGCGTGCCGGCGCTCGCGGCCGTCCATGACCACCGGCTCATCGGGCGCGGCGATCCAGTCGAGCACATGGTCCGCGGCGCGATTGGCCTCGAGGCTGGTGCGCGGCACGCCAAGCTCGATCAGCGAGATGAGGCGCCAGTGGGCGCCCTTCCACTTGGAGTACGGATGAACGCCGAACCCGCCGTCCGCCTGCTGGCCGGCGAGCAGCCGGGCGATCGCCGCCCGCCGCCACTCGTGGTCCATCGTCACCGGCCTAGTGCAAAAGCGAACGCAATCAGGGCCAATCCAGCAACGAGGCCGGCAGCGAGCCACCACGAGCCTGCGTTGTAGAAGCCGACATTCTTAACCGCAACGCTCGCAATTTGGGCAGCTCGGGTTCGGCCTCGGTGCTGTTGTCTCGACAACCACCAAACGCCCTCTGCAATCAGCCACGGTACGCAAAGCGCAAGGCACAGGATGCCAAGCCCGAGCGCTGCATAGAACAGCGACTCACTACTCCGGCGGCGAATAACACGCGTTTGTGCACAATCGCGTGAAATTCGGGCTCAATTCGACGCTTTTGTGCACAATCGCGGACTTCGCGACGCTACTCCCACTCGATGGTGCCCGGCGGCTTCGACGTGATGTCGAACACCACCCGGTTCACGCCCTTCACCTCGTTGACGATGCGGTTGCTGATCCGGGCCAGCACCTCGTAAGGCACCCGCGCCCAGTCCGCGGTCATCGCGTCCTCACTGGTCACGACGCGCACCGCGACGACGTTGGCGTACGTGCGGTAGTCGCCCATCACGCCGACGGTTTCGAGCGGCGTGAGCACCGCGAACGACTGCCAGACCTGCCGGTACAGGCCGAAATGCTTGATCTCGTCGACCACCACCCAGTCGGCGTTGCGGAGGATGTCGAGGCGCTCGGCGGTCACTTCACCGAGGCAACGAATCGAAAGCCCTGGTCCCGGGAACGGCTGCCGGTACACCATCTCCTCAGGCATGCCGAGCTCGAGACCTACCGCGCGCACCTCGTCCTTGAACAGGTAGCGCAGCGGCTCGATGAGCTGGAACCGCAGCCCGGGCGGCAGGCCGCCGACGTTGTGGTGGGTCTTGATCTTCACCGCCGTCGACGAGACGTCGGGCGCCGTCGATTCGATCACGTCCGGGTAGAGCGTCCCCTGCGCGAGGAAGTCGATGCGGCCCATCGCCTTAGCCTCGGCCTCGAAGACGGTGATGAACTCGCGGCCGACGATGCGGCGCTTTTCTTCGGGATCGATCACGCCGCGGAGCGCCTGCAGGAATCGATCCGTTGCATCGACGTACCGAATGTTCATATCGAGGTTGCCGTGCATCACGTTCAGCACGCGCTCAGGCTCTTCCTTGCGCAGCAGCCCGTTGTTGACGAAGACGCAAGTCAGTTGGTCGCCGACCGCGCGGTGAACGAGGGTCGCCGCGACGGCGGAGTCCACGCCTCCGGAAAGGGCGCAAATCACGCGCCCGCCGCCGACCTGTGCGCGGATCGTCTCCGTCGCCTCGGCGATGAAGGAGCCGGCGTTCCAGGTTGGCTCGCAACGGCACACCCGATAGAGGAAGTTGCGCAGCACCTCGCGGCCGCTCGGCGTGTGGACGACCTCGGGGTGAAACTGGATTCCATAAACGCCGGCGCCGTCTGTGAACGCGGCCAGCGGCGAGTTGCCGCTGGAGGCAAGGGCATGGAAGCCGGGCGGCATCTTGCTCACGTGGTCCCCGTGGCTCATCCACACGGGCAGCTCGCCCGCCAGGCCTTCGAACAACCCGTCGGGTTGCCTCACCGACAGCACGGCGGGACCGTACTCTCGCGCCAAACCGGGGTCGACCCGGCCGCCCAGGTGATGGGCGATGAGCTGCATGCCGTAGCAGATGCCGAGCACCGGCACGCCTGAGCGCAGGGCGTCGGGATCAACCTGCGGCGCGCCTGGCTCGTAGACGCTGGCCGGGCCGCCCGAAAGAATCAGGCCGGCCGGCTGCCGGAGCTTCAGCTCGGACCACGGCGTCGTCCCGGGCACGAGCTCGCAGTAGACGCTCGCCTCGCGCACGCGCCGCGCGATGAGCTGGCTGTACTGCGAGCCGTAGTCGAGAACGAGAACCACCTGGCGACCGTGTCCGGTCTTCGCCTCCGGCCGCGCTTGCTGGGCCGTGGCGGTCCTGTTCAGCTCAGGACTTCCCCATGCCGACATGCTGGGCCTGCTGCAGGGATTTGCCCTCCGAGGTGATGGACGGCGCAATCACCATCTCGACGTGCTGGAACTCCGCGATGTCGCTCGCGCCGCATACGCCGAGCGCCGAGCGCAGTGCGCCGGCGAAGTTCTGCGTGCCGTCGTCCACCCGCGCTGGGCCGAGCAGGATCTCCTTCAACGTCGCCCTGGTGCCGACGTGCACGCGCGTGCCGCGCGGCAGGTTCGGGTCCGGCGTGGCCATGCCCCAGTTGAATCCCTTCGATGCGGACTCCTCCGCGCCCGCGAACGGCGTGCCGATCATCACCGCGTCCGCACCCGACGCGAACGCCTTGCAGACATCGGCTCCGATTCGCATGCCGCCGTCGGTGATGACCGCCACGCGCATGCCGCCGCGTCGCATGTGCTCATCGCGCGCCGCGGCCACATCAGCGGTCGCGGTGACCTGGGGCACCCCGACGCCCAGCACGCCGCGAGTGGTGCACGCCGCGCCCGGCCCGACCCCGACCAGGATGCCGGCGATGCCGGTCTCCATCAGCTCCAGTGCGGTTGCGTAATGCACGCAGTTGCCCACTACGACCGGGATGTCGCAGGCGCGGACCAGGTCCGCGAATGACAGCTGGTGGTACGACCGCGACGAGTGGCGCGCCGTCAGGACGGTTCCCTGGACCACGAAAACGTCGGCGCCGGCCTGCTGGACGATGGCGGCGCGCTCCTCGGCGCGGGCCGGCACAGTCGAGACGGCGCAAGGAACGCCCGCGTCCTTTATCTGCTTGATGCGCTCGGTGATGAGACGCGGCTTTACCGGCTCGCGGTACGCCTCTTTCAACACCGCGTTGACGCTGGCCTTGTCGGCGGCGGCGATCTTCTCGATCACCGGCTTCGAGTCCTCATAGCGGGTGTGTACGCCGTCGAGGTTCAGCACCGCGATGCCGCCGAGCTGGCCGATGGCGATCGCGAAGTCGACGTCGACGACGCCGTCCATCGCCGACGCCCATACGGGCAGCGGCAGCTTGAGGCGATCGCCGAGCGAAAAAGTGATGTCGACCTCGTCGGGGTTGAGGGTCACGCCGCCGGGGACGAGCGCGACCTCATCGAAGCCGTAAGCCCGACGCGCCCGACGCCCGATGCCTATCGCGAGGCCAGACTGCTCCCCGGTGATGATCTCGGGGTTTGCGATCTGGCTCGGTGTCAGGGTGTGTTTACTCCAATGCTTGAGGCGGGGCGATGCGAATTATACGCAAGCCTGAGTCCGCCGGCCACGTGATGCAGATTGGCGCATCAGTAGCCAAGATGCTCACGCGGATCGGCGGGCCGAGGCTTATATCCTTTGGTGAGCCGTGTATCGCACCCTTGAATACTTGCCCGGCATCTCCGACGGCGACGTCGAGAGATTGCGCGGCCGCGGCATCAAGCACACAAATCAGCTGCTGCATCGGACGTCGCTCGCCATCGACCGCGATCGGCTGGCGAAGCGGACAGGTATCAGCGCCGACCGTCTTTACGAGTTTGCGAATCAGTGCACGCTGCTCGAGGTGTCGGGCATGGATCGCTTCCTGCCGATTGTGCGCCGGCTCGGAATCAGCTCCATGAAATCGCTGCGCGAGCAGGACGCGAGGGAGCTGCACGAGCGCGTCGTCGACGCGGTCGGCCTCGCGGGCGCGCCGACGATCTCGGACGTGCAGTACTGGATCTCCCAGGCGACAGCGCTCGACATCGTCGAAGCGCCCGAACCTGTAGAGGTGAGGCCGACAGTCACGTAGTTCTACCGATCACCCCTCCCGGCACCAGGGCTAGACAAACACTCCGCGCCGCAGCTTCAGGTTGTCGTAGACGCCCTGCTGGATCGTGTCGCGCACCTGATCAGACAGCGCCATAACGAGGTTCTGGTCCTCCGCCGCTTCGTACGGATGCGTCTCCACGTGGACTGGCGGGTGGAACTGGATCCGCCACTTGCTCGGCAGCGGGATCATCCCGAGCGGGCCCAGCCACGGGAAAAACGGCGTCACTGGAAAGTACGGCATGCCGAGCAGCTTCGCCGCGGCCGGGACATCAGCGATCATCGGGTAGATCTCCTCTGCGCCGACCACCGACACCGGCACGATGGGCGCGCCCGCGCGGATTGCCGTCGACACGAAGCCGCCGCGCCCAAACCGGCGCAGCTTGTATCGGTCGGCGTAAGGCTTGCCGGTGCCCCTGACGCCTTCGGGGAAAACGAGCACCAGCTGGTCCTGCTCGAGCAGCCGGCGCGTGTCATCGGGATGGCCGACCGTCTGGCCGGTCCGGCGCAGAAACCAGCCCAGCATGGGCATGCCCATGAAAAGGCTCGCCACGAGCGCGCGCACATGGCGCGGGTGGGGATGCTCGACGAACAGCGCGGTTTTGATCATGGCGCCGTCCCAAGGCAGCACGCCGCCATGGTTTGACACCAGCAGCGCCCGACCGGCGGCGGGAACGTGCTCAATGCCCGTCGTCTCCACGCGCCAGTAGTCGCGGTACAGCACCTTGAACAGCGGCAGGAACGACTCGGTGAACTCCGCGTCGAAGCCAAACTCGTCCACCGCGTAGTTGGCGCCACGCCGCGCGAGCTGCTGTTGCTGGTAGATGAACTGGGCCATCTCCATCACGCGACCCATGTCGATGACTTCGCGCCCCGTGGTTTCGCGCAGTCGCGTGGACAGCGTGCTCAAACCCTGGATCGCGTACATCGGTGCGTTACGCCGCAGCCGCCGGACCGCGCGCGGCAAGCGCAAATTCGACGCTGCCGGGACGATCTTTGCGTCCTGGCTGCGCCGCCGGCGTGAGCGCGGAGAGTCCGTGTAGACGCTCATCGACCCGCCGTCAACGCCTCGCGCCGCCGTCGCTGCAGATAGACCTGCAGCTCGTACTCCTGCGGGGGCGACACCGCCTCGATCGGCCCCTCGGCATGGCCGCGAGCGAACAGGTCCATGGCTTCGCGGCTGGTGTGAGCCGGCTTCCAGCCGAATTCCGATTGCAGGCGCGAGCAGTCGACCACCGATCCGTGCGTCAGCAGGCCACACAGGTGGCTCGGCACGCGTGCGCCGGTGCTGGAGCGGATGACCGCGCGCGCAGCCCACGGCAGGTAAGGCGGCAGGAGCGGCGCCGGGCGAGCGCCCATGATCGCGATCGCCTGGCTGAGAAGGACGACGCCGTCGCCGGCGACGTTGTACGCGCCTTCCTGCGTACCCATCGTGGCTCGGGCGATGGCCTCGGCCGCGTCATCCTCAGCGAGCAGCTGGAGGCGAGGATCGAACCCCGCGAAAGTCGGCACCAGCGGCACCGAGAGGTACCGGCCGAGAGATGACTCACGCGTCACGCGGTAGCCGAGCCGCAGCCGCGCCACCCGGCAGGTCGCGTTGCGCACCGCGAAGTCGTGCGCGAGCTGCTCCAGCTCGATCAGGTCGCGGACGATGGGCGATTCCCCCCGACTGAATACGGCCAGCTCCTCGCCCATGATCGAGGGGAAGTCCGGTCGAGTGCCGTAGATCGCCTGGCTCGATTTGACGACCACGCGCTTCACGGGGCTCGCAGTGCCGGCGCAGCCCGTGAGCACGTTCATCGTGCCGATCACGTTGGTCTCGTGGGTGCCGCGATCCTCTCGCGGCGCGTCGACGACAACAGCCAGGTGCACGACGGTGTCGATGCGCAGCTGGCGCACGAGCTTGCCGATCACCGACTGCCGCGTGTCCGCGTGGACGAAGTCCATCTCCTCGTTGGCCGACACCGGGTCGTGCACATCGCAGCCGAAGAGCCACGGCACCTGCGACGCCAGACGGCGCGCTACCTCTGCGCCGAGGGGATTGGAAACGCCCGTGATGAGGACTCTCTGGGGGGGAGTCACCCTCCGATTATGGGTATATCCCTCGCACGGTCGTGGCGTTGGCCACGCGCTGCACCGCCAGCGCGTAGGCGGCGAGACGCATGTCGATGTGCTTGTTCACCGATGTGTGGAGGATCTCGTAGAACGCACGCGTGATCACGTGGTGCAGCTTCGTGTTGATCTCTTCCTCCTCCCAGAAGAAGGCCTGCAGGTCCTGCACCCACTCGAAGTAGGAGACGATCACGCCGCCCGCGTTGGCGATGATGTCCGGGACCACAAAGATCCCGCGCTCGTGCAGGATCGGGTCGGCCTCCGGGCTGATGGCCGCGTTCGCGCCTTCGGTGATGAGCCGTGCCCGGATGCGGCCGGCGTTGCGCTCGTTGATCTGGTTTTCGATGGCGGCGGGCACGAGCACCGTGACGGGCAGCTCGAGGAGCTGCTCCTGTGTGACGGCATCCGCCTTTTTGAATCCGGCGACGCTGCCGCGCACCTGCCGGTGCTCTTCGAGGGCGGCGAGGTCGAGGCCTTTCGGGTTGTGCACGGCGCCCTTAGAGTCGCCGACGGCGACGATGCTCAGGCCCGCTTCTGAAAGCAGGTGCGCCGCGGATCTGCCCACTTTGCCGTAGCCCTGAATGGCCACGGTGGGCGTCTGGTCGTCGAAGTGGAGGTACTTCAACGCTTCGAGGGTGAGGTAGGTGGCGCCCCGGCCCGGCGCATCAACGCGCCCCTCCGAGCCGCCGACGTCGACCGGCTTGCCCGTCACCGACGCGGTCACCGAATGACCGGCGTGCATCGAGATGGTGTCCATGATCCAGGCCATCACCTGCGGGCTCGTGCCCATGTCGGGCGCCGGAATGTCCTTCTCCGGGCCTATCAGGATTGCGATCTCGGTGGCGTAGCGGCGTGTCAGGTGCTCGAGCTCAGTCAGCGAGAGCTTGGTCGGGTCGCATCGCACGGCGCCCTTGGAGCCGCCATAGGGAATGCCGACCGCCGCGCACTTCCAGGTCATGAGCATCGCCAAGGCCTTGACCAGCTCGAGGTTGACGTCGGGGTGGAAGCGGATGCCGCCCTTGGCCGGCCCGCGGCTGATGTTGTGCTGCACGCGCCAGCCGGTGAACACCTGAACGGAGCCGTCGTCCATGCGGACAGGGAAGTGGACTGTGAGCTCTCGCTTCACCTCGCGCAGGGCGCGCCGGGAGTCGTCGGAGAGGCCAATGACGTCGGCTGCGGAGTCAAAACGCCGCTGGGCGGTCTCGTAAGCCGAAGCCCTCGTTTCGACCGCCATACGTCGATTTCACTCTAGCGCAACGCCCCAGAATTGACGCCGGATGGGGCGCAACCAGATCGTGAGCACGGCCCTCGTGGCCCTCGTCGCATTGGCCGTGGGCTTCCTCCTCGCCGGCCAGGTGAAGGCCCAGCTGCAGGGCAGCCCTTCGAACCAGGTCGAGCGCAACCAGGCCCTGATCCGGAGCGTCCAGGACCTCGAGCGCGACAACGGCGCGGACCGGGCGAAGATCGCCGCGCTGCGAGCCGACATCGATGCGCTCGAAGCCCAGGCCGCATCCCAATCGCAGTCGACCAAGGCCTTGCAAAACCAGGTCGCCGACCTGCGCGCCCACGCCGGCCTGACCGCCATGCACGGCCCCGGCGTCGAGGTCGACCTGACCAGCGGACCGCCCGGCACCGATGCGGGCGGCCAGGACCGCAACCTGGTCACGTTCGAGGACGTCCAGGACATCGTCAACCTGCTGTTCGCGATGGGCGCGGAAGGCGTCGCGGTGAGCGGCCGCCGCATCACCCCGCTCAGCGCCTACAGCGGCTCCGAAGGCGAGGTCATCATCGACCAGGGACCGCCGCTGTTCTCGCCCATCCGCATCGTCGCCGTCGGCGATCGGAACCTGATGGAGGCGGCGCTCAACGATCCGACCTCGCTGCCCAGCCTGCGAGTGCGGCAGGTGCAATTCGAGCTAACCCTGGTCGTGACCGGCGCGCCCAATGAGTCGCTGCCCGCGTATGACGCCGGCCTCGAGGCACCCCATGTCAGCTCGGTCCAGTAGCCGGCGGGCGCGCCAGCGCTCGTCGAGCGGCGCGGTGGCGGTGTGGCTCATCGCGTTGCTGGTCGCGCTGGTCGCGACGGTGCAGCTGCGCAGCCAGGCCGAGGTCGAGCGCACCCTGGCAACGGCGGACCCGGCGACTCTCGCGTTCTCCATCGACCAGCTGCATCGCGCCAACGACGCGCTCGAGGCGCAGATCGGTGTCCTGACCCAGCGCAAGGCGGCGCTGCAGTCGGGAGGGGGACCGGCGGCAGACCAGGCCCTGCAGGACGAGGCCGAGCAGCTACGCATCATCGAAGGGCTGGTCGCCGTGCACGGACCTGGGGTGGTGGTGGTCATCGACGCGACAGGACTCTCGGCTTTGGACCTCGAAGACGCGCTGAACAACCTTGCGGCGGGCGGCGGCGAAGCGCTCGCGGTGAACGATCAGCGATACGTTGTGAGTGTCCCGGTGACGCAGACGGCGGGCGGAGTGACGGTCGGCGGAACCTTGGTGCCGGCGCCCTGGACGATCGTGGCCATCGGCGATACGACGCGCCTCGGCGAGACCGCCGACCTGATGACTCAGCAGCTGCGTGGCGACCGCCGCGTGCGCCAGGCGAGCTACCGGGTGGAGGCCGACATCGTGATCCGGTCGGTCGTCAGCGAGAAGCCTTTCGTTTACGCGGAGCCTTGATCGGGCGGCCGCCGTGGTTGCGCTTGACCTCGGCTGACAGCCGGTCGATGCGCTCGTTGAGGCGATCGATGTCGCGCCGCGTCGGCAGTTTGAGCCGCTGCAGCGTCTGCACGATGGCCTCGTCGATCATGCCTTCGAGATTGCCGCGGCGCTTCTCCACCTCTGAGACCAGGTCGCCCGGCACGTTGAGCGTCTTGCGCACGTAGTCCATCAGCGCCTGACCGCGCTCGTGGAGCGCGTCCGTGCCGGCGTCGACCAATCGCTGCGGGCCGCGCCTCTCTTCCGTGAGGACGATCTGCGAAAGGACGACCTGCGTGATGTCGTGGCCCGTATCGCGATCCACGACGCGGATGTCGTGGCCTTCGCGCACGAGGTCCGCGATCCCATCGAGCGTCACGTACTTACTTGTGCGCGTGTCGTAGAGCTTGCGGTTCGCGTACTTCTTGATAAGGTGGCGTTCGGTGCCCGCGGGCATTTGTGGGCGATTCTAACGCGGTGCGTTATTGGCTTCGGCTGGAGGTGTTCACATGGCAACGAGGAAGCGAACTGCTGCTTCGCGATCACGACTGAATCGGGCGGTCAAAGCCGGCCGCAAGGCGTTGAAGCAGGCCGAGAGGCGCATCCCGCCGGACCTGCGGCGTCAGATCGACCGCACCATCAAAGATGGGCAGAAGCGTTTTGACGCAACCGTGAAGGACGTGCGCGCCCGCGTCAGCAAGGCGACCGCTCCGGGAGAGATCGAGCGGGCGCTCAAGCGCTTCGGCGACTTCAGCAAGCAGGTCGAAGGAATGGCGCGTCAGCTGACAGCGCGGACGCAGAAGGCGACCCGCGCCACAACGGCACGACGGGCCACGACTCGACGCACGGCCACGCGACGGGCGGCGCCGAAGAAAGCAGCGACGACACGCAAGCCGGCTGCACGGCGCACGACTCGCCGCCGGGTCACGACGGTGACGCCGATGCCGCCGGCGGTGCCCGAGGCGCCTATCGCCCCGCCGGAGTCCAACTAGGCTCCTCCCCAGCTTCGCTGGGGAGGTTGGGAGGGGAGACCAGGAGACCAATGTTGTGCTTCAGATTTCCCCACCTAACCTCCCCGCTGCGCGGGGAGGAACCCGAAGACCCCCTAGGAGCACGGTTCTGGGCCGGAGGACCTCCCATTCGGCAGGGGGGAGTTGCAGCGGGTCGGCGTCGTAGATCTGCAGGTCGGCCAGCATGCCCGGCTCGAGCGTGCCCTTGACGTTTTCCTCGAAGCTCGCGTAGGCGCCGGCGGCCGTGTAGGCGCGCAGCGCCTCGAGCACGGTCACGCCGTTGATCTCGTCTTCGACCGCCGCGCGGACGCCCGCCCACGGAGTCGGGTCCGGAGTCACCGGCAGATCCGAGCTGAACGCAACGTGCACGCCGGCCGCGAGCAGCTGGCGGTGCGCGGCCAGGTGCTTGCGGTCGCGAAATGAAAACAGGCCGGGCGACTGGCGCGGAGCCCGCGCGGCCAGCGGCTGCATGACCGCGACCATGCCCAGGCGGGCCAGGCGGCGCTGCAGGTCGGGCGGGCAGACGGTGCAGTGCTCGACTCGATGACGCAGCCGTTCACCTTGCGCTAGAGCTACCGCGTCGCACATCGCGGCGATGGCGCCGTCACCGATGGCGTGCGCCGCGACCTGCAGGCCCGCGGATGTGGCGCGCCGCACCAGCTCCTTCAGCTCGTCTGGCGGAGTGCGCCAGAATTGCCCGCCGCCCCCACCATCGCGTGTCACGACGCGCTCGGCGCCGCCGTCGACAAAGACCTTGATCGGGCCCGCGCGCACGAGGTCGCCCCCGAAACCGTGACGCACGCCGAGAGATAACGAGGCCTCGAGCAGCTCCCAGGAGAGGAATTCGTTGACGCGCATCCGCAGCCGCCCGTCCGTCGCGAGCCGCTGGTAGCACCAGAGGTCGTCCGCGAAGCCGCGGTTCACCGCCGCGCCGACGGACGTAATGCCGCGCGACAAGAGCAGCTCCTGCGACAGCAGAATCGCCTGCGTGCGCCGGCGCCGGTCGGGAAGCGGCTGGACATCTGCCACCAGCCGCATCGCCGTCTCCTGCAGCAGGCCGTTGGGCGTGCCGTCCTCATCGCGGCCGATGCGCCCGCCGGGCGGGTCCGGTGTGCCCGCGCCGATTCCCGCGGCCGCGAGTGCCGCGCTGTTGGCGACGCGCGAGTGTCCTCCGCGCTCGTCGACGAACGCGGGCCGCGAGCCGGTTGCGGCGTCGAGCTCCTTGCGATGCGGCGGCCGCTTTTCAGCCAGCGCGCTCGACCTGTAGCCCATTCCCTGCTGCCACTCGCCCGGCTGCAACTTGCGCGCGTGCCCGCGGAGCGCCTGCACGATGCCGGCGACATCCTTGACCGCGCCCAGGTCGGCGCCAAACCGCGTGAGGCCGTGATAGACGACGTGCGCGTGCGCGTCGTTGAAGCCTGGGAACACGGCAGCGCCGCCCAGCCGCACGACCCGAGTGCGCGGCCCTCGCAGACCCATCACCTCTGAGCCGCCCGCTGCCAGCACGCGGCCGCCGGCGATCGCCAGGTGGGTGCACGGCCTGAGGCCCGCGCGACCCAGCGTGCGCACGACTCCGCCGGCCAGGATCAAATCGGCTCTCACCGCGCGACTACAGTAGACGCGTGGCTGTGATCGACATGCGCTCCGACACCGTGACCAAGCCGACCGCGGAGATGCGGCACGCGATGGTCAACTCACCGCTCGGCGACGACGTCTTCGGCGACGACCCGATGGTCAACAAGCTCGAGGCGATGGCGTGCAAGCGCCTGGGCAAGGAGGCGGCGGTCTTCGTCTCGAGCGGCACCATGGGCAACGTCCTCGGCGTTGCGGTCAACGCGAGGCAGGGCCAGGAAGTGCTCGCCGACGTCGAGTCGCACGTGTACATCTACGAGGGCGCGGGGAGCGCGGCGATCAGCGGCGTCCAGGTGCATCCAATCACCACGTCTCGCGGCGTGATGTCACCCGAGCAGATACGCGCGGCCGTGAACCCGAAGGACGACTATCACTATGCGATCACCGCGGCCGTGAGCTTCGAGGACACGCACAACCGGCATGGCGGCGTCGTCTGGCCGCTCGAGGATCTGCGCGCCGCGTACAAGACCGCCCACGACCTCGGGCTGCGCGTGCACCTGGACGGCGCTCGGCTCTTCAACGCGGCCGTAGCGCAGGGCGTCGACGTGGCTGACCTCGCCGCGTGCTGCGACACCGTCACCTTCTGCCTTTCCAAGGGCCTGGGTTGCCCGGCCGGCAGCGTGTTCCTCGGCGACAAAGAGGCTGTCGATGAGGCGAGGCGATGGCGCAAGCGCCTCGGCGGCGGCATGCGCCAGAGCGGCGTCCTCGCAGCCGCCGGTGTCGTCGCGCTCGAGAAGATGGTCGACCGGCTCGCGGAGGACCACGTCAACGCGCGCACGCTCGCCGAAGGATTGGCGGAGCTGCCCGGGGTCACGTGCGACCTCTCGCGCGTCGAAACCAACCTCGTTTACATCGACATCGCGGGCATGACCGGCCTGGAGTTCGAGGACGAATGCCGCAAACGCGACCTACTGCATGGCGCCACGGACACGCACCGCGTGCGGTTCGTCACCCACGACGGCATCACGACCGAAGACATTCAGAACGCTTTGAGGATCTGCTCCGACATTCTCAACTAAATATGAGAGGGAACCTCCAGGTTCCCTCTCATCGGAGCGCTCAACGGCCGATGTGTGAGAGCGCGAAGTCCGAGCGTGCCTGTCGGCCGGATTCGCGCCCCTGCTCTCCCTCCGGAGCGGTATTGACTGCTGGGTAACAGGGCACGCGTTGGCGACATGAACCACGCTGAATTGCGGGCGAGCAAAGCTCGACCCGCCCTGGCCACGCTCGTCTACTCAACTGAGGTCGCGGTCTTCCATCTCCCATGCGTGATCCATCACGTGATACGCGGCGTGACGGAGCAGAAACTGGAGCGTCCACGTCTTCACCATCGGGCCGCGGGAGTTGTAGTCGCGGATCGCCTTAACGAATGCATCGCGATGGGCGCGCAGCTTGCGCTTGTCCGCCTTCTGCCATGCGTCGTCTGAGCTGACCACTCCCACTTTCTTGGCGAAGTCGGTGATCTCGGTGCCGTTCACGTGACGGATGATCCGGTCCCGGTCGCGACCTCCGCCACGCGGGCCCTTCTTCAGCTCA
Organism: Candidatus Dormiibacterota bacterium; assembly: GCA_036518815.1. Lineage (GTDB taxonomy): Bacteria > Chloroflexota > Dormibacteria > Dormibacterales > Dormibacteraceae > CF-118. The sequence goes on from DATDML010000064.1 coordinate 26,585, forward strand.
GGCGACACACGCGCCGCGACGTCATCGAAGTAAGACCAGCACGCTCGTAACAGCGAAAGCTTGCGTTCGCACTCGGCATCCGTCATCGACTCGTACTCAGGTTTGGCCGAGTGGAACGAAAGCGTGTAGAAGTCGGTCATGCCGGTGCCGGGCACGTGCTCGACGACCTTCAGCTTTCCAGAGGCGGCGAACTCCTTGTCCAGCCCGGCCAGCTCAGCGACCTTCGCGTAACGCGGCCGGTAGGCGCTGAGCACCTCCAGCGCCTCCGACTCCGACTTGGCGCCCCGGACCCAACCCGGCCAGTCGAACGCCGCGGCCACCGCCTTTTTCTTGCCCTGCTCGACCATGACTCTCACTGTCATCGGCTGCTGATGAGGCTTGCGAGCAATTTCGTATCGATGTTGCCACCGCTGACCACCGCGACGGTGACGGGGCCGGGCTCGAGCTGCTCGAGCGCGGCGTAAGCAAGCGCTCCCGCGCCCTCGGCCACGACTTTCGCCACCGAGGCGAGCTCGGGGATCGCCGCGCGCAGGCGCGGCTCGGGCACCGTGACCCAGCGATTCACGATCTCGGTCAAAAGCTTGTGGTTCCGCGGGTCGTACGGCGCGGTCGTGCCGTCGGCGATGGTGTCCGGCGTGATGCTCACCGGACCGCCGGCCTCCATGACCTTGGCCCACAACGGATAACCATCCGATTGGACGCCCACGACCTCCACGTCGTGCCTCGAGCCCTTGATGGCCGATCCGATGCCGCCGATCAGCCCGCCACCTCCGACCGGCACCACGACGCGGGCGAGGTCGGGCACGTCCTCCAGCAGCTCCAGCCCGACGCCGCCGTGGCCGGCCATCACCACCGGATCCGCGAAGGGATGGATGAAGGTCTCCGGCTCGGAGGTCCAGCCCTGCTCCGCGAGCCAGCTCAGCACCTGGTCGCGTGGTTTGAGGATCGGCGTCGCGCCCCAGCGCTTGACGCCGTCAATCTTGGCGTCGGGCGCGTTTTCGTACATCACCACGCGGCACGAGACGCCCAGCGAGTGCGCGGCGTACGCGCACGCCTGCGCGGCGTTGCCCGCACTGACGGTGATGAGGCCCTTCTGCAGATCCGCCTTAGGCAGCGCGGTCGCGGCGGCCAGAAACCCGCGCACCTTGAAGGAGCCGGTGGGCTGCAGGTTCTCGAGCTTGAGCAGGGCGCCCGGAACCGGCACCAGCGGCGTTCGTTGCACGTACGGCCGCGCCCGCTCGGCGGCCGCCCGCACTTCATTCAGCGGGATCAACTTCGGAATAATCGTATTGATGCCGATCTACGAGTACCGGTGCTCGGCGTGCGGCAAGAAATCGTCGGCGCTGCTGCCGAGCTATTCCTCGGCCGACCCAGCCTGCCCGCACTGCGCCAAGTCAGAGCTCAAACGCCTCGTTTCGACCTTTGCCACCACGCGCTCTGAAGGCGATGACAGTGGCGATGACGATTACAGCGCCGACGGAGGCGACGACGATTTCGGCGGTGGAGACGACGGAGACGATTTCTAGCCGGGTTTAAGGACCTGATTCGCGGCGGCGATGAGCTCTTTGCGGTGCGCATCGTCGCGGGCGAAGATCCGGAACAGCGACATCTGGACCGGCAGACGCCGAAACAGATCGAGCACGCGACTCTGCTGGAAGCTGTTCTCCAGCGGGTCGTAGAACAGGATGCCCGCGGTCTCGGTCATCGGGTTGAACGCCCGCGATTCCTGCGCCGCCACGTCGACCTCGAACTCGATGTTCCGCAGCGCAGCGGGCAGGCATTCGCGGATGCTGCGCGCAAACTCCTCGCGTGTGACGCTGAGCGCCGCGGCGGGAATGTCGCGCGCATCCGACAGGCCCTGATACACGAGCGTCCACTTCAGCTTGCGCGCGACGATCGCGGCCCACGCGCGGCCCAGGTCGCGCCGGTGGCCGGCATCGGCCGATCGCGCCCACGCATCGACGTCGGACAGCAGCGACCACTCGGTCAGCGCCTGGTAGCGATCCATCTGCTCCAGCGGATTGCCGCCGAGCAGCTCGTCCAGCGTCGGGCGAAAGACCTCCCGCAGCTGCAGGTCGATACGCCGAACCGTGCGATGGAAGTAGACCTGGTGATAGAGGTACAGGCGCGCGCTGAGGAACATGTACAGGGCCTCCGCACCATGCGCGTGCACGGTGAGTCCCTGGTCGGAGATGAACGAGTAGTGCAGGATGCGCTGGACGTCGACCGGCCCTGCCGCGACGCCGCAGATGTACGCGTCGCGTGGCACATAGTCCATGTTGTCCGCGGAAAACGGCCCGACCATCGCCGGCTTGAGCGCCGCCAGCCAGCCCGGCGCTTTGAAGCCCGTCAGGTCCGCGGCCGAGATGAGGAAGGCGACCCAGCGCGGGTCGATGCGCTCGCCAGTTGCAAAATCCGCGGTCGGCGACGCGCGTAACGCGCCGATTAGCTCCGCCAGGGGGCCGGCGACGATCGCGCGCCCGATGACCTCGTGGTCGATACCCCATGTGTCCAGGTAGTTCTCGTCGAAGAAGTGGCCGAACGGACCATGACCGACGTCGTGGAGCAGGCCTGCCACGCGCATCGTCTCTTCGACCAGCGCCAGCGAAGGCGCGCCCTGATGCGTGGTCGCGAGCGTGGGATACAGGTGCTTGGTCCATTCGCCGGCGAGGTGCATGGCGCCCAGCGCGTGCTGGAACCGCGAGTGCTCGGCCGTCGCGAAAACCCACCACGCGCTCTGCAGCTGGTGGATGCGCCGCAGGCGCTGCAGCCAGGCCGCGTCGACGAGGTCCGACTCCGACGTCTCTCCGGGCACGCCGGCGTGGCCGCGCTTGGTGATCCGCAGGTAGCGATAGATTGGGTCGCTGAACAGGTTGACCCGGGAGTACTCGGACATGGCTGAACCGATTATGGGTAATGGCTAGCGACCCCTCGATCGGAGTTGATCTTTTTAACAGGGGTCTCTATTGGGAGGCTCACGAGGCCTGGGAGCACCAGTGGATGCCCGACCGCAGCGGCCCCGACGCCGGCTTCTACAAGGGCCTCATCCAGGTGGCCGCGGGCTGCCTGCACTACAGGCGCCACAACCGCCGAGGCGCGGTCAACAAGTGGCGCAGCGGCGCCGGCTACCTACGTCCTTATATGCCTGTGCATCGCGGGCTGCACCTGGACTCGCTGGTGGGGTCGGTCGACGGTTGCCTCGCGGCCATGGAACGCGGCGGCTGGCCCGAGCTCACGATGCCGAAGATCGCTCAGTCGTAGGGAGGAAACCGGCGACCCGCGCCCGATTCGATGAGGCCGCCGTGGCCGAGGCGCAGAAGGTCCTTGGCGTCGGCGCGGCCGTATGCGAAAACGAAAGGCAGCAGCAGGTCGAGCGAGCTCGACCGGCCGAAACCGGCGCAAGACGCCACCCCCACGACCGCCGCCTCCGGCAGGCGCCCGAGCCACAGCATGCTGCCGGGATGCATCGGCGCTCCGAGCTGCAAGAGCTCGCCGCCGACCTCCACGAGCTGCGCGTAGGCGGGGTCGAGCGGATCAATCGCGGACGCCCCGGCGAAGAGCACCAGCTGCGCGCCCATCGACTCGGCCTCGCGATACGCCGCGGCTACGGCCTCCGCGGTGCGTGCCACCTCGCGCACCCCCAGGATCTCCGCGCCGTACCAGCCCAGCTTCCGCGTGACCGCGGCGCGGAACAGCTCGCGCGCTTTCGGCTTGAGGCGTTCGGTAGCGACCACGAAGGTGCGCAGGGGCAGAAAGGCGCGCAGCTCCACCACCGGGCCTCGGTCGCGGCAGATCGCCTCCGCCGCCTCGATGGTCGCGCCCGGGACCGCGACGGGAGTGATCTTGCAGCCGGCGACCTCCTCGCCTTCGGTCACCGCCTGCCCGTCCATGACCGTGAAGACCGACACGCCGCCGAGCTCGTTGATGGCGTCGACCAGGTCGCCGCGCACGCGCACGAGCCCGCGGTGCGAGGCCACCAGGCGCGACTGGCTCTGCACCGGCGGCCGGGCTTCGAGCCCGGGAGCGGCCAGAGCCGCGGCGAGGCGCTCGGCTGCGACATCCTCGTGCACATCGCCTGGCTCGAGCTCGACGACGTGGATATCGCCGGCGCCACGCAAAGCCTCGAGGTCCTCGGCGCGCAGCACGGAGCCCTTGCGCAGGTCCCGGCTCAGGTCGTGCACGAGCACGCGTCCTTTTATGTCGTCCACCCCGACGGCTTTGCCGTCCAGCCGGTACGGTCGCATACGTGAAAGATAGATTCGTGAGGCTTTACAACACGATGAGCCGCAGCAAGGAGGAGCTGCGGCCTCTCGAGGCCGGCCGCGTGAAGGTCTACTCCTGCGGGCCGACCGTGTATCGCTTCGCGCACATCGGCAACCTGCGCACGTACATGTTCGCCGATGTTTTCCTGCGTTCCCTGGAGTACCTCGGCTACGAGACGCACCAGGTGATGAACATCACCGACGTCGGCCATCTGACGGACGACACCTTCGACCGCGGCGAGGACAAGATGCTCGTCTCCGCGCGGCTCGAGAAGAAGTCACCCGAAGAGATCGCGGCTTACTACACCGACGCGTTCATGCACGACGCTCGCCTGGTGAACATCCGGCCGGCGCGCGAGTATCCGCGAGCCACCGCCTACATCGCGCAGATGCAGGACATCATCGCCACGCTCATCGCCAACGGCCACGCGTACGAGGCCGGCGGCAACGTGTACTACGACATCGCCAGCTTTCCCGCGTACGGCCGGCTTTCACGCAACAGCACAGAGCAACTGCTTTCAGGCACGCGTGGCGAGGTCGATCCGCGGAAGAAGCATCCAGGCGACTTCACTTTGTGGAAAGCCGCCGGCGAGCACCGCCTGCAGGTTTGGGAAAGTCCGTGGGGCCCGGGATTCCCCGGCTGGCACATCGAATGCTCGGCCATGTCGATGGCGCTGCTCGGTGAGCGCTTTGACATCCACACGGGTGGCGCCGACAACGTCTTCCCGCACCACGAGGCGGAGATCGCGCAATCGGAAGGCGCTACCGGCCACCAGGTGGTCGGCTGCTGGCTGCACGGCGAGCACCTTCTCCGGTCGGGCACGCGCATGGCCAAATCGGCCGGCAACTTTTTTCGCATCACCGAGCTGGTCGACCAGGGCTACGACCCGCTGGCATTTCGCTACCTGGTGCTGCAGGCCAAGTACAGGACCAAGCTCAACTTCTCCCCGGAGGCAATGGCCGGCGCGGACCGCGCGCTGCGCCAGCTGCGTGATCACGTCTCGGACTGGTCCGCCGGCCCGGATGGAGAACGTGGAGATTTCGAAGAACGCTTTCGCAACGCTCTGGCCGACGACCTCGACCTGCCCGGTGCGATGGCGTTGGTTGCGGAGCTCTTGCGCTCAGACCTGGCGCCCGGTGCGAAGGCGAGGTTGCTCAGCGGATGGGATTCCGTGCTCGGTCTCGACCTGTCGCGCGAGCGCCCGCGCGCTGCGCTGCCCGACGGCGCTGCCGCTTTGCTGACTGCCCGCGAGCAGGCCCGCGCGGCAAAGGATTTCGCGACCGCCGACCGGCTGCGGGGCGAGCTCGCGGCCATGGGGGTGGCCGTGACCGACACGCCGGACGGTCAGAAGTGGGAGGTCAGGGCAGGCTAGGCAGCGGCGTTGGAGTCGGCACGTGCACCGGCAGGCTTGGCGTGGGCACAGCAGGCACCGACGGCAACGCCGGCGTCTTGACGACGGGCGATGCGGATCCCGCTACGACCGGCGAAGCCGCCGGCGAGCCGGCGACCGGTGCGGTTTGGGACGGCTTGGGCGACTGTTGCACCTGCTGCGTGACGTGGCGCGCCCAGTCCGAGGGGTTGACGCTGCGGGTGATCACGGCCTCTGTCGCCGCGCCGGCGGCCATCACCGCGACGAGCCCACCGACCGCGATCTTCGCTGCCAGCGCCGCGCCGGCGCCGCCGAGCAGCCGCCTGCCGGAATGGCTCGGCTCGGGCATGCGCCACGTCGGGATCCCGCCCACCGCGTGGGGATCCAGGTAGGTCCTCAGGTCGTTGTCGAGGCGCTCTTCGAAGGCGGTCCGTTCAGGCATCAGAGACCAATACGCCTACCTCAATTGAAGTACCCGAAATCACTGGCGCCAGTCCCCCAGCAACAGCTGCAGGCGCGCCCGGGCGGCGGCGAGCCGGGAGGCCACGGTCCGTTCGGGGATGCCCAGCGCCGCCGCGATCTCGCGGTTGGTGTAGCCGTGGTAATGCCGGAGCACGATCGCCGCCGCCTGCTTGGCCGGGATCTTGCGCAGCGCCTTGCCGATCTCGCTGTTCTCGGCGATCGCCGCGGGCGACGGGGGCGGCGCCGGCCGGCCGACCCGACGGATGATCTCCCCGACCTCACGCAAGCGCTGTTTGCGCCAGTGAGAGACCGCGACATTGATGGCGATGCGATGGAGCCAGGCCTCCGCCGGCGCGCCAGGCCGCCACGAGGCCCACGCCTTGAAGGCACGCGTGAACGCCTCCTGGCAGCAGTCCTCGGC
>DATDML010000065.1:0-35773 GCA_036518815.1 Candidatus Dormiibacterota bacterium
CACCCCATGCTGCGCCACCAATCGCGCGCGGCGTGCTTCCGGCAGCTCCGGCAAGGCCGCGCGCAGCGCCTCGATCCACGCCGGATCGAGCTCGAGCGGCGGCAGGTCCGGCTCTGGAAAGTAGCGGTAGTCCTCGGCGAATTCCTTGCTCCGCTGCGAGAACGTGCGCTGCTCCGGATCCGACCAGCCGCGCGTCTCCTGCACGACCTCGCCGCCTGATTCGAGCGCCTCGATCTGGCGCTTCACCTCGAAATCGATCGCTCGCTGCAGGTTGCGAAACGAGTTGATGTTCTTCAGCTCGGTTTTCACGCCGAATTCGCTCGCACCCGCTCGCCGTACCGAGATGTTCGGCTCGGCGCGCATCTGGCCCTTCTCCATATCCGCCTCCGACGCCCCGATCGTGCGAAGCAGCGACCGCAGCGCCATCGCGTAATCGCGCGCCTCTTCCGCGGATCGGATGTCGGGCTCGCTGACGATCTCCATCAGCGGCACGCCCGCGCGATTGAGGTCGACAAACGACTCCCAGGCTTTGTGCAGCTTGTCGCCGGCGTGGATGAGCTTGCCCGTGTCTTCCTCCAGGTGCACGCGCCGGATGCGCACGCGGTGTCCGCCTACTTCGATGTAGCCGTCGTGGCTCATCGGCAGGTCGTACTGACTGATCTGGTAGCCCTTGGGTAGGTCGGGATACATGTAGTTCTTGCGGTCGAACTTCGTGTGGCGCGGGATCTCGCAGTTCAGCGCGACCGCGGTTTTCAGACAGGCCTCGACCGCCGCCTTGTTGATGACCGGCAGCACGCCGGGCATGCCCAGGCAGATCTCGCACACGTGGGTGTTCGGAGGCGAGTTGAGCGGCGCCACCGCGCAGCCGCAGAACATCTTGGTCCGGGTGGTCGGCTGGACGTGGACCTCCATACCGATCACGACCTCCCAGCCGTCAGTCGACAAGTGCGACCTCCACGCGCATGTCGCTCGCAACTTCGTACGCGCGCGCGACGCGCAGCGCGACGTCCTCGCGCCATTGCGGCGCCAGCACTTGCAGACCCACCGGCAGGCCTTCGCTCATTCCGCAGGGCACGCTGATCCCCGGCAGCCCGGCAAGGTTGCCTCCGAGCGTGAGCACGTCGCACAGGTACATGGAGAGCGGATCCTGCGTGCGCGAGCCCAGGGGAAACGCGACGGTTGGCGACGTGCCGCTGACGATCGCGTCGCACCGCGCGAACGCGTCGTCGAAGTCCTGCTTGATCAATGTGCGCACCTTCTGCGCCTTCAGGTAGTACGCGTCGTAATAGCCGCTTGACAGCGCGTACGTGCCGAGCATCACGCGCCGACGCACTTCCGCGCCGAATCCCTTGCGCCGAGTCTTCATGTACGCCTCGGTGATGTTCTGTACGTCCTGCTCGGACAGCCCGTATTTCACGCCGTCGAAGCGCGCGAGGTTCGAGGAGCACTCGGCCGGGGCGATGATGTAGTACGCGGCGAGGCCGTAGTCCGTGTGCGGCAGGCTCACCTCGACGAGCTCCGCGCCCGCAGCCTCGAGCGTGTGCAGTGCTTTGTCGACGGCGGCGCGCACACCGGGCTCCATGCCTTCGACGTCGAAGTACTCGCGCGGGACGCCGAGGCGCATCTTGTCGACGCCGTCGTGCAGGCTGCGGCTCACATCGTTCGGTCGATTCGCGGAAGTCGAATCCAGCGGGTCGTGGCCGGCCATCGTCTGCAGCACGAGCGCGCAGTCCTCGACCGAGCGTGTGAACGGACCGATCTGGTCGAGGCTCGACGCGAAAGCGATGAGGCCGTAGCGGCTCACGCGACCGTACGTCGGCTTCATGCCGATCACGCCGCACAGCGCCGCCGGCTGGCGGATGGAGCCGCCTGTGTCAGTGCCCAGCGAGTACACCGCCTCGCCCGCGGCCACTGCGGCCGCGCTGCCGCCAGAGCTGCCGCCGGGCACGCGGTCGAGCGCCCACGGATTGTGCGTCGGGAAGTAGCTCGAGTTCTCGGTCGAGCTGCCCATCGCGAACTCGTCGCAGTTGGTGACGCCGATCATCACCGCGCCCGCGTCGAACAGGCGCTGCACCGCCGTCCCCGTGTAGGGCGGTTTGAAGCCGCGCAGGATCTGCGAACCCGCGGTCGTCTCGATGCCCTTCACGCAGAGCACGTCTTTGACCGCCATCGGGATGCCCGCCAGCGGCCCGGCGGTGCCCTCCTTGAGCGCGCGATCGGCGGCCTCGGCCTGGCGCGCGGCGTGCTCCGACGTCAGGCGCAGGAAGGCCTTGACGTCGGTGTCCGCTGCCTCGATGCGCTCGAGGTGCAGCCCCAGCAGCTCGCGCGCTGACAGCTCGCGCTCGTCGAGCAGGCGGCGCAGTTCCGAGATCGTCAGGTGTGTCGGGTCCACGACTCAGGCCTCTTCTTGAATGGACGGCACTCTGAAGAAGCCGTCGACCGCCGCCGGCGCGTTGGCCAGCGCTTCTTCCTGGGTGAGGCAGGGTCGAGGCTCGTCTTCGCGCAACGTGGCCGCGACCTCGACGACCTGAGCGGTCGGTGGTATGGCGTCGGTGTTGAGCTCCTGCAGCCGGTCGATGTGCTGCAGGATCCCGCTCAGTCGCTCGGCGTAGATCTCCTCATCGCCCGGCTCGAGGCCGAGGCGTGCGAGCAGAGCAACATGGCGAACTTCTTCGGGTGAGAGCGGCATGGTCCTAGAGCTTAGTGGCCGACCAGCTTGAGGAATTCCTGCTCGTCCAGGATCGCCACCTTCAGCTTCTGCGCCTTCTCCAGCTTGGAGCCCGCGCCCGGACCTGCGACCACGTAGTCGGTTCGCGCGCTCACGCTGCCCGCGGCCTTGCCGCCCATCCGCCGCACAAGCGCTTCCGCATCCGGACGGCCCATGGTCTCCAGCGTGCCCGTAAAGACGAAGGTCTTGCCGGTGAAAGGCCCGTCGCCAACCGGCTGCGCAGATTGAGGCGCAACGCCGGCGTCCAGGATCTTGCCCACGAGGTCGCCACCCGGGCCGTCGAAGAACATGAAGACCTCGCGCGCCATGTTCGGCCCGACTCCCTCGACGCGCTGCAGGTCCTCCTCACTTGCATCCCGCAGCTTTTCGACGCTGCCGAACTCCGCGGCGAGCATCTCCGCCGTCGCCTCGCCGACTTGCGGGATCCCGAGCGCGGATAGAAACCGGCCCAGCGCCGGTTGGCGGCTCGCGGCGATGCGGTCGATCAGGTTCTGCGCCGACTTGTCCGCGAAGCCGTCGAGCTCCATCACCTGCTCTTTCGTCAGCGTGAACAGCTCGCTCGGGTCCTTCGCGAAACCGCGATCGATCAGCTGGTTGACGGTGGCGTAACCAAGGCCCTCGATGTCCATGACCGCGGCGAAATGGCGCAGCCGCTCCAGCATCTGCGCGCCGCAGAAAGGGTTGATGCAACGGTGCGCGATGTACGGCTCCTCGCGCACGACCTCTCCCCCGCACACCGGGCACTTCGCCGGCATCTTCCAGCCCTGCTTCGGTTTCTTGACGGCGACGATCTCGGGGATGACGTCGCCCGCGCGGTGGATCGTCACCGTTGCGCCGACGTACACACCTTTTTCGTTGACCTGCGCCTCGTTGTGCATCGTGATGTTGCGCACGGTGACCCCACCGACGACGACCGGCTTCACGTGCGCGACGGGCGTCAGGACGCCGGTGCGGCCGACGTAGCACTCGATCGACTCGACCACCGTCTCGGCCTGCTCAGGCGCGTACTTGAACGCGATCGCCCATCGCGGCGACCGCGCGACGAAGCCCAGCTCGATCTGCTGGGCGAAGCCGTCGACCTTGACGACGATGCCGTCGATCTCGTGCTCGAGCTCGTGACGCTTGCGCTGCCACTCGGCGTGGTACTCGATGACCTCATCGATGGAGTTGAGCCGGCGGCGGTGCTTGTTGACGCGGAAGCCCATCCCATCGAGCGCGGCCAGCACATCCCACTGCGAGCGCGCCGCGCCCGCCGGGTCGAGCGTGTACATGAACGTCTGCAGGTCACGCGAGCCCGTGACGTTGGGGTCGATCTGACGCACGCTTCCCGCCGCGGTGTTGCGAGGGTTGACGAAGCGCGGCTTGCCGGCCGCCTCCATCTCGCGGTTCAACTTCTCGAAGCCGGCGAGCGGAAAGTAGACCTCACCGCGGACCTCGAATGTGTCCGGCAGCCCCTTGGCAGGCTTCACGGTCAGCGGCACGCTGCGCAGCGTGCGTAGGTTGGCTGTCACGTCCTCCCCGACCGTCCCATCGCCGCGCGTGGCCGCGCGCGTCAGCCTGCCTTTTGCATACGTGAGGCTGATCGCCAGGCCGTCGATCTTCAGCTCGCAGCAGTAGACGACTTCCCCACCGATGGCTGTGCGCACGCGCTTGTCGAAGGCGCGGATCTCGTCCTCGTCGAAAGCGTTCTGAAGGCTGAGCATCGGCGAGCGATGACGCACCTTCGCGAACTGCTCTGAGGCCTCGCCGCCGACACGCTGTGTGGGCGAGTCGGGCGTGATGATCTCCGGGTGCTGCTCTTCGATGGTGCGCAACTCCAGCACCAGCGCGTCGAATTGCGCATCTGATATCTCGGGCGAGTCGAGGACGAAGTAGGCGTGCTCGTGGCGCCGGATCTCGTCGCGCAATGCCTCGACACGCGCAGTCGACTTGCGCTTGCTCACTTCGTCAGCGGCGCGAGCATGCCGGACAGAATCTTCAGCCCTGCTTTGTCGAACTTGACCAGCAGCTCTTCGTCGGTGCGCGTCATGGTGCTCTTGACCACGGTGCCGACGCCGAACGATGGGTGGGTCACGCGATCGCCCGTGGCGAACCGCTGCACAGGCGGCGGCGCCGGCGCGGCCTGGACCTGCCGCTCCTGGTATCGCTCCTTGTAGCCCTGTCGCGGTGGCGCGACCGGCGCGTTGCCCTTGGGCGAAGCCAGCAGCGACTGCGGGATCTCGGTCAGGAAGCGGCTCGGGAACGCCGGCTGCGAGCGCCCGTACAGGTGGCGGCGGAACGCACATGAAAGGTAGAGGCGGTCCTTCGCGCGGGTCATGCCGACGTAGCACAGGCGACGCTCCTCCGCCATCTCGTTGGCCGCGAGGTCGACGGTGATCTTCTCCTCGGTCTCGTCCAGCGCGCGCTGGTGCGGCAGCAGCCCCTCTTCCATACCGACCATGAACACCACGGGAAACTCGAGGCCCTTGACCATGTGGAGCGTGATGAGGGTCACTCCCTCGCCGTCCTCGTCATAGGCGTCGACGTCGGACACCAGCGCGACCTCGGCGAGAAAGTCGGCAACGCCCTGCGCGGGATCGCGGTCGTCGAAGTCCTCGGCGAGGCCGCGCAGCTCGTTGAGGTTCTCCATCCGCGCCTCGCCCTGCGGCGTCCCGTCCTTGTAATGGGATTCGAGGCGCATGACCTCGATGACGTGGTCGATTAGCTCGCTCGGTCGCAACACGCCCAGCACCGCGCGCACCGACTCCAGCTGCGCTCGGAATCCTTCAAGCGGCGCCACGGAAGCGCGCGGCAAACCTGGCACCGAGGCCGGGTGCCCGAGCAGCGCCATGATGTCGGACTCGGTTTCGCGAGCATGCGAGCTGATTGCCTCGACGGTGACGTGGCCGATCTTGCGCGGCGGCACCGAGACGATGCGGCCGAAGCTCAGCGCGTCATGCGGGTTGAAGGCAAAGCGCAGGTATGCGACGAGGTCCTTGACCTCGCGGCGCTCCCAGAACCGGATGCCGCCGACCAGCCGGTAGGGGATCCGGCGGCGAGCCAGCACGTCCTCGAACGATCGTGACTGCGCGTTGGTGCGGTACAGAATGGCGAAGTCGGCGTGCTTGCGGCCCTCCGTCTTGCGCAGGCGCTCGATCTCATCGGCGACGAACTCCGCCTCCTCGATCTCGTTGTAAGCCTGCGTTGCGCAAACCTTCTCGCCCCCGGCCCGCACCGTCCACAGCCGCTTCTCCGCGCGCTCTGGATTGCGCCGGATGACGCTGTAGGCGGCGTCGAGGATGGCCTGGCTCGAGCGGTAGTTCTGCTCCAGGCGCACCACGTGGGCGTCCGGGTAGTCCTTGCGAAAGTCGAGGATGTTCCGCACGTCCGCGCCGCGGAAGCGATAGATCGACTGGTCGTCGTCGCCGACCACGACCACGTTGCGGTGCTCCTGCGCGAGCAGGTTGACAAGCACGTATTGCGCGCGGTTGGTGTCCTGGTACTCGTCGACCAGTACGTGACGGAATCGATCGCGCCACCTGGTCAGGGTTTCCTCGTCGGTCTGGAAGACCTCGACCAGCTTCATGATCAGGTCGTCGAAGTCCAGGCCGCCCGAGCGCCGCAGCAACTCCTGGTAGCCCTCGTAGACGCGACGCGTGACCTCGTCGTGGTAGCTGCGGTTCGGATACTGGGCGGGCGTTTTGAGCTCGTTCTTGGCCTGCGAGATGCCGTGGCCGAAGCCGGCAGGCGGGTAGCGCTTGGGGTCGATTTTCAGGTCGTCCATGACGCGCTTGATCGCCGCGCGCGTGTCGTCCTCGTCAAAGATCACGAAGCTCGAGGCGATGCCGATTTTGGCCGCCTCCCGGCGCAGCACGCGGACTGCGGTGGCGTGGAACGTGCCGACCCACATCTTCTGAGCCGGCTCGCCGACGAGGCTCTCGACGCGCGAACGCATCTCCCGAGCCGCCTTGTTGGTGAAGGTCACGGCCAGCAGGCGATCCGGCCAGACGCGCTTGGTGGCGATCAGGTGTGCGATGCGCACGGTCAATACGCGGGTCTTGCCGCTACCGGCGCCCGCGAAGATCAGGAGCGGTCCGTCACCGTGCGTGACAGCTTCGCGCTGAGGCGGATTGAGGCCTTCCAGGAGCGCGTCGACGCTCGACTGGAGGGAATCACCAGAAACCACGGGAAATCGAGTTTACCTATGGATGGGGGGCGCTACGACTGAAGGTAAACTGACCGCGGACATGGCGGTCGAAGGCGATTTTCGGATTCGCGATCACCTTCTTTACGAGCTGGCGCGCGACCTCAGCTCGTCGCTCGAGCTCGACGCGGTGCTCCGCAACGTCATGGACCGGGTGATCGGCCTGATGCACGCCGCGCGCGGGTTCATCGTGCTGGTCGACCCCGTCACGAACGAGATGTCCGTGCAGATGGGCGGTGGCGACACCGACACCGAGAAGTCGCGTCATTTTCTCGGCTCCAAGACTGTGATCGACCACGTGGTCCGGACCGGCAAGGCGGTGGTTTCGACGGATGCCAGCCTGGACGACCGGTTCAAGGGCCAGCAGTCGGTCATCCTGCAGAACCTGCGGTCGATCATCGCGGTCCCGCTGGTCACGAAAGGCAAGGTCATCGGCGCCGTCTACGTCGACAACCCCTTCCGCGCGGCCATCTTCGAGGAGAAGGACAAGGAGTTCTTGCAGGCGATCTCGGACCTGGCGGCCATCGCCATCGACAACGCCAGGCAGTACGAGCGCTCGGAGTTCCTGCGCCACCTCTTTGAGCGGTACGTGAACAAGCAGGTCACCGATTACGTGCTCGAGCGGTCGGCGCCCGGCACCGTCTTCCTACCCGGCGAGCGGCGCGAGGTGACGATGCTCAACTCGGACATCGCCGGCTTTTCGACGCTGTCGCAGCGGATGCCGGCGCAGGACCTCGTCAACTTCCTGAACAAGTACTTCGCGCGGATGATCGACATCGTCCTCAACCACGGCGGCAACATCGACAAGTTCCAGGGCGACGGCATGCTGGTAGTGTTCGGCGCCCCCAACCCGCAGGAGGATCACGCCGAGCGGGCCTACCAGGCCGCGCAGCAGATGGTGCAGGAGGTCGACCGGCTCAACGAGGAGCTCATCGCCGACGGCCTGCCGCCGATCGCGATCGGGGTGGGCCTCGACACCGGCGAGGTGGTAGCGGGCCACGTCGGCTCGGACAAGCGCCTCGAGTTCACCCTGATCGGCGTGCCGGTCAACAACAGCGCCTACCTGTCCAAGGTGCGGCCGCCTCGTGTCCTCATGTCGGAGTCGACCCGCGATGCGCTGGTGAGCACGGTCTCGGTCGTCGAGTACGAGCCGATGCTGCTCAAGGGCGCCAGCCAGAAGCAGCCGATCTTCCAGATGGCGCTAGAGGCGACGACCGAAAGCTAGCCCTGGCAGACCCACTGGCTGGGGCCGTCGCGCGTGTACAGCCAGGCCGCCGCGTTCGCGTTCGCCACCGGGTCGAACGGCGAGAGGCTGTGCTGAGGCGTGAAGGCCCAGGTGCTCGGCAGGAACTGGAAGAGGCCTGACGCGCCGCTCGACGAGTTCACCGAATTCGGGTGGTAGCGCGATTCGCACCAGGCGACGTTGAAAGCCCACTGCAGGGCGCGGTCGCCCAGATTCACGAAGGCGTTGTGGATCGCTGCAGCGATGTCTGGCGGAGCCGCGGGATGGTTGCTGAGGGCGGCAATGCGTGCGGCTTCGGCCTGAGCCTGGGCCAGCGCCTGCAGCTTGGCCTGATAGGTGTCGTAGTTGCTGGCGTATTCCTTGGCCCACCGGCCGGCCAGCGCATCACGCTGGGCGACCGCACGCTGGTTGCGGGCGTTCTGGGCGTCGGACTGCGTCCTGTACGAGTTGAGCTGGGTCACTGATGGACTGGCCGCGGGCACAGGCGGCTGGATGCGCGGCAGCACCACAGAGACCAGGATGACCGTCCAAACCAGGACGGCCCTGAACAATGGAACCAAACCGGGTCGCTCCTCCTTGGGGACGCCTACCCCTGGGCGCCTTCAGGCCTGAGCACGGAGCGGAGACGTGGGCGGGACGAAGCTCAGGAACCGGGAAAGAGGCCACCTTACCAGACGGTCCCCGGCATTGTGGAGACCCTTAACTCAAGAAACTTAACCGCGGCCACGGAGCGTCCAACATGAGTGGCCATGCGGACGCCCGGCGATTTCGATGCCCTGGTCGGGCCCCATTTGGAGTCCGGCTACGGGCTCGCCGTGACCTATCTGCGCGATCCCGACGAGGCCCACGACGCAGTGCAAGAGGCCGCCATCAAGGCGTGGCGATCGCTGGACCGGCTCCGCGACCCGGCGCTGGCACGATCCTGGTTCCTGTCGATCATCGCCAACGAGTGCCGGTCGATCATGCGAAGGCACTGGTGGAAGCTGGGCCGGAATCCGGTCGGACCGCTGCGCACAGGATGGCGCGAGGACTCCGTCGTGGCCTCTCTGGACATCGAGGCCGGCATGCGCCGGCTATCCGCTGACGATCGGGCTGTTCTTCACCTCCACTTCTATCTCGACATGCCGCTGGACGAAGTCGCGCGGACGCTGGGAGTCACCGTCCCGGCTGCGAGGTCGCGGCTTTATCGCGCGGCCAAGCGGCTGCGCCCTGAGCTGACCGAGGCGGTGCTCACATGACCCTGCGTGATGACGTCCGCGAGTACTTCGACCGGGAGGCTCGACGGGTGCCGCCCCCCGCGGGCCTGCGCGAGGACGTGGTGGCGCGGGCCGTGGGGGCGCCTGGGCGACAGGCGCCGGCGTTGCGTTGGGCGGCTGTGGTCGCCGCGCTGCTGGCCGTCGCGATCGTCATCGGCCTCGTGGCGTCGGGCGCGTTCAGGCAGTCGAAGGGGCTGGTTCCGGTCGGGCCGCCGATCCCGGTGACGCCCGGCACGCACGGTCTCGTGCTCGACGCTAGCTTTGCCAATTCCTCGGATGGCTGGGCGCTTTTGGCCCAGCCGTCACAGCGAAGCTTCGGGGGCACCATTTCGGTCGAGGCGACGCACGACGGCGGTGGCTCATGGTTGACCCCTGTCGCTGTCGGCCCGGCAATCGACGAGGCGTCGATTGCCGACTCGCCGCGCCATATCCATTTCGTGGATCGCGACAACGGCTTTATCTGGGGCAGCGGGACCTCCTACGTCACGCACGATGCCGGGCGCACATGGCACAACGCGGGTCTGCCCAAGGGTCTGGTCACCATCACGGGCCAGGAGGGCGTCGCCTGGGCGGTGTCCGCGATTGCTCAGGTCAGCCCAGACGGCGGTCAGTCCTGGCTGAGCACAGCGTCGCTGCCGATCACCCCAGTCGGCGCCTCGTCCTTCGGCATCAGCGGCCTGCTGCTGACGGAACGAGGCTCGAGCGACCTGGCCCTCACCAATGACGGGGGAAGCACCTGGCTGAGGATCGGCGGGCCGTGTCCGGCGGGCACCGCCATCAATGGCGCGGCCACATCGGATGGGCGCGAGATCTGGGAGGTGTGCACTCCCCTGCCTCCGTCAGACACCGTGCCGCTGACCCAGCCGCTGGTCAGCTCGGTTTTCGTCTCCGAGGACTCGGGCCGCACGTGGGCGCGGAGCGCAGTCGACGATGGCGGAGTCGGCACGGACTGGCTGCTCACTGCGACTCCCGGAACCGCGCTGCTGGGCACAGACACGCCCACCGGCATGATGATCAGCCACGACGGCGGTTTGACCTGGCAGCGATGTACGACCGACCCAAGTCACGGATCGCTCGATGGGCTCAGCTACTCCGCCGACGGCAGCGTTGTCGTCGCCGTCGATGGGATCTATCGGGTGTGGATCAGCCGCGACGGCGGCAACAACTGGGTCGAGACCCCAAGCCAGCCCTAATCTCCCCACCTACCTCCCCACAAGTGGGGAGGAACCTATTCGCTACAGGGTCAGGTTCAGCCAGGACAGCTTGACCTGGGTGCACCCCAGCGCGCGGTGGGTCGCCCAGGTCGCCGAGCTCAGCGTCGACGCATCCGTCGCCGAAAGCCGACCGTTGCCGACCAGCGCCGACAGGTCGTTCAGCACCGCGCCGAGCTGGCCGCAGGTGGCGTTCGTGTCGCCGCGACCCGCCGAGTTCTCGGCCGCGCGGTACTTGGCGATGAGGCTGTTCTTCTCGCCCTGCGTGAGCGACGACATCGTCGAGACGTAGTTCTCGATGACGCCGAGCGCCTGCGCCGGCGTCAGCACCTTGACCTGCGCTGTCGCCGTGCTGGTGCCGCCGTCGTCATCGGTGACTGTGTAGGTCACGTTGTAGGTGCCGGCCTGGGCATACGCGTAGTTGTCGGTCGTGTCACCGGAACCCGAAGCGGCGTAGTCGGTTATGTCGTTCGGCGTGCCATCGCCGTAGTTGAAGGTGCTGGTGTGGGTGTCGAGCTTGCCCGGGTCCGTGAATCCGCCCTCGAATGAGATCGGCGTCAGCGGCAGGAGCACGAGGCCCGTGAACGTGATGCTGGCAATGGTCGCCGTCGGGGCGACGTTTGTGCCAGTGACCGTAGCCATGACCGTCGCGCCGTTGCCGCCGTCATCGACCGCCTGCAGCGAGACCACGAAGGTACCCTCGTCGTCAGGCGCGAAGGAGAACGTCGCGCCCGAGCTGGTCGTGCCCGTCGAGACGCCGTTCTTGCTCAGCGACCAGGTGTACGTGAAGCCGGCAGCCTGATCCGCGGCGCTCGGGCTCGTCGCGCTGCCAGTCAGCTTGATGGTCGTCCCTTCTGGCCCGCTGGCGGGCGCGCCCGTGATGGTCACCGTCGGCGGCACCGGGGCGAACGTCACCGTGAAGGACACGGTCGAGGTGCCTCCGTGACCGTCGTTGGCGGTGATGGTGACGGTCTGCACCTGAGCTTCGTCGGCGCCCAGCAGCGACCACGACCAGTTGCCGCTCGTCGTGCCCGTCTTGGAGAGCGAGCCGACCGAAGCCGACAGCGCGACGTTGTCGCCGTCGGGATCCGAATAGTTGCCGGTGTTGGTGGCGGTGGCGCCCTCGGTCGAGGTCAGAACACCATTGGTCTGCGTCAAAACGGGCGGCCGGTTGACATTCCCACCGACGACCCATTCATCGAATGTGAAGTCGCGACCGAAAGACGTCTGATACGACCACGCTCCGTTGACGAGCAGCCACATCTGGCCCCGCGTGTAGCTGTCGAAGGAAAAGTTGTCGTACCAGGTGAGGTTGCCCGATGGCGTCACGACGATCGCGTACATCGTCCCCGCTGAAACGGGCACCGTCGACGCGAAGGAGAAGTCGCGCCAGGCGGCCGGGTTCACGACTCCGGTGAAGGAGTTCGTGCCCAGCACGTTGCCGTTCGGTTTGCCCCCGCTGGTGCCCTGGATGGCCACCGTCATGGAAACGGATCCGGACGTCGTGGCGATTCGCAGCGACACGCGATCCAGCTGACCCGAGACGGCAGGCGTGAACGTCTGTGCCATGGGCGAGCGCAGCGTGTTCTGGTTGTTGGCGACTTCCTGGGACTGGTCCTTGACGTCGGAAGCCTGGACGTTGGCTATGGTGACCAGCGGCAGACCGGCGGCGACCGCCGCGACCACCACTCGTCTCCAACCGCGCGGAACGCCCATTTGAAGGTAGGACGTACCTACGCTCGGATTCCTGCGCGCGCCTCCATGCGATAGGCGTTGACGGGCTCCGCGAAGCCTTTCAGCTGCAGCGTCACCGGGGCCGCGACGTGGCCGGCGGCCGCCAGCCAGTCCCCCACCCGGCGGTGCGTCTCCTCGCTGATGACAATCTCGCCCGCGGCCGCCTCCGCCTGCAGCCGCGCCGCCAGGTTCGTCACGCTGCCCAGCACGCTGATGTTGGCGGACTTCGCCAGGCGGCCCACAACCGCGGGTCCGACGGCCACCCCTGCGCCGACCGGCAGGTCAATGAGCGCCGCCTTGTCGATGATGGCGATCGCCGTCTGCACCGCCTGCAGGGCGTGGTCGACTGTCTGGCCGGAGACGTTGAACGTCGCCATGACGGCGTCGCCGGCGAACTTGTCGACGATTCCTGAGTGGCGCCCCACCTCCTGGACGGCCCAGCGCTGCAGGGACGTAATGCGGTCCACCATCTGGGCCGGCGCTGACACGCCGGTCATCTCCGTGTAGCCGCGCACATCGGCGAAGAGCACGCTCACCATGCGCTCGCCGGTCGAGCCGACATCGGCCGCCGCGTACGACCCGGTCAACGGCGCGGTATGCGCGAGCTCGATATCCAACCGCGCCGCCACTTCGCGGGCCAGGCGCGCTGCCAGACGAGCATGAGCCGCATCGGCCTCGTTGACCGTGGCCTCGAGAACCGCTCGAGCGCCAGGGCGATCGCCGGCCTGGAACTTCGCTTCGGCAAGCGCTCGCTCCGCGTGCCAGGCGTCAAGCAAAAAGCCTTCCTCACGCAACCTCGCTATGGCGTCAGTAAGCGTGCGCACCGCTTCGTCTGCGCGGCCCTCGGCCAGCGCCAGCCGTCCACGCGCGATCTCTCCGTGGACCAGAGGAGGGTCGACATCCTGGTTCGGCACGTTCGACAGGAAGGCGTGCAACCAGGCCGGCTCGCCCGCCGCGGCTTCCGCGATGGCATCCGCCGGCGATCCGAGATAGACCCGGTGCGGGTCGAAATCCCGCACCGCGGCAAAAGCGCCTGCCTGGTCGCCGGCTGCCAGGTGCAACCTCACCCGCGAGGCTGTGTCGTAGACCCAGTCCTGGCCCTCGACCCGGCTGGACATCGGAGGCAGTACGGCTGTGGCTTCGGCCGACTCGAGGGCCTCCGCCAGGGAGTGAGCCAGCAACACCTGAGCGCGCCACATGTTCTTGATGTGCCCGCTCTCTCGTGTTTGCTGGAGGGCAGCCCTTGATTTGGCGATGGCTGACTGCACGTGGCCGGCGTGCAGCTCGATCAGGCCGTCTATGTAGTCGGGCCAGCCGACCGCACCCTGGTCCTGGCGCTGCATCCATTGCCGGGCGGCCCGGCCGAGTCCCAGCTGCACGGCCGTCCAGGCGCCGTTGAAGACTGCATTGCCGGCCTGCCACAGGTTGTTGCCTTCGAGAGCGGCGCGGTAGCTGTCTTCCATGTAGCGCATGCCGCCATCGACGTCACCCGCGCCCATCTTTGCCAGCGCGAGGAAGTTCCACGACCAGGCGAGCGCCATGTTGGATCCCGCGGCCTTGGCGATTTCCGCGGCGCGCTCAGCGTCCTTCATGCCCGCCCCGCCCCCGATGTCGAAAACTTCGAGGCCGGACAGCCGGATGTAGGCCACCGCAAGCGCCTCGCTGGGTCCTTCGGTCTCGAGCACGTCGCGCGCGCGCATGAACTGTTCGCGGGCGAGGTCGGTGCGGAGCAGCTCCCAGTAGCAGCGACCCAGCAGCAACCGGTGGCCTGCCGCTTCGACAGTCAGACCCGCCGACTCGAGGTCGGGTATCGCCTGCTCGAGCAGGGTCTTGGCCGCGCCCGACTCGGCGTTGTTCCAGTAGGCGTCGGCGGCCCGGCACATCAGCCGGCTGCGCTCGACGACGTCCTTCACGTGCGGGATCGCGCGTTCGAACAGATCAGCGGCGTCGCGGTACGCGCGCGAGCCCAGCGCGGCTTCGGCGGCGGCGACGCACATCCCCACCGCCTGCTCGTAGCTGCCGGCCATCAGCAGGTGATGAGCGAGGTCCACGGCTTTCCATCCCGGCCTCGACTCCAGGACCTCGGCGATGCGCGCGTGCAGCTGCTGGCGACGCGTGGCGGCGATGTCTTCGTAGACGGCTTCGCGCGTCAGCGCATGGCGGAAGCTGTAGCGACCGCTCGAGCGCTCGCCCTCCTCCAGCAGCTGGTTGGACACTGACGCTTCAAGCGCGGTCACGACGGCGTGGGCGTCCTTGCCTGTGACTGCGGCCAGCGTCTCGACGTCGAACGTCAGGCCGATGACCGACGCGGTGGACAGCACTTCGACCTCTACCGGCTGCAGCCTTTCGAGCCGGCGCAGGATGGTGTCGCGCACAGTGTTCGGCATTCGGATCTCATGCACCGACTTGCGATCCCACCCCGTCTCGCTCCGGAAGATGTCGCCGCGGTCGATGGCGTCGCGGAGCATTTCTTCGAGGACGAATGGATTGCCTTCGCTGCGCTCCCAGACGAAGTCGCGGAACTCGTCGCTGACCTGCGCGTCGTCGAAGATCGACCTGACCATCGTGCGTACGCCCTCGGCGTCCAGAGCGTCGATCTCCAGCAGCTGCGCTTGGCCCGACCGGCGCCACGCCTGGAGGTTCGGCAGCAGTGCGTGTTTGCGATGCAGCTCGTCGGTTCTGTACGTGCCCAGCAACAGCACCTTCGTCGAGCGCATGCGGCGGGTCGCGTAGTCGACCAGCTCGCGCGTCGCGGGATCCGCCCAGTGCAGGTCTTCGATGACCAGCAGAAGGCCCCTGCTGCGGGCGGCGTCGGTGAGCAGCAGCAGGATGGCTTCGAACAGTCTCAGCTTCGACATTGTGGGGTCGCCCGGGGTGGTGGCCGCGGGCCCCATCTGCGGAAACAGCTGGGCCAGCTCACCCGCCGCGGGGCCGAGGCGTTCGCGAAGGGCCGGCACGTCCTGGCCGGTGAGGTAGTTCCCAATCGCTTCCAGAAAAGGCAGGTATGGCAGCGAGAGCTCGGCCTCGCTACAGGCCCCGGACATCACCGCGCATCCCAATCGCCGAGCCCGGTTGCCCAGCTCGCGCACCAGTCGTGATTTGCCCATGCCCGCCTCGCCGCCGAGCACGACCACGCCGCCTTCGCCGCGCAGCGCGGACAGGAGCGCGTCCTCGAGGAGGGACAGTTCCGCGTCCCGGCCCACCAGCGCCGGGCTGACTACCCTGGCGACCGCCACCTCAGGCCTAGCGGGTCCCGATCGCCTCTTCCGCTTCGCGCAGGCGCTGGCTCAGCGTCTGCAGGAGGCGATACGCGACCTCGGGGTGATTGCCGAGGAACTCCCGGAACTCCCATTCCGGGATGGCGGCAGAGACCATATCCGTGCGCGCGGTGATGTCCGCGCTGCGGCCCTGCTGGTCGAGCAACGCCATCTCGCCGAAGTGGTCGCCCGGACCCAGGATGCGGTGGCGGCCATCGACCGTACTCACCTCGGCCTGACCGTCCAGGATCACCATGAAGCCGACGCCGTCCTTGCCGCGAAGTACCGGCTTGGCGCCCTTCGGATGATGCACCTCACGCATCTGCTTGCCGATCTTCTTCAGGTCGGAGTCCGACATGCCCGCGAAAAGGCCGACCGGCTTGATGTCCATCGTGGCGATCTTAAAACAGGTGGGTCAGGTATCGACGGAGAAGCTTTCGGCCCGGCGGCTCCTCGTACGGCGGCACGAGCGCCTGCATGCGCTGGAAGGCGAGCCTGGTAAGGCCTGCCGGATCCTGGCCCTGGGACGCGATCGGCTCGCCCACGAACACCCGCAGCTTCTTGCGCCACCACACGTCCTTGGTGCCGGACAGGCCCACCGGGACAACCGGCACGCCCGCCTTGATGGCGAAATGGGC
This sequence comes from Candidatus Dormiibacterota bacterium, assembly GCA_036518815.1. GTDB lineage: Bacteria > Chloroflexota > Dormibacteria > Dormibacterales > Dormibacteraceae > CF-118. Next base: position 16,251 of record DATDML010000065.1, read on the forward strand.
GAAGCCCTTGTGGAACGGGACGAGCTGACCCTCGGCCGGTCCGTACTGCCCTTCGGGGAAGATCGCGATGGCGCCGCCCAGCTCCAGGCAACGGTCGACGTGGTGATAGAGCCTGCGGTCGCTGTGCCGGCTCTTGACGACCGGCACGTAGCCGCCGCTGTGCCGGACGACGAACCACTGGAACTTGCGCGTGACGAGCAGCGTCGGGTCGGCCAGGAAGTGGAGGCGAGGCTCGATCGGAAACAGCAGGAGCAGAAGAAACTCGTCGGGCCAGTTGAGGTGGTTGGCGATGACTACGTAGTTCGGCCCGCGCTTCTTTGGGATGTTCTCTGCGCCGCGGACTTCGATGTCGAAAGCAAGGTGCATGAGCGGCACGGCGAGCAACCTGACGAGGCGATAAGGGATGTTCGCCCTCGGGCCGACGGGCAGGAGATCTGCCTGGGGCAGCGTCTCCATTTCGGCGGAAGTCTAGGTCACGACCGACGGCTTGAGTGCCTCCGCGGGCGGCGCTGCGGGCGCCGAATATTTCTCCATCTCCCCTTCCGTCGGCAGGAACCACGCGATGACGATCGTGACCACGACCAGGATCACCTGCGTCATCAGCGCGCGCTGCAGCCCGATCACGTCGGCAATGGCGCCGTTGATCGGCACGCCGAGCGCGCCGGTCACAAAGCCGAGTCCCATCACCAGCCCTGAAGCGAGACCCGCGCGCGACGCCATCAGCTGCTGCGCCATCAGCAGCATCAGCGGCGCGGTCGACGCGGCGAGGAAGCCGATGAGAATGCCCGTCCCGAAGGCCCAAGGGCCGGGAAACATGGTGTACAGAAGGATCGCGGGGATGCTCAGCACGAGGGTGATGAGGATCAGAGTCCGCCGGCCATAGCGGTCGGCGAGCCAGCCGCAGCCGACGGTCCCCACCGCGCTCGCCAGCACCATCGTCGTCACGAGCGGCCCGTAGAACTCGGGGCCGTAGCCCTGCTCCTTGTACCAGGTCGGCGTGAACGTCTGGATCACCTGCAGCGTCCAGCTGCGCGACATCATCACGCCGATCACAGCGGCGAGCGCGAGCATCGGCACTGCCTGTTTGGCGAAGGCCGGCGCCTTGCGCGCAGTGGACTCAGCGGTGGCGGTGCGGCGCATGCGCCACAGCAGATATGCGCCCGTTGCGATGCCCGGGATCACCAGTACTCCGGTCCCGCGCAGCCCAAGCCATGTCATCACGCCGATGCCGATGAGCGGTCCGAGCGCCACTCCGACCGTGCCGGCGGTTACGTAGATCGACATGCCGGCGCTGCGGCTCCGCTTCGGCAGCAGCGCGCGGACGTCGAGCGCGCCGAGCGGGTGGAAGGCGCCGGACCCGAGGCCTGACGCGCACGCGAGAACGACGAGTAAAGGAAAGGAGGGCACGAATCCGACCAGCGAGAAGGTGAGCGCGGTCCATGCGAGGGTCACGCCCGTGAAGCGCGTGCCGTAGCGGTCGGCGATGACTCCGAACAGCGGCTGCGATATCGCCGCCGTGCCGCTGTAGGCGAGGCTGATGAGGCCGACGGTCGCGAGGTTCAGGCTGAACCGCCCGATCAGCACTGGATAAAGGACGGGGATGATGCCGACGTAACTGTCGACCGTGAGATGGCCGAGCATCAGGGAAAGGAGCTTCCCGTCCCGCAGAAAGTCCCTCACGAGATCAGGGTACTGATCAACCCCAGACGCTTCTGCTCTTCAGGCCGGCGGTTCGGATGGCGGTGCCGTTGAGCTCCTTGCCGGCGGTCAGCAGCCCGCGTGCGGGCCATTTGCAGGTGATGGTAACCGGGCCGTCGGGCGGCAGCGGCCAGACGAAATAGGTGAAGTTCCAGGTGCGGCCCCCGCCGCCGCCGCCGCTCTGCCCGATGACGGGTCCGGTCGGTTCGGCGGGGTCCTTGCCCTCGGTCCATTCCTTGTAGTAGTCCATCAGGGCCGGATTGGGACCCTGCCCGCGCCGTGTATCGCGACCGTCGCTGAACCTGATGCCGATCTGGATGCCCGCCTCCCAGTCAGCTTCTCGACCGGGCCCGGGGAAACCCATCCATTCGGAGCGAATGTCGTCTTTCGACCGGACGGCGATTCCGAAGGTGAACCCGTTCGAGTACGCGACGCAGTCGGTCAGGGCGATGAAGAGGCGCGGTTGCGACGCGATCACCACGCGCGCACCGACTGCGACGCCGATCTCGTCGTCGGGCGGCCCTCCCCACGCCGGTGGACCGGGCGGCGGCCCCTCACGCACAGGTTTTGGACCTTTGCGATATGCGCGGAGCTGGGCGACCTGAGGGTAGCGCCGGATGCCGAGCCCGACCAACGTTGCGTGCCACGTCGACCGCAGCCGCCACCACCAGGAATCGATTCGATACAAGGTCCTCGGATTGTGAACGCCTGGGTGGTGCCCGCGACGGTGGGGCGTTTCAAAGGCTTGGGCTGTCCTCAGTTGTCCAGCCGGTGTTCGTGTGTTCGACAATCAGCGTGGCCTGCGGACGGATGTAGTCGCTGGGCCCGCCGAGCGTCTGCCCGCCGACACCGATGCAAGCGTCCCTGTTGACGCAAGTGAGTCCGACGATCGACGAGGTGCTCTCCGGAATATTTCCGGTAGTGGCCGCGGTCCAGCCGCTGTCGATTCTTTCGACGGAGGGCGGTGGCGCGAGGCCCGGAGCGCCGACGGACAAGCAGTAGCCGGGATCCGAGCACGCAACCGCACCAAGCGTTCCGATCAAGCCCGCAGGATTGTCGACCGTCGCCCAGCCGCCCGCTGTGAGCTGATCGATCAAGTTATGGACTATGACCTTGCTGTTTTCGTCGATATAGATCTCCCCCCCGGTGGCGACACACTCAGAGGGCGCGGGGCATGCGACCCCTGCCAGCCCACCCAGGCCCGGGACCGGTACCAACGCCCAAGCCGAGGCAGAACGCTGCTCGACCAGAGGCAGACTTCGGCGGGTCGTTACGGCCGACGAGCCGACGGCGATGCAATAGGTCCGGCTCGCACATGAAACCGCCGTAAGGCGGTCGTCGATGCTCGAGGCGACGTCGGCCGATGGCACCACGTGCCAGCCTGCGCCCGTGTTCTCCTCGATCAAGGCGCGGCCGGCGGCTTCATCATCGCCGACGGCGACGCAGAAGTCGCGGCTGGGGCAGGCGATTGCGGCGAGGCTGCCCCGGGTGTCAGGGCCGGGGACGACAGCCCAGCCGCCGCCGGTGTTTTGCTCGATCAGCGTTTTGGTGTTGGCAGATTCATCGCTGGAGTCGCCGACCGCGATGCAGTCGTCCGGGCGTGTGCACGCCACGCCGTGCAGTGCACTCCCCGCTTCGCCGCCAACGTTGGGGCTGACGACGACATGCCATCGCCCTCCGCTGTTCTCCTCGATCAGCGTCCGGTTGTGAACACCGACCGTGTCGTAGCCCGGCGACAGGTAGCCCACTGCTACGCAGTTGGAGAGTTGAGGGCAGGCTACGGCGGAGAGATGGTTATCTGTGCTCGGCCAGCCCGGCGGGCTCGGCGACGAGAAGCTCTCCGGGGTTGCCGCCTGGGAGCCGCACGCCGCGAGTCCTAAGACGATCGGCAGTGCGAGCCGCCAGAAGGGACGGTCCATGGCTGGAAATTGTGTTTGCCGGCTGCGGTCTTGTCAGTCTCACAGCCGTCTCCAATTCGGTCTCACGTGGTGCCGGCGACAGGATTCGAACCTGCGACCATCGGTTTAAAAGACCGTTGCTCTGCCAAGCTGAGCTACGCCGGCTGACTACGATTTTGCCCGTTTCGGGGCTGGGACCCCTCACCGCCGTTGGTACATTCGTCCCATTCGCCGAGCGGGGCATCGACCACCTGCGTTGGACATGATGGCCCGCTGCCATACCCCGTTTCAGCCCCCCGGCTGGGTGTGGAGGCAGCGGGTCTTTCTTTTTCCTCTGATGTAGCCTTCGGCCCGTGAAGGCCTGGGTCGTCCGCGAGCTCGGCACCCCCGACGGCATGAAGTTCGAGGACGTCGAGACCGGTGCGCTGGACGACGGGCTCATCCGAATCGACGTGCGCGCCGCGGGCATCAACTTCTTCGACGCGCTGATGGTCATGGGCCTCTACCAGACCAAGCCGCCGCTGCCCTTCGTGCCGGGCACGGAAGTTTGCGGCGAGGTCATCGGCGCGCCGGCTGGAAGCCCTTACAAGAAAGGCGATCGCGTGATGGCGCTGGTCGACAACACCACCCTCACGCGCGGCGCCTACGCGCAGGTGTCGGACGCCCTCTCTGAATCGATCTCCAAGATCCCTGACAGCATGCCCTTCGAGGACGGGGCAGCCTTCACGCTTATCTTTCAGACCGCGTGGTTCGGGCTGCACCGGCGCGCCAACCTGCAGCCAGGCGAGACGCTGCTCGTACATGCGGGCGCGGGCGGGGTGGGCAGCGCCGCCATCGAGCTCGGCAAGGCGACGGGCGCAACGGTCATCGCCACCGCGGGCTCGGACGAGAAGCTCGACGTGTGCACAAAGCTCGGCGCCGACCACGTCGTCAACTACAAGTCGCAGGACTTCGCCGAAGAGGTGAAGAAGATCACCGGCGGCAAGGGCGCTGACGTCATCTTCGATCCGATCGGTGGCGACGTCTACGACCGGTCCACCAAGTGCATCGCGTTCGAAGGCCGCATCATCGTCGTCGGCTTCACGAGTGGCCGCATCCCGACGGTCGCGACCAACCACGCGCTGATCAAGAACTACTCGATAGTCGGCCTGCACTGGGGCCTGTACTTGCGGCGCGCGCCCCATCTCATCCCGGCCGCGATGAAAACGCTGCTCGACATGTACGAGGTCGGCACCATCAAGCCGTACATCTCGGAGAAGGTGCCGCTGGCGGATGCGCCCGACGCGCTGACCAGGGTCGGCACCGGCAAGACCACAGGCAAGGTGGTGCTCGTCCCCTGAGGGTCAGGGCCTCCCTTTTGGTCGCGCTCATGTTCGCCACCGCATGCACGCTGGGCGGCGGTGGTCCGACCGAGCAGCTGGCCGCCGATCAGACGCTCAGCTTTCCAATCGCGCAGGACGTGAGCGATTTCGACCCCGCCCAAATCACGCTAACCTCGCCGGCCGACGTCAACATCCTGCGCAACGTGTTCTCGGGCCTCTATGGCTTCGACGAGCACCTGCACCTCGTGCCTGATATCGCGACCGCGTTCCCCGACATCTCGGCCGACGGCCTGACGTACACATTTCATCTGAGGCACAACGCGCATTTCTCCAACGGCGATCCCATCACCGCCGACGACGTCCTCTACAGCTGGAATCGCGCGGCCAAAAAGCAGGGCGAGTACGCGTCGCTATTCGCGCCCATTCAGGGTTATCAGCTCGTCGCGGCCGGTCGCGCCGCCGGCATGTCCGGCCTGACGAAGACCGACGACTACACGGTGGTCACGACGCTGACCAGCCCCGCCGGCTACTGGCTCACCGAGGTCGGCCTCTGGCCTTTCTGGCTCGTCGACAGCAAGGTCGTGGCGGCGGCGGGCGATGAAGTGTGGTTCACGAAGCCGGACACACTCGTCGGCAGCGGTCCCTTCAAGATGACCGCGCGCTCGGCCGGGCAGTCGATGGACTTCGAGCCAGTGCCGCACTGGTACGGCGGCTCGACCGGCGCGCTGAAGCATGTCCACGTAGAGGTCGTGACCGATCCTGCTGTTCAAATTGCGAAGTACGAATCAGGCGTGTTCAGCCTCATCGGTTACGGCCGGCAATCGCTCACGCCGGAGACCGCGGCGCGCTACGAAACCGACGCCAAGCTGCGAGAGCAGCTCGAGCTCGTGCCCTCAGGCGTCACGTTCTGGGTCGGCTTCAACATGCAGACCGGGCCCTTCGCGGGCGACGGCGGCAAGGCCGGTAGGCACGCGTTCGCCACCGCGATCGATCGCTCAGCGCTCGCGGACGCGGTGTGCACCGCCGGCACCACCTGCATGGCCGCGACGGGCGGCGTCATCGGCAAGGGGCTGGCAGGCTACCTCGGTGACGGCGCCGACGCCAACGCGAAATTCGACGCCGCCGCCGCCAAGCGCGAGTACCAGGACTGGGATCCGACCGGCGCGAAGGTCAAGAACCTCAATTACACGTACGACTCGAATCCATTCAACGCGGCGGTCTGCCAGAACCTCACCGCGCAGTGGCAGAAGAACCTCGGCGTGAAGGTCGGCTGCACCGAGATCGACCGGGACACGTTCTTTCAGCAGCGCGACGGGCGCTGCGCCTACGCGGCGTTTCGGCAGAGCTGGAGCGCCGACTACAACAACCCGCAGGATTGGTTCGACTATCTCTTCGTGACGCACGCGCCTTCCGGCGGCGCGTGTTACTCGAATGCGAACCTCGACACGCTGGTCGCCACCGGCGACTCCAAGCCAGTCGGCCTCGCGCTCAGCTACTACCAGGCGGCGGGCCACGTGCTCATCGGCGACGTTGCATACGCCGCGCTGGTATACGGCGTGCAGCAGTACCTCGTTCACGATTACGTTCGCGGCGTGGGCGGCACTGCTCTGTACGACTTTTACTGGACCCAGGCCCGAATCGACGCCCACGGATAATTAGCGGGATGGCCGCTGTCGGGCAACCCACGCGAAGGCTCGAGGGCCGGGACAAGGTGTCCGGCGCGACCCGCTACACCGCGGATCTCGACGTCCCTGGTCTGCTGCACGTACAGCTGGTGCTGAGTCACATGGCGAGCGCGCGCATCAGGTCCATCGATGTCGACGAAGCCCGCCATGTGCCGGGCGTGGTCGACGTCGTGGTTGCGTCCGACCTGCCCGACGTGGATGTGCCCGGACCCGACGAGCCGCTGGCCACTGAGCGCGTGTTCTTCGTCGGTCAGCCCGTGGCCGCTGTGATCGCGACCAGCGAGGCGGCCGCGCATGACGGTGTCGCCGCGGTGATGGTCGACTTCGAAGAGATCGACGCGGTTACGGATCCGGTCGCCGCGATGCGCGACAGCTCGCCGGTCGTGCTCGACGTCGACGAAGAAGCAGACGAGGGCGACGCCTCGATGCACGGCGCAGCGACCGACAATGAATCCGAGCCCATTGAGAAGCCGCGCAACGTGAGCTCAGTCGCGACGGTGAAGCGCGGCGACGTGGCCGCGGCGCTCGCCGCTTCCGACGTGACGATTGACGCGAGCTACAGCCTCGCCGGTGTGCATCACACGCCGATGGAGCCGCACGTTTCCATGGTCCGGCCCGAACCGGACGGAGGGTTCACGATCTGGGCGCCAACGCAAGGACCCTTCGCGCTGCGCGACGAGGTCGCAGGCAGGCTCGGGCTGCCGGCACAACGGGTTCGTGTCGTGCCCATGCCAGTCGGCGGCGGCTTCGGCGGCAAGGTCAGCCTGCTCGAAGGCCTGCTGGTGCTGCTGGCGCGACGCGCCAACAAACCTCTCCGTCTCGTGCTGACGCGGCGCCAGGTTTTCGCGCTGGCCAAGGGCGCGCCAGGCGCTCGATTCGAGCTGCAGATCGGGGCGAAAAAGGACGGGACCGTAACTGCGTTGAAGGCGCGATACAGCTACGACAACGGAGCCACCGCGGGCTGGCACGCCGGCATCACAGGCAACTTCCTGGCCGGCACGTACAAGTGGCAGGCCGTCGACCTGACAGGCTTTGAGGTCACCACCAACAAGACCCCTGTGGACGCGTATCGCGCGCCGGGTGCGCCGCAGGCGTACTTCGCCCTCGAATCCGCGATGGACGAGCTCGCGCTGAAACTCGGCATGGACCCAATCGAGCTGCGGCTCAAGAACGCCGTACGCGAAGGCGATCTCGACGCGGCCGGCGCACCCTGGCCCCGCATCGCCTTCATCGAGTGCCTGGAGGAGGCGCGCAAGCATCCGCTGTACACCGCGCCCCTCGGCCCGGGTGAGGCGGTCGGCGTGGCTGCGGGTTCGTGGGGCGGCGCGCGCACTCCCTCCGCGGCGGGCTGCAGGGTCGAGCCCGATGGCACTTTGTCCGTGCTGATCGGCACGCCGGACATCAGCGGCGCTTCGACAGGGCTGGCCATGATCGCGGCCGACGCGTTCGGCTACCCCGTCGAGAAGGTGCGCATCGAGACAGGCGAGACCGGCATTGCGCCATACGGAGCCGTCGCGGCCGGCAGCCAGACGACGTACAGCCTGGGCGGCGCGGTACACGAGGCAGCGCTGGAGGCCAGGCGCCAGCTGCTCGAGATCGCGACCGAAGAGCTCGAAGCCGCGCCGGAAGACCTCGAGATAACCGACGGGCGCGTGGCCGTGCGCGGCGTGCCCGATCGCTTCGTGGAGATCACGCAGCTCGTGACACTGAGCACGGAGTTCATGGGCAAGTTCCGCCCGGTGCAGGCCAGCGGACGCTCAGCGGTGCAGGAGGCGTCGCCGCAGTTCACGGTCCACATCGCACGCGTGAAGGCCGACGCCGATACGGGCGCTTTCGAGATCACCGGCTACGCCGCGATCCAGGACGTTGGCAAAGCGATCAACCCGGCCGAGGTCGAGGGGCAGATGCACGGCGGTGTCGCGCAGTCGCTGGGCCGCGCGCTCGGCGAGCAGCTGGCGTACGACGAGCAGGGACAGCTGCGCACCGGCAGCCTGCTCGACTACGAGCTGCCGACCGTCGACCAGCTGCCGGCGATAGACGTGCGCATGATCGAGGTGCCGTCGCCGGTCGGCCCGCACGGCGCGAAAGGCGTCGGCGAGCCGCCCGCGGTCCCCGGTGCGGCGGCGCTGGCCAATGCGGTCTCGCGCGCCACAGGCGTTCGCGTCCGCGACTTGCCGATCGATAGATTTCGCTTGGTGCTCTAGTCCGGCCCTCGCGCCGCATCGAACTTCCTCTGCGGCGGTACTACTAGAACCCGGCCGTCGTCTGAGCGGGCGATCTGCCAGCCGCCCTCGTGTACCTGGACGTGATGCCAGTAGCACAGGAGCACGAGGTTGCTCAGGATCGTCGGCCCATTGCGTATCCAGTGCAGCAGATGGTGCCCTTCGCTGAACGTCGCGTGGCGGTCGCATCCCGGCCAGGCGCAGTGCAGGTCGCGCGCGACGAGCGCCTTGCGCTGCGGCGCTGAGATCACGCGCTTAGCGCGCCCGACGTCGATGACCGTCGAATCCGATCCGAGGAGGATCCGGGTCACCGAGCAGTCGCACGCAAGGCGTTCGACCGTCTTGCTCGAGATCGGGAGGGAGAATTCCATTTCAGCCGCCGGCGCGCCCGCGATCCCCAGCAGGGTCTCGATCGTGGTCGTGACCTGAAGATGCGGTCGCTGGGTGCCCTGCGTCGGCAGGCTGCCGCCATCCAGAGTGCGAGCTGCGACCTCAACCAGCGCGTCGGCCATGCGCCGTGCACGTTCGCGCTCGTCGCCGGCGCCCTGCTTGCGCGCAAGAGGTTCGAGCGCAGTTCGCACGGTCGCGGCTCCCGCTGGGTCGAGCCAGGCGCTGATGTGCACCATGCCTTGCTGGTTGCTCGACAACTTCAATTTGCGGGCTTCGATCCCGCTCAGCTCATCGGCCGCGTAACCCTCCGGGTCCATCGCGTGGCGGTAGTGAAGACAGAAGTTGTTGAAGATCGTCAGGCTCTCTTCGTTGCTTGCTCGCTTCAACAGCGGGCTCTCGTCGAAGCCTTTGGACGTTGCCGACTCGCGCAGCGCTTCCGCGGTGCGGGCGATGACCACGAGGTGGGCGAACCCGATCTCACCCGCGATCACGGCATCGATGCTGGCGGAGATCACACCGGCCTGCATGCCAACACACATCCGGTCCGCCACCTCGCCGCCGGTCATCTTGCAGTCCTTGCGGATCCACTCGATCGGGCTGCTATAGCCCTGCGCGTTCCACTCGCCAGAACTGGCCACGAGGGCCGCGTCCATGGAGAAAGACAGCGCCTGCATATCCTCGGCGTGAGCCTGCCCGGCGAGCCTTTCGACCAGCTCGTCAGCGGACAGATCCTGGGCTGACGAATACCAGGCGTCCGGCGCGGCGATCATGAAAGAAAGCATAACAAACAAATGTTCGATATTCAAGCCGAAATTTACGCTCCAGCTTCAGCCGTCACCACCTGAAATGGCGTGAAGCGCCTCGGCTAGCGCTGCGGAGGGGTTGCCCTCGCGATGATCGATCGCAGGGCGGGTTGCGGTCGCAGCGTCCCGAACTGATGGCCGTGCTCACCCAGTCGCGATTCGCAGAAGACGTCAGCTGACGCCGGGTCGCCGAAACGCAGCATCAACGACGCCTGCAGGAGGATCGCCATCCGCTCGACGACCATGCGGGCGCGGGCTTCTGCATCCGCCGGATCGGCCAACTGCTTGCGCAAATCCGCGACAGCGTGCGCGAGTCGCGTGTCCTCGCCGACCTCGGCGAAGAACGCCTCCACCGACTCCGGCTCGCGGGCCATCGCGCGCAGCACGTCCAAAGTGTTGACGTTGCCGGAGCCCTCCCAGATGGAGTTGAGTGGCGCCTCCCGATACAGGCGAGGCAGGATCGATTCCTCGACGTAGCCATTGCCGCCATGGCACTCCAAGGCTTCGGCGGCAACAGAGATCGCGCGCTTGCAGCACCAGTACTTGGCCACTGCCGTCGCGAGGCGGCGGAAGTGCGCCTCTGCGCCGTCGCCGTCGAACGCGCGCGCGAGCCGCATCATCACGACCGTCGTCGCTTCAGACTCGACCGCCAGGTCCGCCAGGACGTTGATCATCAGCGGCTGCTCGCTGAGCAGCTTGCCGAACGCTGAACGATGCGCCGTGTGATGCGTGGCCTGCGCCACCGCCTGCCGCATCAACGAGGCCGATCCGATCACGCAGTCGAGCCGCGTGTGATTGACCATGTCGATGATCGTGCGCACGCCCCTGCCCTCTTCCCCAATCAGCCAGGCGCTCGCGTGGTCGAACGCCACCTCGCTCGACGCGTTGGAGCGATTGCCGAGCTTGTCCTTCAGGCGTTCGATGTGAAACCCATTGCGCGTGCCGTCAGGCAGGACGCGCGGCAGCAGGAAGCACGATAGGCCGCCGGGCGCCTGAGCCAGGACGAGAAACGCGTCACACATCGGCGCCGACACGAACCACTTGTGGCCGGTGATCGCGTACTCGCCATCGTTGCCTGCCGGCTCGGCGCGCGTGGTGTTGGCGCGCACGTCCGAGCCGCCCTGGCGCTCCGTCATCGCCATGCCGAACAGCACGCCGCGTTTGCTCGCAGGCCGTCGCAAACCCGGGTCGTAATCCAGCGATTTGACGAGCGGCTCCCACGTGGCGGCCAGCTCCGCGTTCTTGCGCAGCGCGGGCACCACCGCGTAGGTCATCGACACCGGGCATCCGTGGCCGCCCTCGACCTGCGACCACACGTAGAACGCGGCCGCCCGCGCCGCATGAGCGCCGGCGCGCGGCTCTCGCCAGGGTAGCGCGTGCAGGCCGTGGCCGATCGCGACGCGCATCAGCTCGTGCCACGCAGGATGGAACTCGACCTCGTCGATGCGATTGCCGAAGCGGTCGTGCGTCCGCAGCTGTGGCGGGTTGGCGTTGGCCTGGAAGCCCCAACGGATCGCCTCCTCGGTGCCGGCGAGCCGGCCGAGATCGGAGACGAGACCCTGCGCCCACGAGGCGCCTTCCCGCTCCAGCGCCTCGCGCAGCGGCCGATCCGCCTCGAACAGGTTGTAGTCGACCAATGGCGGCGGCTGGTTCAGGATTGGGTCGATAACGTTCCGGCCTCCTGCGCGAGCTCGGCGACGAGCCGCAGCTGCTCGATGCGTGACTCGGTGTCGACGGCCATCCCCGCGACGACCAGCGTGTCGACGCCGGCGTCGGCAAAGGCGCGGATCTTGGCCTTGGCCTTGGCCGGTGGGCCGGCGATGCTGACCAGGTCGATCATCTCGTCGGGCAGCGCCTCCATCGCCTCACTGCGCCGGCCCTCGAGGTAGAGGTCCTGCACCTGCTTGGCCTCGCGCTCGTATCCATAGGACGAGACCAGACGGTTGTAGAAGTTCTGCTCGCGCGAGCCCATCCCGCCGACGTACAGCGCCATGTACGGCCGCATTGCATCACGGGCCGATTCGACGTTGTCCCCGATCAGGACATTGACCGTCGGGCAAACCTGAAAGCCGTCGAGGCTGCGGCCGGCCCGCCTTGCGCCCTCTTCCAGCGGCGCTCGCAATTCCGCGGTGTGCTCGGGTGAGAACAGCACAGGCAGCCAGCCGTCGGCGATCTCGCCGGCGAGGGCCACGTTCTTGGGGCCCAGAGCCGCCAGATAGATCGGGATGCGGTGCTGCACCGGCCTGATGGTCAGCTTCAATGCTTTGCCTGGGCCGTCCGGCAGCGGCAGGTCGATCGTCTCGCCGTGGTACTCGACCTTCTGGTGCTCGAGAGCCAGTCGCACAACCGCCATGTACTCGCGCGTGCGTTGCAGCTGCTTGCCGAACCGCACGCCATGAAAGCCCTCTGACACCTGCGGCCCGGAGGTGCCGAGCCCGAGGATCAGTCGGCCGCCCGAAAGGTTGTCGATGGTCGCGGCGGTCATCGCCGTCATGGCGGCGCTGCGCGCCGGAATCTGGAGGATGCCGGCCCCTAGCTTGATGCGGGTCGTCTGCGCGGCGAGCCAGGCCAGCGGCGTGGCCGCGTCGGAGCCGTACGCCTCGGCGGTCCAGAGCGAGTCGTAGCCCAGGCGTTCGGCCGCCTGCGCGATCTCCAGGCCGGCCTGCGCGGTCATGCCGAAGCCCCAGTAGCCGAGCATCGCCCCGAGCTTCATAAGCGGCGTATTCTCACGTCGGAATGATCGTCTCTCACGCCGGGTTCGCGCTGTTGGGCCTTTTCTGGCTGGCCATTCCGGTGATCTTGATCGTGCTAGTCATCTGGGCCGTGACGCGGCCCAGGCCGATGCCGCCGCAGGCTTATGGGCCGCCGCCGGCACCCCCACAGACGCCGCCCACGTCGCCCATGGACATCCTGCAGCGGCGTTTCGCCTCGGGCGAGATCACCGCCGACGAATATCAGAAGGCGAGGGATCTTCTGAAGGGCGAGTAGGCCCTAGCGGCCGGTTGCCAGCAGGAACAGCAGAAATGCGTTCAGGCTGACGATCACGCCCACAACCACGCAGGCTATCGCCGTCGTCGACGTGCGGTTGACCAGCGTCCCCATGAGCTTGCGGTCGCGGCAGAACACCAGTAGCGGGATCAGCGCGAACGGGATGCCGAACGACAGCACGACCTGGCTCAGCACCAGCGCGCGCGTCGGGTCGAAGCCGATCGCGATAACGATCAACGCGGGGGCCATCGTGATGGCGCGGCGCAGGAACAGCGGTATGCGCCGCTGGATGAATCCCTGCATCACCACCTGGCCCGCCAGCGTTCCCACCGACGAAGAGGACAGGCCCGACGCCAGCAGCCCGAGCCCGAAGATCTTGTCCGCGCCGTGATCGAGAGTAGCGCCGAGGGCGTTGAACGCCTGATCGAGCCCGTGGAGCTGGCCGACGTTGTGGCCGTGAAACGTCGCCGCCGCGACCGTGAGCATCGCGACGTTGATGAGGCCGGCGATGCCCATCGCGATGACGACGTCCCAGCGCTCGAAGCGATAGATCTTTTCCTGCATCTCCTCGGTGGCGCCGACCACCCGCCGCTGGGTCAAAGCCGAATGCAGGTAGATGACGTGTGGCATCACCGTGGCGCCGAGGATGCCGGCGCCGAGCAGGATGCTCTCGGTGCCGTCGAACCGCGGCACGAACAGTCCACCAGCCACGCCGGGCAGCGACGGCTTGGCCAGAACCGCCTCGAACGCGAACGCAGCGACGATCACGCCCACCAACACCGTGATCACCGCTTCGAAGCCGCGAAAACCGCGCGACTGCAGCGACAGGATGCCGAACGCCGCGAAAGCGGTGATGATGCCGGCCCCGAACAGCGGGATCGCGGGAAACAGCAGGTGGATGCCGATGGCCGCGCCGATGAACTCCGCGAGGTCGGTCGCCATGGCGATCACCTCCGCCTGGATCCACAGCGCGACGACCAAGGGCCGGGGGAACCGCGTGCGCGAAACCTCGGCCAGGTTCATGCCGGTCGCGATCCCGAGCTTGGCGCTCATCGACTGGATGAGCATCGCCATGAGGTTCGCGGCCAGCACGACCCACAGCAGCATGTAGCCGTACTGCGCGCCGCCGGCGATGTTTGTGGCGAAGTTGCCGGGGTCCACATACGCGACCGCCGCCACGAATGCAGGGCCCAGGAACGGCAGCAGCGCCCGCAGGCCGCGCGTCTCACCGTTGAGCGCCTTGTGGGCGGCCTCGAGGACGCGCTGCTCGCCCGGTAGGGCGGTCGGGGCCTCTTCGAAACCGACCCACCGGAGCGGCGCCTCGGCCACCCGCCGGACCTCAGCGCGAACGTTCAACGTCGCCCTCCACGTACAGCGCCCGCGCCAGGCCGAGCGGGATGCTTTGGCGCCGGCCCTTGATCCGGCATTCGATCGGCGATTCGAACTGGCTAGCTGTCAGCACCTCGATCCGGATGCCCGGGACCAGCCCGCGGCGCTCGAGCTCTCGCAGCAGCGCTGGATCCTCGTCCGACACACCCTGCACGCGCACCTTCTCCCCCGCTCTGCAGTCGCTCAGCGCCCGCTCGCTCAACGGGCGGACCTTGCCCGCCAAGCTGGGGATCGCATGCCCGTGCGGGTCCAGCTCCGGCCGGCCGAGGAGCTCGAAGATCCGCGCCTCCATGCGCTCAGAGATCACGTGCTCGAGGCGCTCGGCCTCGTCGTGGACCTCATCCCAGGTGTAGCCGAGAACCTCGACCAGGAACATCTCCAGGAGCCGGTGATGGCGCACGAGCTCCAGGGCGACCTTCCTGCCTTCGCGCGTCAGCTGCTGGCCGCGGTAGCGGTCGTGCTCTACCATGCCCTGGGCGCTGAGACGGGCGACCATCTCGCTCACCGACGGCGACGAAATGCTGAGGCGCTGGGCCAGCTCGCGCGTGGGCACGGGGCGCTGGTCACCGTGCAGCTGGTACAGCGCCTTCAGGTAGTCCTCCTGGGACCGGGTGAATGCGCTGCGTCGTTCTAGGGCGATCATCTCGAAAGGGTTGCCTACTTTGAATTGTAGGCGAGCCTAACTTTTCAGCGCAACAAGTTAAGCGGGCTATTTCGCGTGTGGTGGCTCTAGCAGTCCCCGGTGAAGGTCGGCGCCGGGTTGTAGGTCACGCTGACGTTCGGGGTGACGGTCACCCGTTCGCCCGAGGTGAAGACGACCAGGTAGTTGGCGCAACCCTCCGCCTGATGGAAGTCGTAGTTGACCTCTGTCACGTTGTCCCAGGTCTTGAATGTGCCGGGCTGGTGGTTCATGCAGTAATGCGTGTTGCCGGTTCCCGTGTGGACGCAATCCACCGCGGACGCGAACTGCTCGAACGTCAGGATGCTCACCGACATCGGCCCGCTCGACGACGCGACCAGGTGGTAGGTGAATGTGTCCGGAACACCGCCGGCGAGGTAGTAATCGGGGCCGTCGATGTGCTGCTGCACGTTCCAGATGCCGAGGTTCGGATGCTTGGCCTCGTTCCTCAGCTCCTGGATAGTTCCCTCCGCGGTGGTGAGGCCGGCCTGAGCCGTCAGCAGCTGCTGGTGCAGCGTCGCATTCTGGCCCTTGAGGTCGGCAGCCTGGTGCTGCCAGCTCACGTCGTCCCAGTACAGCAAACCGAACCCGCCGAGGGTCACGACCAGCGCGACCAGAAGGGCGGCGTACCAGAGGGCGTTGCGGCGGCGCGGGTGGACCGGGGGCGGAGCCGGCGCCGGGGCCTGGAAAACAGGAATTTCGTCCGCGGCCGGCGGAGTCTCCACTACCAATTAAGTCTGCCCGATGCGCGGCCAGGCGCCGATCACGGTCGCGATGTTCGACGGCGTCTCGGTCTGTGTGGAGAGGCTGTAGATGAAGGTCTTGCCGTCGGGCTGCGACGCCGGGCCCAGACCGCAGTTGCTGCAGGCCGTTTCCTCGACCTCGAACAGCGACGTCGCGTTCAGGAACGCCGGCGTCGAGCGGACGCTCGGACTGAGCTGGCCGCCGGAGCGCCCACCGTGCCCGTAGATCCAGACATGCGGCAATCCGTTGGCGTCAATCACCGTGTAAGCGACCGAGTCGTCGCCGGCGTCGGTGTTGGGCCGAACCCAGGCCTGCGCCAGCGAGAAGAGCTGGGCGACCCCGCTGCTCGGATTCCACACCTTCACCTCGGTCTTACCGGGCTCGCGGAAATACAGGTCGCTGCCGCTGTACGACCAGGCCGCCATCGTGCCGTCGGCCTGCGAGTAGGCGAGCGTGCCGTCCTGCGTCTTGCGGATCTGCAGGTGTGGTCCGTTGCCGCTGAACGTCTGCACGAGCGCGAAGTACTTGCCGTCGGCGGAGAAGCCGAGGAAGGCGTCATCTTCGGTGAGGCTGACCCCGCGGCCAGGCACTGCGCCGAGCGTCGCGACCACTCGATCTCCCCCACCGCTCAGCAGGTGCAGCTTCACGGCGTTGTCGTCTGAGCTCACGTAGGCGAGAGAGCTCTCATCGGGGCTCCACGCTTGCAGGCCGTCCATGAACAGGCCGCCATTCCAGCTGGCGACGGTGGTCGGGCCGCTGCCCGCGAACAGGTCGAGCGTCAGCAGCATGCTTGGCCCGGCCGAGCCCGGGGTCTGGGTGGCGCTCCACGAGATCATGCGCTGGGTCACCAGGTGGGGCTGCGCGCTGCCGCTGATGGTGCAGATCGTGTGCGGATGGGTGGCGTCCGTGACGTCAGCCAGGACGGTGGCCGGCGATGCCTGCATGACCAGCAGCGCTTCGTGCGCGGTGGGCTGGCCGGTGCAGGTGGCACTCATCGCCGCCCAGGTCGGGATGTGCGAGCCGGTGGCGGTCGGCGACGGTGACGGCGAGGCAGCCGCGGAGGGCGTCGGGGTGCGCGCCGCAGAGGCCGTCGGAGAGATGTGGACGGCGGTCGTGCTCGTCGATCCGCAGGCCACCGAAACCGCCACGGCGGCGAGAGCGAGCAGCCCTACCCTCAGGCTCACGAGGCGTTGGAACGAGGCGGATTGGGCGCGGGTTACGGACCGACCGGAGGACACAGGCGCACAAGGATACGAGTTAGGCGACCTGGCTAGCTTCGCTCCAGCTTGAACGCGGCACGAACCAGCTTCTTGACCGCGGGCTTCTGTGCGTCGGCCGGCGAGCGGAGGGTCACAAACCTCGTGTCCTTGCCACTGCCCTGCAGCAGGCCCGTGCCGTCGTCCAGCTCCCGCCCGCGGTAAAAGAACATCGCGGAGTGGGCCGTGAACGTGCCCACGCCGACCACGGGCTTGCCGTCCACCGCGAAGCGCACGCGCTTCCACATCATCGATTTAGAGCGCGGCCGCGCCATGCGGTACGGAATCTCTTCTGCGCGCGGGGCGATCGAGCGGACCGTCTTGATGGCGGCTTCGACGATCGCGTCGGTGTCCCCATCAGGCACGGTTCAAGCCTAACCTGACGCCGTGAAAGGCCTGGTGGTCATCCACCTGGACGGCCTGAGCCACCGGCGACTCGGCGAGGCGCTGGACCGCGGGCACATGCCTTTCGTCAAGTCGCTGATCGACAGCGAGGGCTATACCGCTCTGCCCTATCGCTGCGGCGTGCCGTCGACCACGCCATTCGCCCAGGCCGGAATCCTCTACGGCGACAACACGGAGATCCCTTCGTACCGCTGGTGGGACAAGGAGGCCGGCTTCCTTGTGGCCTTCGGGTCGGGCTCGACCTTCAACCGCGTCGCGGACCGGTACTTCAAAGGACGCGAGCCCCTCACCGCCGGCGGCGCGTGCATCGCGGCCTTATATCGCGCAGGCGCCACCGACCGATTCGGACCGCCTTACGAAGAGCGCCACCGCACCGACCAGCACGACGCGGGCGGCCGCGTGATCGCGGCGTTCTTGCTGAACCCGGTGACGCTCTACTTCTGGATCAGGCACGGCGGGTTGGCGCTGTTTCGCATCGGCTCGGAATATCTGCGCGCGCGCTTCTCGCGGCGGCGAACGGCCGACACGTTTGTGATCGCCGACATCTATCACGAGGTGGTCGTGCACCACCTCACTCGATTCGCGTTGCTGCAGGCGATGGATGAGGGCGTGCCGACGATCTACGCGTGCTTCTACACGTACGACGAGGCGTCGCACGCCTTCGGACCGACAGACCCGAACACCCTGCGTGTGCTCCGCCACATCGACAGCACGATCCGACTCGCGGCCGCCCGCCGCCGCGCCCATTACGAGATCGCAGTGCTGTCCGACCACGGCCAGGTGGAGACGACTCCCTTCATCGCCGCCGACGGTCAGAGCCTGGGGCAGAAGATCGCGGCGCTGCTGCCCGACCACGTCGTGACGGAACACCGCGGCGGCAAGTTCGGCGCCGGCGGCCAGCCAGTGGAGATCACGTACTCCGGCGGCCTGGCCCACCTTTATTTCGCCGGCATTCCCGGCCGGATGGATCGCGCCGCGCTCGAAGCCCGCTACCCGGGCCTGGTCGAGAAGATCGCCGCCGTGGATCGGGTGGGCATCGTCATGGTCAGGGGCGAGCTCGTCACTCGCGACGGCCGCTTCCCGCTTGCCGATCCGCTGGCGCCTGAAACCGCCGCACTGCTGGCGAAGTTCGACGAGCCTACCGTCCTCGGCGCGCAGCTGCGCCGGCTCAACTCGTTCGAGCGGTCCGGCGACATCGTCGTCTTCGGCGCGTACGACGGCGAGAAGCAGGTGAACTTCGAAGACCAGGTCGGCGGCCACGGGTCGATCGGCGGCGACCAGCTGCATCCATTCCTGCTGGCGAAGAAAGACTGGGGCTTCGACACGAGCGCCGTCACGAACGCATCAGAGATTCATCCGATGCTTGTGTCAGTGCGAGACCGCCCATGACTTTTGCCGGCAGAACTCGACGCCCCGCGGTTGTGCGGTCCCGTTTTGCCGGCAAAAGCCGGGCGCCTTAATGCGCGCGGACCTGGACTGGTGTCTCGACGTCTCCCTCGCTGGCGTTGCCGAGGCCCAGCGCGAAGATGAGCGTGTACGTGCCCGGCTTCGCGTCCGCCGGCACATTGAACATCATCTGGAATCTCTTGCTCGTCCCAGGAGCGAGCGTTCCGGCCGGAGCGCAGTTGAGCGCGTAGAAATGCTTGCCGCCGAGTGGCGGTCCGCCCGCGACGACGTCGGCGAACATCTCCTCTTCATAGTTGGGACACGCGGCGGCAAGGTCCATCGGCGCGCCGGTGTCATTGGTTAGCGTGGCGATGTAGCTGAACGACTTGCCGGCGATCGCAGCTCCGGGCAGGCTCAGCTTGACCGCGGGCACTGGTGGAGGCGGCGGAGCAGACGCCGGCACAGCCAATCCTTCGAACGGGTCGACACCCACGCCCGCGCAGGGATATCCCTGCGGCGCCGCGCCGACCGCAACCACCAGCGCGCCGCCTCCCGGCACGTCGATCCGTGCGCTCGCGATGCTGAGGCCTGCCTGACCGGAGCAGGCTTCCGGCTGGCTGACCCAGTCGATGGTCAGGCTGGCCTGGCCGTACTTGAT
>DATDML010000066.1:0-8867 GCA_036518815.1 Candidatus Dormiibacterota bacterium
GTGATCACGGGATACGACCACTCGTAGCGCTCGATCGACCAGATGCCGAGGCTCTTGGTGCCTTCCTTGACGCGCGCCCAGCCGTCGCCGCGCTCGAGCACCTGGAATGATTCGGGAGAAAGGTCGGGCCACAGCTCGGCGCGACGCGGCCCGAACTCTGTGATCGCGTCCCACACAACTTTCGGATCCAGGTCCGACTCGACCCTGTAGCTAACCCTTGCCATGCTCGTCAATGGCCACGTTGGCGAGGTGGTCGGCGCCGCGATTCTTCTCCCGCGGCACATGAGCGATGTCGTACTTGAACGACTTGAGCATCGACATCACCCGCTCGTAGAGGGCCCTGAGCTCTGCGTCCTTCACCTTGTAGTTGCCCTTGATCTGCTCGACGAGCAGATTGGAATCAAGGCGGATGTGCAGCTCATCAGGCTTCCACGGCATCACGGTCTCGAGCCCATCGATCAGAGCCATGTATTCGGCCTGGTTGTTGGTGACGCTGCCGAGGTAGCGATGGCGGCCCTGTAGCCTCATCCCCTGGTCGTCCTCGATCACTACGCCGGCGCCGCCTTTCCCTGGGTTACCCCGGGAAGCTCCATCCGTATACAGAGTCAGCGCCTTCACGAGGCGACGAGGATGCGGCCGCAGTTCTCGCACTGCACCAGCGATTCGCCCTTGCGCAACAGCTGCATGCCCGAAGAGGTGACGGTGACATGGCAGGTGGCGCACTGGGTGCCCCTCACCGACGTGATCGCCGGGCGCACGCGGATGCGGCTGTACAGCGCCTGATCCCGCGGCGGCACGTCGGCCCACACCACTTCCTTCTCCGACTCCACGTCGGTCAGCTCCTGCTTCCACTCGTCGAGCTGGGTGCGCAGGGCCGGCTCCTCGTCGGAAGAGGTTTTCCGCGCCGACTCCAGTGCCGCGGTCGCCTCCCGCGCCGCATCGTCGGCGGCCTCGGCGTCCTCCATGA
Organism: Candidatus Dormiibacterota bacterium; assembly: GCA_036518815.1. Classification (GTDB taxonomy): domain Bacteria; phylum Chloroflexota; class Dormibacteria; order Dormibacterales; family Dormibacteraceae; genus CF-118. Next base: position 968 of record DATDML010000066.1, read on the forward strand.
TCCGCAGCTCGGCCTCCTCCTCCTCGGCGAATCGCGCCTTCATGTGCGCGACCTCGTCCGACAGCTGCATCAGCTCGGTCGGGTTGCGGATGCGGCCGCTCATGAGCTGCTTCTCGCGCGAACGCAGCGCTGAGCGGTGCTCTTCACGCGCGCGATCCGACTCGCGTAGGCGATCGGCGACTTCTTCCTGCTGCCGGCGCGCCGCCGCCAGCGCTTCCTCGCGCTCGACGACGGCCGGATCGGATTCCAGCCGCGCCTCGGCGCTTGCGATCGATTCCCTCAGCGCGCGCTCGCGATCGACCAGCGCCTGGTAGCGAAGCAGGAGCTGGGCTGGGTTCAACGCGCTGAGCTGGGTCGGGGCGGCTCGGTGTCGAAGCCGATCCGGTGGGCGTTGGCAGCGCGGTCTTCGGTGACGACCATCTCGCCGAACCTCGCTTCGTATGCCGCCACGTTCTGGGACAGCAGCTGCGCGAGCAGCTTCAAGTGGTTCGGGCTCATACCGACGCGCGAATAGACGCGGACCAGGCCCGGTTCTTCCGGCGCCCACTGCCCGAAGTTCAGGACGAATCCGAGCGGGTTGCCGTTGATCAGCACAGCGTCTGTGTAGATGACCTGGCTGGCGGTTTCCTGCACCTTGACCTTCACGGGTAGATCACTCACTCCAGAACCACCAGCACCTGGCCCTCCTTCACGACGTCCGTCTCTTTCACTCGGATCTCCGCGACCCGGCCCGCCTTGGGCGCCGTCACGGGGATCTCCATCTTCATCGACTCGAGGATCATGAGCACATCTTCCTCGGCGACCTGGTCGCCCACCTTCGACGTGATCTTCCAGACGTTGCCGACCAGCTCGGCCTTGACCTCCGTCACGATGCGAGGCTCAGCTGCTCGCGGGCTTCACGGGCGGATGCGACCTCCCTGCCCAGCTCGCGGCACATGCGCGCCGCTTTGGCGACCAGCTCGCCGTTGCTTTTGGCCATTCGTCCTTCCTCCAGGTAGAAGTTGTCCTCTAGCCCCACGCGCACGTTGCCGCCCATGGTGATCGCCGCGGCGACGAGCGGCCACTGGGCGAGGCTGATGCCGATGACCTGCCAGTGCGAATCCGCCGGCAGCGTGTCGACCTGGTCGACGAGGTGGCGCGTCGACGCGGGGATGCCGCCGAGCACGCCCATGATGAGGCTGAACTGATACGGCGGCTTCAGCACGCCCATGTGAATGAGCGGTCGCGTGTTGCCGATGTGGCCGGTGTCGAAGCATTCGAGCTCCGGCCTCACGTTCGCTGCGTTCATCGTCTCGAGAAAGAACCGGATGTCGCGAAACGGGTTGGCGAAGACGTGATCGTGCAGGAATTCTTTGCGTCGCTCCGAGTAGATCGCGTAATTCATCGAGCCCATGTTCAGCGCAGCGATCTCGGGCTTGAGGTCGCGGATGTGGGCGATGCGATCCTCGGCCGGGATGCCGACCGCTCCGGTGGAGAAATTGACGATGACGTCGCTGCGCGCGCGCACCTCTGAGTAGATTTCCTTGAAGGTCTCCACGCTCCAGTCCGGTCCGCCGTCAGGCCTGCGCGCGTGGATGTGGACGATGGCCGCGCCTTCCTGCGCCGCGCGCGCCGCCTCCTCCGCTATCTCCTTTGGCGTGTACGGGATGGCAGGGCACTGGTCGCGCGTCGAAAGTACCCCGGTCAGCGCCGCGGAGATGACGGTCTTGGTCATACCGGGATGTTGCCGTGCTTGCGCCAGGGCCTGTCGACTTTCTTGGTCCGCGCCTGCTCCAGGCCCCGCACGATCACACGCCGGGTCTCCGCAGGGTCGATGACGTCGTCGATCATCGCCCAGCCCGCCGCGAGGTACGGGTTGATCTGCGCACGAATCCCGGCCAGCAGCTGTGAGCGCGTCTCTTCCGGGTTGCTGGAGGCTTCGATCTGCTTGTTGAAGATGATGTTGACCGCGCCCTCCGGGCCCATCACCGAGATCTCGGCGAACGGCCACGCGACGAGCACATCGGGGCCGTAACCCTTGCCGCACATCACGTAATAGCCGGCGCCGTACGCCTTGCGCATGATGATCGTGATCTTCGGCACCGTCGCCTCGGACGTTGCGTAGAGCATCTTGGCGCCGTGGCGGATGATGCCCTCCTTCTCGACCTGCGAGCCGACAATGAAGCCGGGCACGTCCATCAGGTAGACCAGCGGCACGTTGAACGCGTCGCACATGCGGATGAAGCGCGCCGCTTTGTCGGCGGAGTCGGAGTCGAGGATGCCGCCCTTCACCATCGGTTGGTTCGCCACCACGCCGACCGGGTGGCCAGCCGCGCGCGCGAAACCGACGACGATGTTCTTCGCCCACGTGGGCTTGATCTCGAACCACGAGTCCTCGTCGAATACCGCCTTGATGACCTTCTTCACGTCGTAGGCGGCGCGCGGGTTGCTGGGCACGATCTTTTCGAGTCCGTCCACCAATCGCTCCGCCGAATCCCTGGCCGCCTGACGTGGCGGCGGCTCCGAGTTGTTCGAGGGCAGGTAGGACAGGAAGCGGCGCACCTCGGCGATGCACGCCGCGTCGTCCTCGACCTCGTTGTCCCCCACCCCCGACTCGTAGCAGTGCACCTGCGAGCCGCCCATGTCGTGATCGGTCACGTCCTCACCGGTCGCAGCCTTCACGAGGCGCGCCCCGCCGAGCGACATGGATGAGGTCTCTTTCACCATCGGCACGAAGTCGGCGAGGCCGGGGATGTACGCGGTGCCCGCTGCGCAGGGCCCGAGCATTGCAGCCACCTGCGGGATGACGCCCGACATCACCACCTGGTCGTAGAAGAGGTAGCCCGTGCCCGCGAAGGTTGAGCCGGCAGCCTCCTGGATGCGCGCGCCGGCGGAGTCGAGCAGCCACACGAGGGGCTTGCGATACCGCAGCGCCAGCTCGCGCACGCGCGCGGCCTTGAACTGCTCGCCGACAGCGCCCATCGAACCGGCCATGACCGTGAAGTCGTACGCGATGACCCAGACCTGCCGGCCGTCGATCTCGCCATGGCCCGTGACGACACCGTCGGCCGGCGAACCATCAGGCGACGGCTCGACGTTGCCGCGCAGCGGCTGCTGCTCGGCCAGCAGGCCGAACTCGACGAACGTGCCCTTGTCGAAGAGCAGGTCGATGCGCTCGCGGACCGTGAGCTTGCCCTTCTCGTGCTGGCGGGCGATGCGCTGCGTCCCGCCCATCGCCAGGTTCTTCTTCCTGCGCGCCTGCAGTTCTGAGACCCGGCTCTTGTATTCGTCGGCCACCGATGCGAATTCTATTGAGGCGTCCAGTGCCTCCATCGATCGAGGAAGCGGTAAAGGTTGCGCCGCGACAGTCGGTCGCGCTCCGCGGGCTCGGTCGATTCCCACATTCGGTGCTCGTGCTTGACCACCGGCAGATCGGGCACGACCACTGCTTTGCCGCCGTGATCGCGCAGCCGGAAGCTGAACTCGAAGTCCGCGATCCGGTAGAAGCGGAACTTCGGGTCGAACCCTTCCACCGCCAGCGCATCTGAGCGCCGGAACGCCATGCAGTAGCCCTCGATGGCGTCGACCTCAGGGCCGCTGCTCGCGTCGAACTCTTTGAGTCCCTTCCGGCCTCGCACTCCGAACGGCCCTGCGACCGCGACCGCCCGATCCTCCAGAGTGCGTACCAGCGGGGTCACGGAGTCGCCTTTCAGCTCGACGCTCGTGTCGAACAACACGCATACATCGCCCGCCGCGGCCTCGATGCCCGCGTTGACCGCGGAACCAAAGCCCAGAGGCGGATCGAGGCGGACGATGCGCAGCCGCTCGGCCACCCGTCCGTCCAGCCACGCCGCGATGCCGGGATCGCCGGAGTTGTCGACGATCAACGCCTCGAAGTCCGCCTTGACGTGCGTGAAGACGCCCAGCAGCCAGCGCTCCGCATCGGGTTTCCAGCCCTGGACGACAGTGATCAGCGACACCGCGCGGGCGACCGCCGGCTTCGCCGTAGGCGGAGCTTTGAGCGGCCGCAGCTCGCTACCGCCCGCGCCGTCCAGGACCTCCCATCCACCGTCCTGCAGGCGGCGCCGGATGTCATCTGCGGCGGCGAAGTCTTTGTCCCGCCGCCGAGCGGTGCGCTCCGCGGCCAGGCGTTCTGCCTCTTCTCTATCCGTGGTCTAGGTCTTGCCTTTCTTGGCTTTGACCGCTGCCGTCAGGGCCGGCACGATCTTCATCGCGTCGCCGACGACGCCAAGGTCCGCCATCTTCATGATCGGCGCCTCTGCGTCCTTGTTGATCGCGATGATCACCTTCGAGGTCTTCATCCCGACCGTGTGCTGCATCGCGCCGGAGATGCCGACCGCGATGTACACGCCAGGCCTCACCGACTTGCCTGTCTGCCCGACCTGCATCGAGTAAGGCACCCAGCCGGCGTCGACCACGGCCCGGCTCGCGCCGACCGCGCCACCGAGCGCGCTCGCGAGGTCTTCGAGCAGCGGGAAGTTGTCCGGCCCGCCCATGCCGCGACCGCCGCTGATCACCACGCGCGCGTCCTCGAGCTTCACCTTCTCTGACGCTTCGACCACTCGCTCCAGCACGTGCGCGCGCTTCGACCCGTCGCCGACCGATCCCGGCGCTTCTTTGATCTCGGCGCTGCCGCCGGATTCGGATGCCTCGAAGGACTTGGGCCTCACAAGCACGATTGCCGGTTTGCCGTTGGCGCGCATCGACGCGACTTTCGCGCCGCCGAAGTACGGCACCTTGGCGACGAATCCGCCATCGGCCGCGCTGAGGTCTGATGCGTTCGATATGAGCCCCGTGCCGAGGCGTGCCGCGAGCCTGCCCGCGACGTCGCGCGAATCGCTCGTGAAGCTGAACAGGACGAGGTCCTGCGCGTCTGCCTGCTGGATCGCGTGCAAGACATCGGTTGCGGGCTCCGCCAGGTAATCGTCGAAGACCTTGTCCTCGCTGACGTACGCGACCTTCGCCCCATGCTTGCCCAGCGTTTCCGCCGCAGCCTTCGCGCCAGTGCCCAGCGCCACGACCGTCACGTCACCGAGCTCACGCGCCTTGGTGAGGATCTCCGTCGCCGCCGAATGCAGCTTGCCCTCGCTCAGCTCCGCGTAGACGCAAACCTTCGCCATCTCAGAGCACCTTCGCGTCGGCCAGGACTTTGACGATCTGGTCGACCGCGCTGCCGTCGTCTTCGATGATCGAGCCCGCCTTGCGCGCCTCCGCGCTGGCGACCGACTCGATGGTCTCCGCCGGCTCGCCGCCGTCGACGCCAAGGTCCGAAAGCGAGACCTGCTTCACCTCTTTCGATCGCGCGGCCATGATGCCCTTCAGCGACGCGTAGCGCGGCTCCGCGATCGCTGCGGTCACCGTGATGAGCGCGGGCGTCGCCGCCTCGACCACCATGTAACCGTCGGCTGTTTGGCGATTCACCTTCAGCGTTGAGCCATTCACCTCGACTTTCTTGGCAAAGGTCAGCTGGGGCACGCCGAGCAGCTCGGCGATCATCGGCGGCACCATTCCGGTGCTGCCGTCATACGACTCGGTCGCGCAGATGACCAGGTCAGCCGATTCGGCTTTGATCGCCGCGGCGAGCGCCTTTGCGGTCAGCAATGCATCCGCGCCGGCGAGCTTTTCGTCGGTGATGAGGATGCCTCGGTCGGCGCCCATCGAAAGGCCTTTGCGGATCGCATCCTTCGCGCGCTCTGGTCCCATCGACACGAGCACCACCTCGCCACCGTGCGCCTCTTTGAGCTGGAGCCCTTCTTCGATCCCGCACTCGTCGCCAGGATCGAGCACTACCTCTTTGTCACGCGCCAGCGTGTTGTCCGCCTCCAGCGACTGCGTGGAGTTCGGGTCTGGCACCTGCTTGACGGTGACGACGATCTTCACAGCAAAATCAATTATCGCCGGGTCCGACAGACGTCCGAAAACGCAGCCAGTCGTCGGGCGTGTTGAGGCTGCGCACCACGTCGCCGGCGATGTCCTCCAGCCACGTGACCTCCATGCCCGCAAGCACCTCCGCCGCACGCCGGTGGCCGGAGTCCAGCGCCGCGGTGATGACCGGCAGCGCCGACTTGCGATAGGCCGCGCACACCGGCTCCGGCCGCCCGTCGATGCGCGGCACCGCGGCGTCGCACGTGCGCGCCGCCGCCACAGCGACTCGCGCCACCTCCTGCGTCACGTACGGCATGTCGCACGCGACCACGAACACTGGGTCGATGCGCGCCGCCATCAGGCCCGCCTCGATGCCCGCAAGCGGTCCGCCAGTGCGCTTGCGGTCGAAAACGATCCGATACGGGACCGGCTGCTCGATCTGCTCGGGTTCGGCGAATGCCGTCATCACCTCGGAGAACGCCGGAGCCAGCCGATCCACCACCCAGCGCAGCAGGATCGTGTTCCCCACCTCGAGCCACGCCTTGGGCCGGCCCATGCGCCGGCTCGACCCGCCGGCGAGCACGAGCAGCGTGGCTTCCACGGTAGTAACTATCATCGGCCGTGGGATGAGGGCGATCGATTTTCACGTCCACCTGCCCACGCCCGACTGGCTCGACGTGTCGATGCGCGGCTACATCGAGGCCGCTGAGAGCTACTTCCGGTCCAAGGTCTCGCGGCGGACCATCGACGAGCTGGCCGCTGACTTCGATTCGATGGACCTGATGGCCGTGCTGCTCGCGTGGGACGCGGAGACCGCGACCGGCCGGCCGCGTGTGCCCAACGAGACGGTCGCGCGCGCGGTCACCGAGCACCCGAAGACGTTTGTGGGATTCGGCAGCACCGATCCGCTGAAGGGCGATCTCGCCGTGGGCGAGCTCGACCACATCGCGCAGCTGGGCCTGAAGGGCGTGAAGCTGCACCCGTCACTGCAGGCTTTCAAGCCGGACGACGAGAAGTTCTGGCCGCTGTACGAGCGATGCGAGGAGCTCGGTCTGGTCGTGCTGTTTCATACGGGGACGAGCGGCATCGGCGCGGGACAGCCGGGCGGCCAGGGCATCGGCCTCGACTACGCGCGGCCCATCCGCCTGGACGCGGTGGCCGCGGCGTTTCCAAACCTCAACATCATTGCGGCGCACTTCGGCTATCCGTGGCACCTCGAGCTGCTGGCGATGGCGCTGCACAAGACCAACATCTACATCGACATCTCGGGCTGGGCGCCGAAGTACATCCCGAGCGACGTGATGCGCGAGCTGAAGGGCCGGCTGCAGAACCAGTTCCTGTTCGGCAGCGACTATCCATTCATTCAGCCCCAGCGCTGTCTGGAGGAGCTGGAGCAGATGGACGTCCCGCCGGCTGCGCTGCAGAAGGTGCTGACGGAGAACGGCAAGAAGCTGCTCGGGCTTTCGTAGCCGACCGTAAGCCGCGCGGTGGCGCTGGCGTGCAGGTGCAGTTGCGGCGCGCCCAGAAAGTCGAAAGGCAGTTCCACCAGCTCGCCGGTTTCGAGCGTGATCGTCAGGCCGTCGATGGCGATTCGGTCGATGGTCGCGCCCCGCTCGTCGAGCGCCACATGCGGCGCCTGGAGAGAAAAACGCGCGCCTGAACGCAGAACGTCCACGTCGATCTGCTGCGCCGCCACTTCCGCGGCTCGGGCCGTCGCCGCCTCCAGCCGCGCCTGCGCGCCGGCGACGGTGGCCGCGTCCACGGCGAAGGCGACCGCGGGCAACAGGACGATCGGCAGCGCCAGCGCGACGAACACCATCACCTGCCCCGCCTGGCGCTTCATGGTCGCGATCTGTACGTTTCGATCACGCCAGTAGCGGTCGCGCTCAGCGCGAACCGCCCGGCCGGCATCTCGACGAAAGCCGTGGCCCGGGCGCTCAGCTGCGAACCGCGACTGAAGCTCGGCACCGCGATGTCGAGCGCGAAGTTGCGCAATGGGTAGGCAGCGACAATCGCCGCGAAAGTGGCGTGCGCG
>DATDML010000067.1:0-7058 GCA_036518815.1 Candidatus Dormiibacterota bacterium
CTCGCCCCGTACTCGGACGTGCCGCGGGAGTACGTGATCATGCAGCGCATCAATCTCGGCCTCTACGCGCTGCTCGGCGCGCTGCACGCGACGGCGAACTGGCGGCGCATCGCGGAGGAGATCTGGCCCTTCCGCAACGGACCGCCGTCGACGCCGATCGGCGAAGCCGAGGCGCGCTGGGAGGCGGCTCGCAGCAAAAACTCCCAAAAAGTGCTAAAGAATTAAGTAGCCGCGGACCGGAAGTCCGCTGCGGGGGAGTGATTATCTATGGCTGATTCGGCCAGTGCGTCCGTTCTTGCTTCCATGTCGCCCGAGGAGAGGCGGCGGAACATGGTCAAGGCGGTGGTGGCGAGCACCGTCGGAACCTCGATCGAGTGGTACGACTACTTCCTTTTTGGCACGGCGGGTGCCCTCGTCTTCGCCAAGCTCTTCTTCCCCAAGTCCGACCAGCTCGCGGGCACGCTGAACGTCTACGCAATCTTCTTCGCGGGCTTCCTGGCGAGGCCCATCGGCGCCTGGTTGTTCGGCACGTACGGCGACCGGATCGGACGTAAGGCGACGCTCATCGCGACCCTGCTGTTCATGGGCCTCGCCACGTTCTTCATCGGCGTCATGCCGACCTACTCTTCGGTCGGCCTGTGGGCGGCGGTCATCCTCGTCGTGTTGCGCCTATGCCAGGGCATCGGCGTGGGTGGCGAGTGGGGCGGCTCGGTGCTGATGGCGATGGAGTGGGGGAGCGCCAAACGCAAAGGCTGGCTCGGAAGCTGGCCGCAGTTCGGAGTCCCGATCGGCTTGGTGCTCTCGAACGCCATCGTCGCGCTGACGGTGACGATCGCCGGTGAGAATGCGTTCGTCTCTTGGGCGTGGCGGATCCCGTTCCTCCTCAGCATCGTGCTGGTCGGGGTCGGGCTCTACATCCGGCTCGGGATCATGGAGACACCGGTGTTCCGAGCGCTCGCACAACAGAACAGAATCGAGGAGCGGCCGGTCACCTCGGTCGTACGCCGGAACTGGCGCGAGATCGTCCTGAGCGCCCTGCTTCGCCTGCCCGAGCAGGCACCGTTCTACCTGTTCACGACGTTTGTGTTCACGTTCGGTGCGTTCGCCACGCACGTCAACAAATCGACTCTCACCTGGGCCGTCAGCGTGGCGGGGCTGATCTCGTTCATCTCGATCCCGCTGTTCGGGCATCTGTCGGACGTCATCGGGCGCAAGACGGTCTACATGCTCGGCATTGCGGTGATGGCGGCGTGGGGATTCGCCTACTTCGGGCTCTTCGCGACCGCCATACCCGTGCTCGTGTTCATCGTCATCGCGGTTTCCCTGATCCCGCACGATATGCAGTACGGCCCGCAGGCTTCGCTCATCGCAGAGAGCTTCACGGGCAGCCTGCGCTACAGCGGCGCATCGCTGGGCTATCAGCTCGCATCGATCTTCGCCGGCGGACCGGCGCCATACATCGCGACCGGCCTGTGGGCCGGCAAGTTCGACATCCTCGGCTTGAGCTGGGCATCGCCGTTTCCCGCCAAGAACCCGTACACGATCAGCGCCTATATCCTGATCTGCTGCGTCATCGGCTTCCTCGCCACGGTCGCCCTGAAGGACCGCTCGGCGCTCGACCACACCACTGAGTACGACGAGCAGGAGGCGATGGAGGCGGAAGGCGTCAGCCGGAGGGGAATCGCGTAACAGGGGGGCACACTTCCTTCCTCGAGAGGCGTCGTCGCGAGGCGGCGCCTCTTTTCTGTGCGTCGGAGGAGGGTTGCGCGTTGCCATGACAGATGCGGTTGCTCACGATCGTCAACCTCTGCCTGTGGGTCGTCCTGTTCATCGGCTGGATCCCGTACACCGCGCTGGTCGGCCTCGCCGACCCCGTCAGCGTCGAGGTGCGTTGGATCCTGGCCGTGACCGGTGTCCTCATGGGCGCCCTGGCCGTCATCAGGATTCGGAGTCGGCGCCCGGTACTGGGATAGTGTCCGCATCGCGGACCAGCTAGTCCTCCTGTTCGACGGCACTTGAGGCGTGTGCACGCGCATGGCGCGCTGGGCGCGCCGGCGCGCGGCCGGCCGGGTGCTGGCCATCCCCAACCAGCAGGCAGGAGTGCTCGCGCGATATGGCGTGACGCGTGACGAGGCCGACCGCGCGGCATGGACCATCGAGGCCGACGGCCGGCGCCGATCGGGCGCGGCGGCGGTCAACCGCGTTATGCGTGAGCTGGGCGGCGCATGGGGCGTGGTCGCCGCCGGGTATGGCTTCGCCCCGCTGGCCGCGGTCGAGGAGGCCTTCTACCGCTGGTTCGCCGCTCATCGGTCGCGCTTCAGCCGCTTCGGCGTGACGCCCGCGTGCGACGAGCCGGGCGCCGGCTGCGCGGGGTGAGCGAACTCTTCGCCACCGAGCACGTCGCCGCCCTCGCGGGCATCGCCATCGCCACGGCCGTGCTCGTCGCCGCCGCACGCCGGTCGCCTGGCCGCTGGCTCGTGGCTTTCGGCGCGGTCCTCGTCATCGACGAGATCAGCTGGTGGGTCTACGTCGTCCGCGGCGGCGTGCCCGGCAGCGTGCTCGCGTGGTCGCTCCCGCTGCAGCTCTGCGACGTGGCCATCTTCGCCGCCGCGGCGGCGCTGTGGACGCGCAGGCAGCTGCTCGTCGAGGTGACGTACTTCTGGGGCCTGGCCGGCACGATCCAGGCTCTGCTGACGCCAGACCTCCCGCAGCACTTTCCCATGTATCCGTACTGGCAGTACTACATCGCGCACGGCGGCGTCGTCGCCGCGGCGCTCGTGCTGGTCGTGGGTCTCCGCATCCATCCTCGTCCGCGCGCGGTGTTCGGCGTCGCCGCCATCACCCTCGCGTACGCCGCCGTGGTGGCCGCGGTCGACGCGGTCACCGGCGCCGACTACATGTACCTGCGCGCGAAGCCCGCGAGCCCGACCCTGCTGGACGCGATGGGACCATGGCCGGTCTACGTCGTCGCGGCGTCCGTGATCGGCGCCGTCCTCTTCGCGGCGCTCGACGCTCCGTTTCGGTTCGCTAGGCGAAAGGCTCTCCGAACCGCTCCGCGGACGCAACCTCGCTGAGGGGTTTGCGGTTCTTCCGGCCGACGACCTTCCGCTTCGGATATCCGAGCGGCATCACGGCGAGCACGTCGAGCTCCTCGGGAATGCCGAGCTCCTTGCGCACGCCCTCGATGCCGCCGAACCCGGTCCAGTTCGAGCCGACGCCCTCGCCCCAGGCCACGAGGATCATCGACTGGATGGCGCGCGTCGCGTCCGACATCGCGTAGGGGTTCCTCTCGCAGGCGACGACGATCGCGGCGGCGGCGTTCGCGGTGTACGGGCCGGTGCGAACGAGTGACCCGAGCTTGCGCAGGCCTTCCCGATCGCGCACGACGACGAAGTGCCACGGCTGCGCATTGCGGGCGCTCGCGGTCAGCCGGCCCGCGTCGACGATGCGGCGGAGCACTTCGTCGGGCACGGGCCTGTCCTCGTACTCGCGCACGGCGAGAACCGTGCGCACCGCGTCAAAAACATCGTTCGGCATTGCATGAATTGTCTTAGGTTTAGCGCCGACATGGAACAACCGCAGCAGCCGCGCGCCGATCGCCGTATCGCCTCGCCGGAGCATCGCGCCGCATACCAGCGGGCGAAGGAGGCGCCGGCCGCGCACAAACCCAAGCTCATCACCTCTCACTCCGTCGCCACGCAGGTGCACGGAAGCGGCTCGATCGGCCGCTTCAACACCTGGCTGGCGGTCAACATCACCAGGAGGGTGGGCACCATGTGGGCCGCCTACCTCTTCACCCTGATCGCGATCGGGGGCGGCGTCGCCGTCGTCACCGAAAACGCGTTCCTGACCGCGCTAAGCGTGCTGATCAGCCAGACCTTCCTCCAGCTCGTCCTGCTGCCCATCATCATCGTCGGCCAGAACGTCATCTCGGCCAGCCAGGACGCGCGGGCGGAGGCCGACCACCTGACGCTCACGACCCTGCACGCCATCAACGTCCAGCAGCTGAAGATGCTCGAGCAGCAGCAGGAGATGCTGCGCCAGCAGCGCGACATCCTCGACCTGCTGCAGCAGAAGGGCATGAGCATCGAGACGCCCGACGTCCATGCCTGAGGCGCACGAGCCAGGTTCGTATCTCCGGGCCACGCTGGACGGCCAGCCGAGCGAGCTCGCGCGAATCCTGGCCGACAACTCGGCCAGGCTCGCGGCGAAACGGTTGGCCGGCTCCGCCCGCGTCTTCATCGTCGGCACGGGCACCAGCTACCACGGCGCCCTGGTCGGTCAGTTCATGCTGCGCAGCGCCGGGATCGAGGCATGGGCCGTGCGCGCGTTCGAGTTCGCCAACTACGGTCCGGAGCTGCGCGACGGCGACGGGCTGATCCTGCTCAGCCATCGCGGCACCAAGCGCTTCAGCAAGGAGTCGCTCGATGCCTTCGCGTCGCGCAGCGACCGCTGGATCGCGATCACCGGCGCAGGGGCGCCGCTCGAGGGAGAAGGCGTGGTGCGCACGGTCGACCAGGAGCGCTCGCCGGTGCACACCGCGAGCCACACGGGCGCGATGCTGCGCCTCGCGCAGATCGCATCGGCGCTCGGCGAACCTCCATGGGTTGGGGAGCTGGAGGAGATCCCCACCTCGGCCGGCTGGGTCATCGACGAGTACCGCGACATGATCGCAAGCGACGCGCGGGAGATCGAGCTTGGAGGCCTCGTCCACTTCGTCGGCGGCGGTCCGGCGCGGGCGACCGCGTACGAGGGAGCCTTGAAGATCCGCGAGGCCACGCACGTGATCTCGGCGGAGGGCCATGACGTCGAAGGCGTTCTGCACGGACCGCTGATCAGCATCCAACGCGGGCAGGCGGTGGTCGTCGTCGCCCACGCCGGCAAGGCCCTGGAGCGCACGATCGAGGTGGCGAGGGCGCTGTCCGACATCGGTGCCAGGCTGATCCTCGTCGGCGGTGCGGCCGACGATGTGGCGGGGCTCGAAGGCGCCATCGCCGTCCAGGGCTACAGGACCCTGCCCCATCACGAGGTGCTGGCGCCGATCGTCAACGTCATCCCGCTGCAGCTGCTCGCCTACGCGGCGTCGCGACACGCCGGCGTGGACGCCGACTCGTTCCGGCGTGACGAGCCGGAATACGCGGCCGCCCAGGACAAATTCAGGCTCTAGATGACGATATTGGTCGCGGTGGGGGCGGTGGTCGTGGGGATTGCGGTCCTGCTGCTGACCTTTTACGACCTGTTCCAGTCGGTCGTGCTGCCGCGGCCGGCGGTCCGCAAGTTCTCGCTCACGCGCATCCTCATCCCGCCGATGTGGCGGATGTGGAGGTGGGTCGCGCAGCGCTCCTCACGCGTCGAGCGCAGCGAAAGCCGCATGGCATCGTTCGCGCCCATCGCGCTGATCGCGCTCACGCTCGTCTGGGGCGCGATGCTCGTCCTCGGATACGCCCTTGTCATCTACGGATTCAGGTCGGAGTTTCATCCGTACGTCGTCGACTTTCCGGACGCCTTCTACGTGTCGGCGACCACGCTCGTCCCGCTCTCGTTCGGCGACATCGTGCCCGAGCTCGGGTGGGCAAGGCTGCTCATCGTCGCCGAGAGCGCCAACGGCGTCGCGTACGCGGCGCTGATGATCACCCTCCTCTTCGAGCTCTATGGCTCGTTCCGGGACAGGGAGGAGGCCGTCGTCGCTCTCGACGCCCTGGCCGGCGCTCCCGCATCGGCGGTGCAGCTTCTCGAGACCGCGAAGGACAAGCGCATGGATTCGGTGCTGGAAGAGACCTTCGAGGAGTGGAGGAAGTGGTCCGCGATGGTGCTCGAGAGCCATCTCGCCTATCCGCTGCTGTTCTACTTCCGGTCGAGCCACGACAACGAGGCGTGGGTCAACTCCTTCGCCGCCGTCATGGACGCGGCGACCCTCGTCCTGACGTCCATCGAGGACGAGCCTTCCGCCGGCAAGGCCAAGCTACTTCTCACCGTGGGCAATCACATGGTCGAGGACCTGTCGTGGCTCTTCCACATGAACGTCGACGCGGACGCGATCATCGAGCGTGACGAGTACGTGACCGCGATCGAGCGCCTGAAGGCGGTCGGCTACGACGCGAAGGACGGCGACGAGCACTGGCAGCACTTCCGCAAGCTCCGCTCCAAGTACGCCGCGGTGCTGAACCGCATGTCGCAGTGGCTCGCAACTCCGCCGGCGCCGTGGGTCGGTGACCGTTCGTACCTGCCGCACCGGCAAAGGCCGCGACGGCGCGCGGTCACGGCGAGGACGAAGGCGGCGAGCTAGCTGATGAGGCCCAGCTCGCGGGCCTTGACGATCGCCTCGAGCTTGGAGTGCACCGCCAGCTTGCCCCCGAGTCCCCGGATGTGCGTCCGCACCGTCGTGTAGCTGATGCCCAGCTTGGCCGCGATCGCCCGGCTCGGATAGCCCTCCGCCATCAGCCGCAGCACCTCCTTCTCCCGCGGCGTCAGGCGCTCGAGCTGCGCCTCGATGCCACGCCGCTTGGCGAGCAGCGTGGCGATCGTGCGCGGCGTGATCAGCATCTTGCCGCGCGCCACGTCGCGGATGGCCGCCACCACCTCGGAGGCGGCCTTTGACTTGTGGATGAACGCGCTCGCGCCCGACTGGAGCGCCGCAAACCGCGCCGCGTCGGTGTCTTCGCGCGTGAGGAAGATCATCTTGGCCGCGGGCCGGATCGTGCGCACCGCGTTGGCGGCGTCGGGGCCGGAGCCGTCGGGGAGCCGGAAGTCGAGCAGGACGACGTCGGGGTCGAGCTCGGCCGCCGCGCTCACGACCTCGGCGACGGTGCCGACGTTGCCGACGACGCGCATGTCGCCCTGGTCGTTGATGAGCGCCGCCAGCCCCTCGGCGACGACGCGGTGGTCCTCGACGATCATCACCTTGGTGACCTCATCGCCCGCGGTGTGCTGGGGTTCCTCGGGAAGCCCGGCCGGCTCGATCGGCACATAGGTTTAACCGGCCGATACGCCCCAGTACCCGCGTCCAAAAAGAAGAGGGCCGGCTCGCGCCGGCCCTCTGGTGTAGAAGCAGCTAGGCC
>DATDML010000068.1:0-7133 GCA_036518815.1 Candidatus Dormiibacterota bacterium
TCAACGCCATCGTGCCTGCAATCGGCGGGGTGCTCATCCGCGGCGAGAAGGGCACCGGCAAATCGACGGCGGTGCGCGCGCTCGCGAAGCTGCTGCCCGAGCACACCGTCGTCGAGGGGTGCCACTTCGGCTGCGACCCGACCGACCTCGAGGCTCTTTGCGCCGATTGCCGGCTCCGCCTGGCCGAGCACGGCCGGTTGCCGTCGCACCAGCGGAAGATGCGCGTCGTCGAGCTGCCGATCAACGCGTCGGAGGACCGCGTGGTCGGCACCATCGACATCGAGGCCGCGCTGCGGAGCGGCGCCAAGAAGTTCGAGCCGGGCGTGCTGGCGGAGGCCAACCGCAACATCCTGTACGTCGACGAGGTCAACCTTCTCGACGACCACCTGGTAGACGTCCTGCTGGACGCGGCTGCGATGGGCGTGAACGTCATCGAGCGCGAGGGCGTGTCGTTCGCGCACCCGTCGCGGTTCATCCTCGTCGGCACGATGAACCCCGAAGAGGGCGAGCTGCGCCCGCAGCTGCTGGACCGCTTCGGGCTGTGCGTCGATGTCGAGGGCATCCGCGACCCTGACGAGCGAGTGCTGATCGCCGAGCGCGACGCTGCGTTCAAGCGCGGCGACCACGAGTTCTTGAACGAGTTCGCCGCCGCGGACCACAACCTGTCGCGGGCGCTGGCGGAAGCGTTGGCTGCGGTGGGCGGCGTCAGCGTCACGGTGGGCCAGACGAGGCTTGTCTCGTCCATCTGCGTCGAGGCCGATGTGCTCGGCCACCGCGCCGACGTCGTCATCGATCGGGCGATGCGGGCGCTGGCCGCGTACCGGCGGCACCAGACACCGTCGCGGGACGACATCTACGACGCGACGACGCTGGCGCTCGCCCACCGCGCGCGGAAACCGCTGCGACGAGAAGAGCAGGAGTCGACTACGCCCGAGCAGTCGGAAGAGCAGCAGGGTTCGCGGCCCAGCGAGACCGAAGCCTCGGAGCCGCAGCCGTCGGACAGCAATTCCCAGTCCGAATCAGCGGCCGAGGACGCGTCGAGCGCGTCTGATTCCGGCGAGCAGTCGGCCGGCAGCGATCGCGGCATGACGACCGGCGGCTCTGCGGGCCACGAGTCGATGCAGGAAGCCGCCGAGGTCTTCAACCTGCGGCGCATCGACCTGCCCCGGCAGCGGCGCATCCGCAAGCAGGGCGGCAAGCGCGCCGCGAGCCAGACTCCCGACCGGCGAGGCCGCTACGTGCGAGCGGAGCAGAAGTCGAAGGTCAACGACCTCGCGATCGACGCCACGGTGCGGGCCGCGGCGCCGATGCAGAAGGACCGCGGCCGGCGCGAGGGCGAGCGCCTGCTGCTGGAGCGGGAAGACCTGCGCCAGAAGGTCCGCGAGCGCAAGGTCGGCAACCTCATCGTGTTCGTCGTCGACGCGTCGGCGTCGATGGACGCCGAGCAGCGCATGGCCGCGACGAAGGGCGCCATCCTTTCGCTGCTGCAGGACGCCTACGTGCGGCGCGATCGGGTCGCGGTCGTCATCTTCAAGAACCGCACCGCCGAGGTGGTGCTGCGCCCGACGTCCAGCGTGTCACTCGCGCGACGTCGTCTCGAGAAGCTGTCGGTCGGCGGCACCACGCCGCTGACTCACGGCCTGATGGCGGGCTACAAGGTCGTGAAGACCGAGCTCCTGCGCGACCCGACGGTGCGTCCCCTGCTGGTCCTCATCAGCGACGGCCGCGGCAACATCTCCATGTTCAAGGAGGAGCCACTCGTTGAGGCACAGAAGGTGGCGGCGCTGATCGACGCAGAGCAGATCGACTGCCTCGTCATCGACTCCGCGCGCGACTACAGCCACCTGCCTTCAGTGCAGCATCTCGCGCGCGTCGCCCCGATGTACCAGACGTACGCCATCAACGCCTGCGCCGACCTCGCCGAGCGCATGGGCGCGCACTACTACGGCCTGTACGACCTGTCGCGGGACGAAATCGCGTCCGCAGTGGAGAGGGAGCTCGGCAGGGGCCGGTAACATTGCCAACGCCGTGGCAATAGACCGTTACTCCTATCCGTTCACCGGCATCGTCGGCCAGGAAAAGATGAAGCTGGCGCTGGTGCTGAACGCCATCAATCCGACCATCGGCGGGGTACTCATCCGGGGCGAGAAGGGCACCGGCAAGTCGACGGCGGTGCGCGCGCTGGCCCGCCTGCTGCCCGAGCAGAAGGTGGTCGAAGGCTGCCATTTCGGCTGCCACCCCGATGACCCGGAAGATTGGTGCTGGGAGTGTCGCGAGCGCGCCGAGGCCGGTCCTCTGCCGGTGGCGACGCGGCGCATGCGCGTCGTCGAGCTGCCGATCAACGCCTCAGAGGACCGCGTGGTCGGCACGATCGACCTGGAGGCGGCGCTGAAAGAGGGATCGCGGCGCTTCGAGCCCGGCGTTCTGGCCGAGGCCAACCGCAACATCCTTTACGTCGACGAGGTGAACCTGCTCGACGACCACATAGTCGACGTCCTGCTCGACGCCGCCGCGATGGGAGTCAACACCGTCGAGCGCGAGGGCGTGTCGGTGTCGCACCCGGCGCGCTTCATCCTCGTCGGCACCATGAACCCCGAAGAGGGTGAGCTCCGGCCGCAGCTGCTGGACCGGTTTGGCCTGTGCGTCGACGTCGAAGGCATCCGCGACCTCGACCAGCGCGTCGCGATCGTCGAGAAGCGCGCGAAGTGGGAGAGCGATCCCAACGGCTTCTTCGAGCAGCACGCCGAGTCCGAGCAGGACGTGCGGTCGCACATCGCCGAGGGCATCGCCACCTTCCCCGAGGTCGACCTGCCGCGCGAGATCCTGCGCCTGGTCGCGCAGATCTCGATCGCGCTGGAGGTCGACGGCCACCGCTCCGACCTCGTCTGCGCGCGAGCCGCGCAGGCCAAGGCCGCCTACGACAGCGACCCCGAGGTGACAGTCACACATGTCAGCGATGTCGCGGAGATGGTCTTCGCGCACCGCGTCCACGCCGTGCCTTTCGGCAAGGGTGGACCGAACCTCAGCGAGGTCATCTCCCGGATGATCGGGCAGGCTTCGTAAACCGGAAGAACCGCGCGAAAGCGCATCTAGACTGAAGCCCGACATGGCTTCGGTCACCCAGGAACCCGCGCTCGAACCGCAGCAGGCCGCGGAGCTCCTCGGTCGCCTCGAAGCCAATGTGCACCAGGTCATCGTCGGCAAGAACGAGGTGGTGCGCCTGGCGGCCGCGGGCCTGATAGCCGGTGGTCACGTGCTGCTGCAGGACCTACCCGGGACCGGCAAGACCATGCTCGCCCGCGCGCTGGCGACGTCGGTCGGTGGCACTTTTCGCCGCATCCAGTGCACGCCCGACCTGCTGCCGTCGGACATCACCGGGTCGAGCATCTTCAACCAGAAAGACCTGACCTTCGAGTTCGTGCCCGGGCCGGTGTTCGCCAACGTCGTGCTGGCCGACGAGGTCAACCGCGCCACGCCGCGCACGCAGTCGGCGCTGCTGGAGGCGATGGGCGAGGGCCAGGTGACCATCGAAGGCGTCACGCGCCCACTGGAGAAGCCGTTTTTCGTCGTCGCCACGCAGAACCCGGCGGAGTTCCACGGCACTTATCCGCTGCCGGAGTCGCAGCTGGACCGGTTCATCCTCGCCGCGGAGATGGGGCCGCCCACGGACGAAGAGGCGATGGAGGTGCTCGCCCAGCGCGAGCATGGCGACCCGATCGCCGAGCTGCGGCCCGTCGTGTCGCTCGCCGAGGTGATGGTCCTCCAGGCCGCCTGCCTGCGCGTCGTCGCGGCGCCGGCAATCCGCGCCTACGTGGTAGCGCTGCTCAACGCGATTCGCTCGCGGCCCGAGGTCCAGCTTCCGGCCAGCATGCGCGCGGGCCTGTACCTGCAGAGAGCGGCGCAGGCCTGGGCGCTGTTCGCGGGTCGTGATTTCGTGCTGCCGGACGACATCAAGCGCTTGGTGCAGCCCGTGCTGGCGCACCGCCTGGGCATGCGGGGCCGCGTGAAGGCGGTGGACGTTCTGAACGAAATCGTTTCGACAGTTCCGCTGCCACCGCTGAGGCAGCACTAGCACGAGACCCACCCCGCGTTTCTTCGGCGCGGTTGCGCTGGCCCTGGTCCTCTTCTATTACGCCGCCAACTCCGAGGTGGCGTGGCTCTTCCTGCTCTCGTACTGGATCGCGGCGATCGTTATCGCGTCCTTCTTCTACGCACTCTGGAACCGGGGCATCGAGCCCGGTCTGCGCTTGGTCGGGATCGAGCAATCGGAAGAAGTGGGGCCGTTCGAAGGCGAGCAGCTGCGGGTCGAGCTGACCCTCGATGCGCGCGGCCGCGTGCGCGGCCCATTTCACACCCGGCTCGAGCTGGGCGGAACGCCAATCGAAGCCGGAGCCGGGCTGATCCCGAAAGACGGTTACGCCGTCGAGCACGAGCTGCCTCCCCAACGGCGCGGGCCGGTGACGTTAAGCGGCTGGATATCCGAATCGGGCGATCCACTCGGCCTGTTCGTGCGGCGCTCACGCAAGCAAGACAGCGAGCTCGTCCTGATGCTGCCTCGATACGCGTCGCTGCACGCCCGGCCGCTGACACGCGAGATCGAGGCGAGCGTCACTGCGCCCCGAGCGGGCAGCGGCACCGAGGTTTTCGGCGTGCGCCAGTACCAGCCGGGCGACGCGCTCCGGCGGATCCACTGGCGGAGCACCGCGCGCGCCGGCGAGCTCGTGGTCCGGGAGTTCGAGCCGCCGGGTGTGCAGAACCTCGGCATCTTCCTGGATCCGAATCCTCCGACCCTCGACGCCGCCGACCAGTGCGCGCGCCTCGCCGCATCGGAGGCCTGGGACTGCCTGCGCGCCGGCGGCCGCGTAACGCTGTGGGCGCCCGCCTGCGAGCCCACGCGGCCCGACGAAGACCGCAACCTGCTCGCGCTTCTCGAATGGCTGGCGCGCTATCCGAATCGCGCCGCGCAGGACGAGCCGCCGCCCATCGTCGGCGACGCCATCGCCGTCACAGCGACCAGCGACGTCCGGCTTCTCGACGCGGTCGAGGACGTGCGTGCGCACGGTGGGTCCGTGCGCGCGTGGGTGGTGGGGGAGGCCGAGCTGGATAGCGACATGGATACGCAAAGGGCGGGTCTCACTTGGCCGCTCTGAGAATCCCGCGTCTGCCCGCGTCGCCGGTAGAGAACTCGCTCGAAGGGCGCGTCTTCGTACTGCTCGGCTTCGCGGTCGCCTGCCTCAGCGTCGCAATCTACGGCCAGGACTACGTAGTCCCGGCGGTGGGGCTCGCCATCGCGGCGGCCGGTCACTTTGTCAGCTATCGCGGACGGAGCACGAAGCGCTCGATCTGGGGCCAGGTCCTCGTGGCGGGGCTCGTGTTCGCATGCATGGCTTACTTCCTCGCCGATTCGGTCGGCGCGCTCTTCGGCGGCGAGATGCCCCAGGCCAACTTCGCGATCCTGCTCGTCGCGGTCACGAGCTTCGACCTGAAGACGCGCCGCAACTGCTATTCGAGCCTGTGGATCAGCCTCGCGATCCTCTATCTCGCGGCGGTTTACGCGTGGGACTACGTCTTCGCCGTGCTGGCCGGCGCATGGTTCGTGTGCCTGCTCGGTTTCTGGGTGGCGTCGAACCTGCGCCGCATGGGCGCGGCGCTGAAGGTCCCGGTGGCTCCCTCGGCGATCGCGATCGTCGCCGCCATCGGCATCGGCGGCCTCACGTTCTTCTTTCTGCCGCAGCCGCAGGCGCTGCCCACCGGCCCGCTGGTCGTGTCGCTACCGACCTTCAGCCAGTTCAAGGGCGAGATAGAAAATCCGGCGCTGCCTCTCGTTCAGGTGCAGGGCTCGACCAACACCGTCGACCTTCGGTATCGCGGACGGCTCGGCGACACGGCCGTGATGTACGTGCGCACCGGCGCGCCCGCCTACTGGCGAGGCCTCGTCTTCGACACGTACAGCGGCGGCCTGTGGACATCGGCGCGGCTGGGCGCCAAGGCATTCCCGCCTTACGTGTCCGCTCGGCTCATCGGCCCTGGGCCCGACCACAGCCTCGGCACGTTCGTGCAGACCTTCCGGCTGCTGCGCGACCTACCGGGGGTCGTCAACGCGGCTTACCCCATCGAGAGCCTGTACGTCCCGGTCGGGCAGCTTGCGCGCGACGCCTACGGCACGTTCCACACGCCCGACGTGCTGCGCGCCGGCCAGACCTACTCCGTGGTCTCCTACATCCCTGACCTTTCGGCTGCCAGGCTGCAGCAGGATCCAATGCCGCGCATCGGCCCGGGCGACCCCGAGTGGCCGCTGGATCTGAACGGACTGTCCCCGGCCGCGCAGCGACTGGCGCGGCAGGCGGTCGCGGGACACACGGCAACCGAGTACGAAATGGTCACAGCGCTCACCTCGTACCTGCAGCGCAACTACCGATACTCGTTGGAGCTAGGGCACGTGCCACCGGGGCGCGACCCGGTCGACTGGTTCCTCTTCGACGCCAAGATCGGCTACTGCGAGCAGTTCGCCACAGCGGCGACGTTGATGCTCCGCTCGCTGGGAATTCCCGCACGCCTGGCCACCGGCTATTCGACGGGCGTGTACGACCCGGTGCTGAACCAGTCGGTCGTGCGCGAGCGTGACGCTCACGCGTGGGTGGAGGCCTGGTTCCCGGGCGACGGCTGGGTCCCGATCGACCCGTCGCCGGGCTTCGCCGGCCTGCCCGCGACGCAGTTCCCAAACCGCTGGGCCGCATCCGGCATCGCCAAGCTGATCCCGCACCTGGCCATCGGCGCCGCCCCGCCGGTGATCGCATCGCTGGGCTTCCTCGGCGTCGTGCCGCCGGCGATGGCGATCGCGCTGCTGGTAGTTCTCGCTTACGCCTGGCTTCGGCGCCGCCGGCCGCGGCGGGGCGCAGAGCCGCCCGGCTCGTCAGAGCTCCTGGAGCTCTACGAACGCCTCCAAAGGCGCGCGGGGCGAAGGCGAGCCCCGCCCGAGACGCCGCTGGAGTACTGGGACCAGATGCGGGCGGCGCCCGCTGATGCGGTGCTGGAAGAGGTGACGAACGCCGTCAACGAAGGCGCGTACGCGGGTCGCTGGCCGGACCGGGAGCGCGTCAAGGAGCTGGCCGGCAGGATCAGCTGATCGCGAC
>DATDML010000069.1:0-6905 GCA_036518815.1 Candidatus Dormiibacterota bacterium
CGACACGTGCGAGGCGGGTGTCGTCATCCTCGCGACCAACGCGTATACGTCGCAGCTCGTGCCTTCGGTGAAAATCGCGCCGCGCCGCGCTCAGATGCTGGCGACGGCGCCGGTCGATCGCGTGCTCGCGGAGAAGCCGACCTATTCCGACTTCGGCTATCGCTATTGGCGGCAGCTCACGTCCGGGGTGCTTTTGATCGGCGGATGGCGGAACACGTCGATGGCCTCAGAGGAGACGTACGACGACAAGCCGACGGCCGCGATTCAGGAGCGAATCGAGGCGTTTGCGCGCGAGCTCGGCGCGGATGCGCCGGTGACGCATCGCTGGGCGGGGACGATGGGCTTCACCGAAAACGGTTTGCCTGTCGTCGGGCCGGTCGAGGGGATGAAGAACGTGTACGTGTGCGCCGGCTACAACGGCCATGGGATGGGTTTCGCGTTTCTGAGCGCGAAGAAACTGGTGGACTCGCTGTAGGAGACTTCCCTCCCCCGCTTCGGGGGAGGGCTAGGGTGGGGGCTGTTAAGGGCCCATTCCATTTTCGAGCGACTCCTCGCACCATCGCCTCGCAGATGCCGATCGGGAAATACATCGCTGATTTCGCCTGCCCTGCGGCGCGAATCGTTATTGAGCTTGATGGTGGCCAGCACGGCACCGACCAGGCCGAAATGCACGATCGAAACCGCACATCGGCAATCACAGAGTCGGGCTACCGCGTGATCCGCTTCTGGAACCAGGAGGTCTTCGAGGAACTGGATGACGTCATCGCCAGGATTTGGGATGAGCTGTATGCGGCCAGCCCCACCCTGCCCTCCCCCCAAGAGGGGAGGGAGACTTCGACCTGGCCTACCCTGCATAGACGGGGAGGGAGGCCCGCAAAAACCCCAGCCAGTTCTCGCCCATAACACCTTCGACCTGTTGCGCGCTGAAGTGCTTGCGCAGCTTCTTCGCCAGGTCGGCGAACTGGCGCGTGTCCTGCAATGCCGCGCCTTTGGCGTTGAATCCACCATCCAGGTCGGTGCCCAGCCCGACGTGCTCCGGGCCGCCCGCGGCGCGCGCCAGGTGCACCGCATGGCGAACGACATCGTCGAGAGTCGCGTGCCCGCTCGGCCGCAGGTGATGTTCGTAGAAGCTGATCCCGATGACGCCGCCGCGACGAGCGATCTCGGCGGCTGTCGCGTCGGTGATCTGGCGATCGCCAGGCACCAGCTCGCGCGCATTGCTATGCGACGCCATGATCGGCCCGCGCCACAGCTCGAACGCGTCCGCGACCGCGCGGTCGGCCATGTGGCTCAGGTCGAGGATCACGTGCCGGCGCCGCATCGCCTTCAGTAGTTGCACGCCGAGCGCCGTGAGCCCGCCCGGCGCGTGGGTGCCGCCGCTGTAGCGGGTCCTTCCCCACGCCGGCCCGATGATGCGCACGCCGCGCTCTGTCCAGGCACCTAGCTGCGCGGGCGCCTCGATCGGGTCGGCGCCCTCCATCAGCAGAACCGCCGCCAGCGAGCCGCGTCGCCACCCGCGGACATACGCGTCCAACTCGCCGCGCGTGCCGATGAGCTGCAGGCCGCAGCTGCGGTAGTAGTTGACGGAGGCGGTGGCCATGATGTTCGCCTCGTGGGCGTTCTCGTACACGAACCGCGTCCGCATCGAGCGGCGCGCCCGGGCCGGGGCCGTGTAGAGCGTGGCGAAGACCACCCCGACCCCGCCTCTGACGAGACTTGAGCGGCTGACCACGTAGCCGGGAGCGGGCTCGCCCAGGAAGCCCCGGCCGGAGCTGATCGCGTTCCAGGCGATGTCCAGGTGGGCGTCGACGATCACAGGTCCTTCACCACCCGTTCACAACCTCCGCCCAGCATGCCGGAATAGCTGTTTGGAAAGTCCTGTAGTTGGTAATAGTGAAGCTCTACAAGATGAAGGCTGACGAGGCGAAGCTCGGATTCGAGCTCGAACGGGATGCCGACGGCCGGCTCTACAACGCCGGCATGCGCAGGCTGCTGAGCAATCTCGACGTGGACATGACGGCCGTCGAGGCTCTGGCCGCCCTGCGGATCGCCGGCCACACCCTCCATCTGCTCCAAGAGCGTTGGGCGGAGGCCCACGGCCTGACCGAGGGCCGGATGGCCGTGCTCTTCCGTCTCTTCCGCTGCGGTCCAACCCCGCTGGGCGATCTCGCCGAAGACCTCGGCAACACGCCCCGAAACATCACCGGCCTGGTCGATCACCTGGAAAAGGACGGCCTGGTCGAGCGGATCCATGACCGCAACGACCGCCGGTCGGTCAAGGCGAGCCTCACCGAGGCCGGCCGTGCCCGCATCCAGGCGATCTGGAAGGAAGGCCTCGAGCGCCAGTTTGAAATCGTCGGCGACCTGAACAGGGAAGAGCTCGCACAGCTTCGCCATCTGTGCCTCTCGCTGGTGGAGAGCGCCAGGAAGGAGCTGAAGAAATGAGCATCGGACTTTCCCGTAACAGCAGGATCCTCGCCACGGCGGGCACCGCCCTGGCGCTACTGCTGGCCGCCCTCGACCAGACGATCGTAGGCACCGCGATCCCGCGCATCGTGGCCGAGCTCAACGGCCTCGACCGCCTCGCGTGGGTGACCACCGCCTACCTGGTGACGTCGACCACGATGACGCCTATCGCCGGCAAGCTAGGCGACCTGTTCGGCCGCAAGCCTTTCATGCTCGCCGGCATGATCGGTTTCGTCGTGCTCTCGGCGCTCTGCGGCGCCGCGCAGAACATGACCGAGCTGATCGTGGCTCGCGGCGCTCAGGGCCTCTTCGGAGGCGTCCTATTCGCCACTGTGTTCACAGTCATCGGTGACCTCTTCCCGCCCGGCCAGCGCGGCCGCATCCAGGGCCTGTTCGGCGGCGTCTTCGGCCTGAGCTCGATCGTCGGCCCGACGGCCGGCGGCTGGATCACCGACCACTGGGGCTGGCGGTGGGTGTTCGAGGTGAACATTCCCGTCGGCATCATCGCCGTCGCGGTCGTTCTCATCGGCCTGCCTTACGTGCGCTCGAAGGCCTCGTGGCGGGACATCGACTTCTGGGGCGCGCTGACGCTCGCGGGCGGCGTGGTGCCGCTGCTGATCGCGCTGTCGATCACCAAGGACCACTCGTGGACCTCGCCCGAGGTGCTCGGCCTGTTCGCCGTGTCCGCCGTGATGATCCTCGGCTTCCTCGCTGTGGAGTCGCGAGTCGCCCACCCCATCGTGCCGCTCGAGCTGTTCAAGAACGTGACGTTCAGCGTCTCGATGGTCGTCGGCTTCCTGACGGCGTTCGGCATGTTCGGCTCGATCCTGTTCACGCCGCTCGTCTTCCAGGGCGTGCTCGGAATCAGCGCCACGAACTCAGGTGCGCTGATCACGCCGATGATGTTCGGCCTGCTCGGCGCCAGCACCCTCACGGGTTTCGTGATGCGGCGCATCAAGTACTACCGCTTCCTCGGCACGATCGGCGTGGCCGTGATCATCTTCGGCATGTGGCTGCTCTCGCAGATCAATCCGTCGGTGCCCGAGTGGC
This sequence comes from Candidatus Dormiibacterota bacterium, assembly GCA_036518815.1. Classification (GTDB taxonomy): domain Bacteria; phylum Chloroflexota; class Dormibacteria; order Dormibacterales; family Dormibacteraceae; genus CF-118. The sequence continues at coordinate 3,517 of DATDML010000069.1, forward strand.
ATGTGGTCGCGGACCTCATCGTCGTCGGCACCGGCATTGGCGTCACCTTCCCGCTGTACCTGACCGCGGTGCAGGTCGCCCTGCCACGCAAGTTCATGGGCGTCGCCTCGAGCCAGATCCAGTTCTGGCGGAACCTCGGTGGCACCGTCGGCAGCTCCATCCTGGGCGCCGTGCTGGCCAACCGGCTGCCCGACTATTTGAAGGCGCGCGTCGCCGACCTTCACCTGCCGCCGCAGGTGCTGGCCCACCTCCCGACGGGCAACGCCAACGCGATCCTGCAGCCCGGAGTCCTGAGCCAGCTGCCGCCGGCGTTCGCGAACGCCATCCGGTTCGCGCTCTCGGACACGCTGCACGACATCTACCTCTTCGCCGGCGCGATCCTGGTCGCCGCGCTCGTCGCCACCGTGTTCATGAAGGAGGTGCCGCTCACGGCGGCGCCTGCCGGAACCGGTTTCGGGGAGGCCGCGCCGGTCGCCGAAGACGAGCGCGAAGACCGGCCGGAACGAACAGAGGTTCCGGCCTAGCCGGCAAAGCGCGGTAAGGGGACGTTAAGACTCTTCTCCAAATTGTTGGCGAGGGCGTTAGAATCCCGACCGCGAACTCGGAGGGGGTAGTGACGGAGCTTTTCGTCGGCCTCTGAGCGGGAAACCAGCAATCTAGGGAGGCCGAGACGGTGAGCTTCGTGGATCGAACATTGACGTGCCGTGACTGTGGTCGTGAATTCCTGTTTACGGCGGGAGAGCAGGAGTTTTATCAGTCTCGGGGCCTCCAGAACGAGCCCCGACGTTGCCCCGAATGCCGGGCCTCGAGGCGGCAGGCCGACGGCAACGGCCGGAGCCGGGTGATGCATGAGGTGGTCTGCTCCAACTGCGGCAAGCAGACCCAGGTGCCGTTCGTGCCGACGGGCACACGGCCGGTGTACTGCCTGGACTGCTACCAGACGGTGGGCCGCCGCTAGCGCTTCCGAACTCCCCCTCCCAACCTCCCCCACTAGCGTGGGGGAGGAGAATGGGGCTATGGATTCAGCTGTAAACGCAGCCAGAGAAACACTGCTCGAGACGGCGCAGTCGATCCTGCGCAGCGGCGCGATCTCGATGTCCGGCCACGGCAACATCAGCGTCCGTGTGGCCGGCCGCGACGAGATCGTCTTCACCTCGGGCGCCAACCTCAAGCAGCTCGACGCGACCAGCATGGTGCGGCTCTCCTTGGACGGCCGCCTGCTCGAAGGTGAGCTCGCGCCGGTGGCGGCGGCGGTGGTCGCAATGCACACCGCGGTCTACCAGGACCGCTCCGACACCGGGTGCGTCATCCACACCCATTCGCCCTACGCGACAGCCTTCGCGGTTGCCAACCGACCTATCGAAGGCTGGTCGGAGGCCTTCGGCATCTTCGGGCTCGAGGACGGAGTGCCGCTGGCGGCATACGGGCCGCGCGGCTCGGAGCTCGCGGTCGCCAACATCCGCTCGGCGATGACGCCGAAGACGAAAGCCGTCCTGCTCGCCAACCACGGCGTGCTCGCCTGGGCGCCGCAGGCGCCGATGGCAGTTCAGCTCGGCGTGATCATCGAGGAGGCGGCGCAGTCCGCGATCCTCGCGGGCGCGATCGGCGGCGCCAAAGTCGTCCCCCATGCCCTGCTGCACGCATCGATGGAACGACACGAGCAGTTCGAGAAGGCGGGGACCTCCCGGGCGGGTAGCTAGGCCAGGGCGATCGGGCGCACCGGCGATCCGGTGACGCCCTTCAGCTTCAGCGGCAGGCAGATGAACACGAACTCGTGCACGCCCGCCGCCGCGAGCTCCTCGAGGTTAAGGTTCTCGATGATCGGGATCCCCGCCCGCACCAGCAACAACACGTGCGCCGGCAGGGTGAATCCCAACTCCTTGTCGAAGGAGTCGTTCGTGTCGAACGCCATGTTGTCCGCGCCCGCCGCCCCGATCCCCTGGTCCGCCAGCCACTGCGAGCCCGCCGCGCTGACGCCCGCCGACTGCATGTACTCCTTCGGCTTGTCCCAAAGCGACCCGTAGCCGGTCCGCACGAGCACCGCGTCGCCGGGGCGTATCTCTGTCTTCACCGCCTGCTTCAGCTCCTCGACCGAGATGAGATGGCCTTGTGTCAGCACCTTCTTCCCCGCCACATCCAGCAGCACGCCGCGCGAGACGAGCGGCGCCATCATCTCAACCCCGTGCACCGTGAAGCCCGCGGGCGACATGACGCCGCTGTTGACGTCGATCCCGCCGTGCAGCTTCAGGTTCTCCGCCTGGTGCGACAGCGCATCGATGTGCGTGCCCGTGTGCTCGGGCATCACCAGCAGTCCCGACGCGCTCGTGCGCGGAGGCGGCTCCTGCACGCCCATCCCATGCTGGCGGTGCAGGAAGTAGTTGAAGCCGGGCTGGTGGGCAGGATGGACCGGCATTCGCTGATGCCGCGGCTGCTCGAGGTCGAAGACCCGGGCGGCGCCGACCTCGTCTAGAAGGCCTATTCCCGGTACCTGTAGACGATACGGCCGCGAGTCAGGTCGTACGCAGAGAGCTCGACGCGAATGCGGTCACCCGGCGTGATGCGGATGAAGTAGCGGCGCATGCGACCCGCCGCGTATGCGATGAGCTTGTGGCCGTTCTCGAGCTCGACCTCGAACATCGCGTTCGGCAGCGCCTGAGAGACGACGGCGTCCATGACGACCGCCTGCTCCTTCTGGTCGCTGTTGGCCGCGTCCGTGCGCCGGGCCTTCGGCGTCCTCGTGCCGCGGCGCGGTCCTCGTTGCTTACCCAAAACGCTCGAAAGTCTACTTGGCTTCGGCAGCGACCAGCAGAGCGCGCAGCATCTCCGCCTGCTCCGCTGTCATTTGCTGCGCCCGCACCAAGCGGTTGATGACTTCGTCCCAGCGCCTCTCCGCGCGGATGGCTTCGGCCACCAGCAGCGCACCTTCGCGCACGTCGCCCGCCCTGCAGAGCGCCATCCCCGCCCAGAAGCGGAGCTCCACGTTGTCGGGGGCCATTTCGAGCGCGCGCAAACGCGCGGCTTTGGCCGCTTCGGCGTCACCCGCCTCATCGAAATGATCGGCCTCGCTGTCGGCGGCATATGCCTGGCGGATGCGATAGAGCCGGCGCAGCTCGTTGAGCGGCTCGGGCGCGTCCTCGACGCGCAGGTCGAAGATGCGGTCCTCCCAAGACTTGCCTGTGGGCTTACCGGTGACCACGAGCAGCGCCGCCGACTGCCGGCCCCTGATGTCCCCGCCCTCGGTTTCGGCGGCGTCGAGCGCGGCGAGCAATCGCTCGGCGAGCGTACCTGCGCTCGATGTGTACGCGTCCGCCATCGCGTCCCACACCGTTGCGCGCTCCATGAGGTTCGCCTGGCAGCTGAAGCCATCACCGATGTGATGTCCGGCCTCG
>DATDML010000070.1:0-3237 GCA_036518815.1 Candidatus Dormiibacterota bacterium
CGAGATCGAGCGCGCTAAAGGCGATGGGCGCTGGGCCGCGGCTTATGCAGGGCCTGCGAAGGTCGATGTGCCCGACGATCTGTCGGCCGCGCTGAAGGCCAGGCCGCGGGCGAAGGCTATGTTCGAGATCCTCACCTCGCAGAACCGTTACGCCGTTCTGTATCGCATCCACGACGCGAAGAAACCGGACACACGCGCGCGGCGCATCGAGCAATTCGTGGCGATGCTCGATCGGGGCGAGACCGTCTACCCCCAGAAAGCTAGGTTGTCTTGACCACCACTCCGCCCTTGACCACAAGCTTCACGTTCTCGGGCTTCGCGACGAGGTTCAAATCCTCGATGGGATTGCCCGGCACGCCGATGACATCCCCGAACGAGCCCGGCGCCAGGGAGCCCGCTCCGGCCAGCCCGATCACCTCGGCTGCCACGGACGTCGCCGAGCGCAGGCAGTCCGCCGGCTCCATGCCCAGCTGATTCATCAGCAGGAACTCTTCGCCCATCGATCCGTGCGGCCCGACGCCCGTGTCCGTGCCGAAAGCGATGCGGACGCCGGCTTCGATTGCTTTGCGCACGCTCGCCTTGTGATCGTCCACTACCGCGCGTCCTTTCTCGGCGGCCCACGACGGCATGCGTCCTTCCTTGGCGTGGCGCACTACCCACTCCGGCGCGACCAGGGTCGGCACGAGCGTGTGCTTGCCATCGAGCATCATCTCGATCGCGTCGTCGTCTAGCCAGATTCCGTGCTCGATGGTGCGCACACCCGCACGCAGCGCGTTCTTGATACCGGCATTCGCCTGCGCGTGCGCCATCACCTGCCGGCCGTGCGCGGCGGCCTCTTCGACCGCTGCGCGAATTTCATCGATGGTGAAGGCCGGATGGTGCGGCGCATCGCCGGGTGAGAGCACGCCGCCCGAAGTGCAGAGCTTGATCCAGTCGGCGCCGGCGCGAATGAGCTCACGCACCCGCAGCCGCATCGGCTCCACGCCGTCCACAACCGACGGTGGGATGTCCGGCACGTTCGAAATCGGCAGGGGCACGCCGCACGGGAACATGCCGTCGGCGTGGCCGCCCGTCTCGCTGAGGATCTGGATCGCCAGCTTCATGCGCGGACCGGCGAAGTAGCCGCGATCCACGGCCATGCGCACGCCGTTCGGCGTGCCCCCGGCGTCGCGCACCGAGGTGAAGCCCGCCGCGAGATCCTTGGCGCAAGCGTCGACCGCCTGGAGGATGGTGAGGCTCGGCGGCCGGCCCAGGCGCTCACCGAGGTCGAACGTCGTGCCCGTGGTGCACAGGTGGACGTGGCAGTCGATCAGGCCGGGCAGAAGGGTCAGGCCTCCGGCATCGATCCGCTCGGCGTCTGCCGGCGCGCGCACCTGGCCGCGGGCGCCGCTCGCGATGACGCGCCCATCCTCGATCACGACCACGGCCTCGCGGGTCAGCTCGCCGCTGGAAGGCTCCAGCAGGGCGTCCCCGAAGATCGCCGTGGCCATATGTCGATTCTGGCGCATCCCGTTCGTCGCCCTGGCAGTAGCAAGCAGAAGCACAGGAGGTTTGTCATGGGCAGCCACGTCATTCATTTCGAGGTCACCGGCAAGGACGGAAAGAAGCTGCAGAGCTTCTACTCCGAGGCGTTCGGCTGGAAGATCGACACCAACAACCCCGGCGGCTACGGGATGGTTCGCCAGGAGAACTCGCTCACCGGCGGCATAGGTGCCGCGCAGCAGGGCTCGCCGGGCGGGGTCACGTTCTACATCCACACCGACGACCCCAAGGCGACGCTCGCCAAGATCGAGAAGCTCGGCGGCAAGGTGCTGATGCCCCTCACCGAGGTCGCTCCGGAGACGACCATCGCGCTTTTCGCCGACCCGGAGGGCCACGTCGTCGGCCTGATGTAGTCCGGTCGTTCCATGCGGGTGCCGGCACCGCCTGCCGGCACTCGCGCAACACGTAGTTGCTACATTCGCGCCAGATGAAGGCGCTGCTGACGGACCTGTACGAGCTGAACATGGTCGCCAGCTATCTCCGTCGCGGCATGACCGGGCTGGCGACCTTCAGCCTGTTCGTCCGGCAGTTGCCGCCACAGCGCGGTTTCCTCGTGGCGGCCGGCATCGAGAACTGCCTCGACTTCTTGCAAGACCTCCGCTTCACCGAAGAGGAGATCCGCTACCTGGGCGGTGAGCTGAACTTCCCGCAGCGCGACCTCGAAGCGTTCCGGCAGTTCCGCTTCACCGGCGACGTATGGGGAGTGCCCGAGGGCCGCATCGTGTTTGCGGGCGAGCCGCTGATGGAGGTCACGGCGCCGCTCCCGGAGGGGCAGCTCATCGAGACGTACGTCCTCAACAAGATCACTTTCGAGACGACGATCGCCAGCAAGGCCGCGCGCTGCGTGATCGCGGCCAACGGCAAGGACGTCGTCGACTTTTCGTTCCGGCGCACGCAGGGCATCGAGGCCGGCCTCGACGTCGCGCGCGTGTCGGCGATCGCGGGCTTCGAGGCCACCAGCAACGTTGAGGCCGCACGGCGATACGGCCTCACCGCCGCGGGGACGATGGCCCACTCGTACGTGCAGGCATTCGCGCGCGAGCGCGAGGCCTTTACCGCATTCGCTCAGGACTTTCCCGGGCGCACGACATTTCTCGTTGACACGTACGACACCATCGACGGCACGAGAGACGCGATCGACGTCATCAAGAAGCTCAAACTGCGCGGGCGCACCGGTGTGCGGCTCGACAGCGGCAACCTGCTGGAGCTTTCGAATCGCGCGCGCAAGCTGCTGGATGCCGCGGGCCTGAAGCACGTTCGCATCTTCGTCAGCGGCGGGCTCGACGAATTTCAAATCGACGAGCTGGTGCGCAATGAAGCGCCCATCGACGCCTTCGGCGTCGGCACGCGCATGGGCGTCTCGGCGGATTACCCGTACCTCGACACCGCGTACAAGCTGGTCGACTACGCGGGGCGGCCGGTGATGAAGCTGGCGAGCGGCAAGGTGACGGCGCCCGGGCGCAAGCAGGTGTTCCGCCGCAACAAGCCGTTCAGCGATGTCATCGGGCTCTTCGAAGAGCCGGCGCCGCCAGGCCACGAGCCGCTGCTCGAGCCGATGATGCTGCGCGGCAAGAGGACACGCGGTCCAGCGAGCGTGGCCGAATCCCGCGCGCTGTGCGAGAGCGACATGACGATTCTGCCCGCCGCTGCGCGCCGTATCAGCTCTCCGCATGGTCCCGTCGTGCCTTCGACCGA
>DATDML010000071.1:0-13111 GCA_036518815.1 Candidatus Dormiibacterota bacterium
TGCGCTTGCGCTCTTTGCGCATCGCAATCCGCAAGGCACGGATCAACGCGCTTCGCGTCCGGCCCGGCTCGATGACATCGTCGATATAGCCGCGCTCGGCGGCGATATACGGATTGGCGAATCGTTCGGTGTAATCGGCCACGAGCTCCTGGCGCTTCGCGGCCCTGTCTGCGGCGGCGTCCAGCTCGTGCCGGAACACGATGTTGACCGCACCCTCCGGGCCCATCACAGCGATCTCCGCGGTGGGCCACGCGACGTTGTAGTCCGCGCGGATGTGCTTCGAGCACATCACGCAGTACGCGCCGCCGTACGCCTTGCGCGTGATGACGGTCAGCTTCGGCACCGTCGCCTCACTGAACGCGTACAGCAGCTTCGAGCCGTGGCGGATGATGCCGCCGTACTCCTGCGCTGTGCCGGGCAGAAAGCCGGGCACGTCGACAAAAGTCACCAGCGGGATGTTGAACGCGTCGCAGAAGCGCACGAAGCGCGCCGCCTTCACCGACGCGTTGATGTCGAGCGCGCCCGCCATCACCTTCGGCTGGTTGGCCACGATCCCGACCGGATGCCCATCCAGGTGCGCAAAGCCGACGACGATGTTCATGGCGTAGAACTGCTGCACCTCGAAGAACTCGCCCCCGTCTACGACCATCCGCAACACATCCTTGATGTCGTACGACTCCTTGGAGCTGTCGGGGATGATCCGCCCAAGTCCTGGGTCGGACCGCTCGATGTCATCTGTCGACGGGAGGCGCGGCGGATCCTGGTCGCAGCTCTGCGGGATGAAGGTCATCAGGCGCCGCACCTGCGCGAAGCACTCGTCTTCGCTTTCGGCGAGGAAATGCGCAACGCCCGACTTGACGTTGTGCACCTCCGCCCCACCGAGCGAATCGAACGTCACCTCCTCGCCGGTCGTGACCTTGATGACCTCCGGCCCCGTGATGAACATGTAGCCGACGCTGTGCACCATGAAGGTGAAGTCGGTCATGGCCGGCGAGTAGACCGCGCCGCCGGTGCACGGCCCGAGCACGAGGCTTAGCTGTGGGATCACGCCGCTCGATTCGACGTTGCGCCAGAAGATCTCCGCATAACCCGCGAGCGAGACGACTCCTTCCTGGATGCGCGCGCCGCCGGAGTCGTTGATGCCGATGATCGGCACGCGGTTGCGCAACGCGAGGTCCATCACCTTGATGACCTTCTCCGCAAACACCTCGCCCAGCGACCCGCCGAACACCGTCGCGTCGTGGCTGAACAGCACGACATCGCGGCCGCCGATCTTGGCGAGTCCCGTGACCACGCCATCACCTGGGCGGCCCCCGGCACGCCGGGCGAAGATGTCGAGCTCCTCAAAAGAGTTGCGGTCGGCCAATCGCGAGATGCGCTCGCGCGCGGTCATCTTGCCCTTCGCGTGTTGGCGGTTGAAGGCCTCCGCGTCGCCATGCCCAGCCTCGTACTTGCGCTGCCGCAGTAGGTTCAGCGGGTCGACCTTGTGCTCGCTCATTGCCTCTGGACAAACATCCAGCGATGGCCCTCGAGGTCCTCGGCCCGGTACCGGCCGCCGTCCTCGGTGGTTTCCAGGTCCGAAAGGATCGTCGCACCCGCGGCCCGAGCGCGCTCGAAGTGAGCGGCGACGTCGTCGACGTACACCAGCACGCCGTCGATGATGTACGGCACGTCGTGCCATGCGCGCGCCACATCGCATTCTTCGCGATGGCGCTTCGGGCCGTGATAGTGCGGCGACGGCGTGGCCACCATGATCAGTCCAGAGCCGGTCTCCATCTCGCCGTGCCCTAGCCGCCCATCCGCGCCAACGCGGCGATCCCGCTCCCGGAAGCCGAATGCCTTGCCGAGCCAGTCCATCGCCGCCGGGCCATCGGCGTACGCGATCATCGGAATGACGTCTGGATAGTGCTTCAAGCCGCCTCCTTGGGTCGGTACTCGCCGAAGACCCCGCGCAGCACGGAGCAGCACTCACCGATGGTCACGTAGTCCGCGAGAGCGGACTTCAGCACCGGCAGCAGGTTGTCGCTGCCGCGTGCAGCCCGGCCGATGGCATCGAGGTGCCGCTGCACCACGTCTTGCGGCCTGCGCGCGCGCAACTTCTTCAGCGCCCGCGACTGCTCCGCCTGGTGCTGCGGTCCGACTCTCATGATCTCGACCGCGTCGTCCTCATCACCGGCGTACTTGTTCACCCCGACCACCACGCGCTCGCCGGATTCGACCCGCAGCTGGAACCGGTACGCGCTCTCCGCGATGCGCTGCTGCGTCCAACCCTTCTCGATGCACTCGACCGCGCCGCCGCGCTCGTCCACCTCGGCCATGATCGCCACGGCCTCTTCCTCCACCCTGTCGGTGAGGTTCTCGACGTAGTAGGAGCCGCCGAGCGGATCGGCGACCAGCGGCACCGCCGACTCGAATCCGATCACCTGCTGGGTGCGTAGCGCGAGCTCCGCCGCGTTCTGTGAAGGCAGTCCGAGCGCCTCGTCGTACGCGTTCGTGTGCAGCGACTGCGTGCCGCCGAGCACCGCGCTCATCGCCTCCAGAGTCGTACGGACGATGTTGTTCAGCGGCTGCTGCGCGGTGAGCGTGACACCGCCCGTCTGCGTGTGAAAGCGCAGCGCTTGCGACCGCGAGTCCTTGGCCTGGAAGCGATCGCGCATGATCCGCGCCCACATCCGCCGCGCCGCGCGAAACTTCGCGACCTCTTCGAAGAAATCCATATGGCACGCGAAGAAGAAAGACACCCGCGGCGCGAAGTCGTCTACCGCCAGTCCCGCCGCCATCGCCGCCTCGACGTATGCGATCGCATGGCTCAGCGTGAACGCGATCTCCTCGGCCGCGGTGGCTCCGGCCTCGCGCATGTGGTAGCCCGAGATAGAGATCGTGTTCCAGTTCGGCAGCTCATCGCGGCAATACGCGAAGAGATCGGTCACCAGCCGCATCGACGGCTTCGGCGGAAAGATGTAAGTGCCGCGCGCCGCGTACTCCTTGAGGATGTCGTTCTGCACGGTGCCGGTGATCTTCTCCGCAGGCACGCCCTGCTTCTCGGCGACGAGCTGATATAGGAGCAGGAGCATCGACGCGGTCGAGTTGATGGTCATCGACGTCGACACGCGCTCGAGCGGGATGCCGTTGAGGAGGATCTCCATGTCCTCCAGCGAGTCGATCGCGACGCCGACCTTCCCCACCTCGCCATTGGCCATCGGGTCATCGGAGTCGTATCCAATCTGCGTCGGCAGATCGAACGCGACGGAGAGCCCGCTCTGGCCGCGGTCGAGAAGAAAGCGATAGCGCTGGTTCGATTCCGCCGCCGTGCCGAAGCCCGCGTACTGGCGCATCGTCCAAAGGCGCCCGCGATACATGTCGGGATGGATGCCGCGCGTGAACGGGAATGCCCCCGGCGGCGGCTCCTCGGCCCGGCGGTCCTCGACCTTGTAGACAGGCTTCAGCGGCAGGCCGCTGTCGTTTCTGACTTCGGTCACGCTTCGACCAACTCGGTCAACACGCCGCCCATGGACTTCGGGTGCAGGAACGCGATGCGCCTGCCGTGCAGGCCGATGCGAGGCTGCGCGTCTATCAGCTCCGCGCCGGCGCTGCGCGCGTCGTCGAGCGCGGCGACGATGTCGTCGACTTCGTAGGCCACGTGGTGCAGGCCCGGACCACGCTTGGCGAGAAATTTGCCGACCGGAGAATCCTCGCGAATCGGCCGCATCAGCTCAACCTCGCCCGATCCGGTGCGCACGATCGCAGCCTCCAGCCCCTCATGCTCGCTGGTCGCGCGGTGCACCAGCTCGCCGCCCAGTACGCGGCGATAGAGCTCGATGGATTCGTCCAGGTCGGCCACCGCCACGCCCACGTGGTGAATGCGCGTCGGCTTCACTGAATTCAGTAAGGCCCCTCCTTATCGGGCTTCGCCCGCCACCGAGAAAACGCGCGTCACGGCATTGAGGGTGAAGATGTTCGGCAGGAGGCCGTCGATTTTCAGGCTGCCGCGCAGCAACTTCATCGCCACGCCGCGACCGACCTCATCGATGTAGATCGGCATGCCGAGCGGTCCGATCTTCAGGTTGCTGAGGCTCATGACCGTCTCGGCGTCGGCATGGATCGTGATCGTGCGCCGCGGCTTCAGCCCGTTGTGCACCACCAGCCGCCCGCCCTTGAAATCGAGAGTCACGCTCTCGCCGATGTCCTTGACCGCGATGCCGACGCGCGCGACCAGCGTCTCGAAATCGATCTCCTTCTCGGGCCGGCTCTTGACGTTGGCCTCGATCAGGCCCCCGAGCATGGAAGCGAACGCGCTGGGTTCCTGGTCGGCGTATTCGACCAGGTCGGGCTCTTTTTCAGCCGCCTGATGAGGCGCGGACGGAGAGCCCTTCGGCGGAGCTGCGGTGCCCATGCGGCCGGTCTTCTGCCTCCGCGTCTGCGCTGCTCGCTTACGCAGTTTGCTCAATGCGTTCGCTCCGCTGCTCGCCGCGTCGGCCGAATCTCGGCCACCTGGATCACCGGATCTCTCGCCGCCGGGCCCTCCACCGCGCCTCTAGTTTTCGTCGGGCCATTCGACGGGGACGCGCGTGGTGCACTCGGTCATCTCCTGAGATGCCTTCGTGTACCGCACGATGGTCGGCAGGTCACCCTTCAGCTTGAGCTTGCCCTGGAGCATGCCTTTGGTCGCGTCCAGCTGCTTGGTCGCGACTTCCTTCCAACGCGAGTAGGGGGCGGTGATCACGAAGTCGCACTTCTGCGCGTCGGCGGCTGGGCCCACCTTGACGTCGCGCGCGTCGCCGTCGAAAAGATCCATGACAACGCCCGTCGCGTCAGGAAAGTTCTTGTTCGGCTCCGCCTCGACCACGAGGCCAACGGTCCATTTCCAGCCCTTGGCCGCGGCTTTGTACTTGTCCGACTTGTTGACCTCGTCCTTGAAGGCCGACGCCCATTCGCTGGAAAAAGCTTTGACCGCCATCGTGTCCTCCTCCCAAGCCGCCGCTTCAGGGCTGAAGATACAGCCATGAAGGACGGGCCGTTCTTCGAGCCGCTCTCCGCCCGTGACGCCTGGTTTCTCTACGCCGAGCGGCCGGAGACGCCTCTCGACCTCGGCACCGTATACGTGTTCGAGGGCGGCTCCCAGATCGCCGGCGGCCGCGGCGCTGAGGGCGTCGAGGAGACCGTCCGCGAGCGCATACACCTCGTCCCGCGGTATCGCCAGAAGATCCACCGCGTACCGCTCAACCTGGCGCACCCGGTCTGGGTCGACGACCCGCACTTCGACCTCGGCTCGCACATCCGGCGCGAGGTGTTGCCTCCACCAGGGGATGGCGCCCAACTGCGAAGGCTCGTCATGCGCATCCTGGCCCGCCCGCTCGATATGCGCCGGCCGCTCTGGGAGATGACTGTCATCACCGGCCTGCGCGGTGGGAAGGTCGTGATCGTCAATCGGGCGCATCACGCCATGGTCGACGGGGTATCCAGCGTGGACATCCTCACCTTGCTGCTCGACACCACGCCGGAGACTTACACGCCCGAGCCACTGGCCGAGCCGTGGCAACCGCGGCCGGCACCATCGAACTGGCAGCTCGTCCGGCCGATGCTCTGGGATCTGAGTCCGTCGCGAAAGGACCAACGCAGCATGGCCCCGGCGTTCTGGAAGACACGCACCCTGCCCTGGCTCGGGATGCTGAAGCTCGGCGGCAAGATGGCCACGAGTCGCCCGGATCTCTTCTTCAATCGGAAGATCGGCCCCCAGCGCACCGGTCGCGGCCTGAAGGTGCCGCTGGCGGCCTTCAAAGCGCTCAAAGACCGCTACGGCTGCACCGTCAATGACGCGGTGTTGGCGGTGGTTTCGGAAGGATTGCACCGGTGGTTCGTAGCGCGAGGCGAGCACGTGCCCGAGAAGGTGCGTGTGTTCTGTCCGGTCAGCGTGCGCAACGACCAGGACCGCGGACGCGTGGGCAACCAGATCAGCGGCATGGTCGTTGAGCTGCCGACGGGCGACCTGCCAATGGCAGAGCGGCTGCGCCGGATCAACGTGACGACCGGCGACCTCAAGCGCACGCGGCAGGCGGTGGCGGCGGACAAGCTCGCGGGGCTGGCTGATTGGGCCCCGCCCAGCCTGCTGGTGCTCGCCGGTCGTTTGATGTCAAATCCGCAGGCGGGCGCCAACATCAACGTGACCAACATCCCAGGCCCGCAGTTCCCGCTGTATTCGGGCGGCGCGCAACTCCTCGAGGTGTGGCCGTTCGCGCCCCTCTATCCGTCCATGGGCCTCGGCCTCGCGATCGTGTCCTACAACGGCGACGCTTACTTCGGGCTGACGGCAGATCCCGGTCTTGTGCCCGACGTTGAGCTGTTCACGGAGGACCTGCGCGAAGCCGCAGCGCAGACCGTGGCCTTGGCTACGCCCGCAGGCTGAAGCGGATTGTGTTCTGGCCGATGGAGATCACGTCTCCATGGTCCAGCTGCTTGTCGATGATCGGCTCTCCGTTCACCAGCGTGCCGTTGGTGCTGCCCAGGTCGCTGATCCAGTAGACGCCCTGGCGCAGCTCGATGCGGCAGTGATGGCCGGAGGTCGCGGGGTCGCCGATGATGATGTCGTTGTCGGGCGCGCGGCCGACGGTCGCAGTCGAATCCGGCACGCCGACCACGCGGCGGGCGAACGGTCCAGTCTCGAAAGTGAGCTTCGCCGGCGGCTCGCCCTGAGCTGAGGGTTCTGGCTGCAGCGCATGCAGCGCCAGGGTCTCCTTCGTGGCGTTGGCTTGCGGCGGTTGCCACGCGGGCATGATCGAGGTCGCCGCCTCCGGCGCGCCGTTGTCCGGTTGGGGAGGCTCCGGCGCGGGCGCGACGCGGCCCGGCCAGTTGACGACCGTGGAGCTGCTCGACGGCTGCGGCGGCACGGTCGGTGCGGCCGGAGGCGCCGGCGGCACCGTTGGGGCCGGCGGCTCGGGAGCGGGCGGTTGTTCGACGGGTGCGGACGGGGCGGCGTCCCACGTTGCGGGCGGCGCCGCAGCCTCAGGTTGCTGATCCCACGTCCCGCCCGGAGCGGCGGCCGGCGCTTCCTGCCAGGTCGGCGCCGAGGCGGCCGCTGCCGGTTCTTCCCAGCCCGCTGCGATGGGAGCCGGCTCAGGGAGAGGCGCCTCGCCCCAGGTCGGCTCGGCCAGCGGGGCGGGTGGCTGAGGCTGCTCGGCAGGCTCGCCGGCGCCGGGATATTGAACGTGGATGGTGGCCTCTTCGGGCCGCACCGGCTCGGGCTCGGGCTCAACCGGCGTCTGCAGGACCTGCGTCTCGGCCACCGGCTGAGGCTGGGGTTCGGGCTGGGGTTCGGGCTCGGGCTCGGGCTCGGACCGCGGCGCGGCCTGCGGTTCTTCGGCCACGGCGGCGGTCTCGATCGCGACGGTCTCGTCCACCGGCGCGGTCTCGGCCATCTCTTCTGGGGTCGGTGCGGGCAGCTCGGCCACCTCCGCCGCGGGCACCGCGGTCTCCATCGGCACCGGCGCCGGCTCGGGCTCTGGCTCTGGCTCTGGCGCGGGTTCGGGCACAACCGGCGCGGCCTCGGCCATCACCGGTTCGGGCTGCGGCTCAGGCTCCGGCTGCGGCGCCGGCTCAGGCTCGCGCGCCGGCGGCACGGTTTCCGCGACGCGGGCCGGCCGGTCGATCGTGCCGACGCCGAGGTATTTCTCGTACCAGCCGGCGATACGGCGTAACCGCTCGATGCGACGGTCGGGACGCCCGTTGCGCGACACATCGTGCGACTCATCGGGGAAGCGCACCAGCTCCACCGTCTTGCCCAGCAGCCGCATTGCCCCGAAGAGCTCTTCCGATTGCGAGATCGCGCAGCGCAGGTCCATCTCGCCGCACGTCAAAAGCAGCGGCGTCTTCATGTCCTTCACGTAGCGGATCGGCGAGTTCTGCCAGAGCGCATCCTGGTCGGGCCACGGCGCGGGCCCGAGCTCGAGCTCGCCCCACAGCACAATGTCGTGCTGCGCGTACTCGCTGACGAGGTTCGATATCGAGCGCATCGAAACCGCTGCCGCGAATCGATCCGTGTGGCCGATTGCCCAGTTGGTCATGAAGCCGCCGTAGGAACCGCCGCCGATGCCAAGGCGCGCCGGGTCGACGGCCTGCGTGCGATCGATCACCTGGTCGAGCGCCGTCATCAGGTCGATGTAGTCCTTGCCGCCCCAGTCCTTCACCACCGCGCGGCGGAACACCTCGCCGTAACCGTCCGACCCGCGCGGATTCATATAGAACACGAGGAAGCCCATGCCCGCGAGGATCTGCAGCTCGTGGAAAAAGGCCCAGCCGTACTCGGCGTGCGGGCCGCCGTGCACCTCCATCACCAGCGGGTGCAGCTTGTTGGCGTCGAATCCCGGCGGCTTGAGCAGCCAGCCCTGCATCACCCATCCGTCGGGCGCGGTGAACGAATGCTCTTCGGGTTGCGCGATGTAGCGCTCGCGCAACCACGGGTTGAGGTCGGTGAGCCGGGCCTCGGCGCCCTGCATGACGACGTGCAGCTCGCCAGGGTCGTTGGGATCGGAAGCCGCAAACGCGATCACGCCGCCGGCAACATCGAAGTCGTATATGCGGCGCTGACCGCCGACCTCGGCGCGGACGTTGCCTTCGAGGTCGACCGAGTAGATGCCAGTCGCGCCAGGCCCGCTGGCCGGGAAGTAGATGCGATCGCCATCGCGCGACCAGCACATCGGCACGCCGTGGCCGGCGCGCATGTCCGTGATAACGCCGTCGCCGACGGCGAGGTCGAGGTTCGCGGTCAGGCAGCGCGGCTGTCCGCCCGTCGCCGCCACGACCCACATGCGGTCGAGGAGGCCTGCCTCGTCGCCGTTCAACGAGCTGTAGGCGATGAGATCGCCGCGAGGCGACCAGATAGGTGAGATCACGTCGTAGCCGGTTGCCAGCTTTTCGAGGTTGCCGCTGAAGTCGACCGTGTAGATGTGCGTCCAGCGACGCAGGTCCGCATCCTCATCGGCGTTGCCGACGACCACCAGGCGTGTGCCGTCAGGCGACCAGTCGAACCCACCGACGTCCCACGGCCCGTGCGTCAGCTGCGTCGCGTCACCGCCATCCGCCGACACCACGAAGACGTGCTTGCGGCGACCGTCGCGATAGCCCATGCCGTCGTACTTGTAGTCGAGCTTGCGGACGACTCGCGCCACCGGCGTCCGCCTCACGTCATCGTTGCCCTCAGGCGGTCGCGGATCGTCGACCACGCCGTCGGTGTCGGCCACGACGGTTGCCTGGAAGGCGATGTGAGTGCCGTCCGGCGACCACACCGGCGAGTCCGCACCCTCAGGCGCAGAGCTGATCTGCCGCGTCTGGCCGCTGGCGAGATCCAGCACGAAGATCTGGTCCACGGGACGGCGCCGGCTCACGAACGCGAGGCGCCGCCCGTCCGGCGACCATTCGGGCATGTGATCGTGTCGCTGCCCGACCGCAGCCTCGATCGGCTCGGGGTCGAGCACGCGCCGCACGACGATTCGGCTCTGGTTGCTGCGCGACTCCTCGTCGGCCCACCGCACCTCGTACGCGACGTACTCACCGCTGGGGCTCAAACGGACGTGGTCGAGCCAGCGGAACCTGTAGATGTCTTCCGGAACTAGCGGCGCGGGCAAGGTGGTCTACCGATTTAAGCAGCTATGTCATACGTATTGCTGCGCTGGTCAGTGCCTGATGGACCAAGACGCACCATGCGCCGGTAAAACAATGTGAAATGCATGCGATGGATGGCCGCCGCGCACTGATCCACGGCTTCGGCTGGGGATGTCTGGCGGGACTCGTGCTGGTCGCCGTCATGTACCTCTTCAATCTGCTGCTCGACCTGCAGCCGCTGACCCAGGCCCTCAGTGAACCGCTGCTCGCGATCATGCCTGGCTTCGTTTTCGGATTTCTCATCGACAACCTGCAGCACGCCGGCAAGGTGGTCGAGGAGTTCGGCCTGATCGTGGCCATGGTCATCGCGCTCGGCGCCCTCGGGGCGGCGTGGGCGTGGACCGCGCGCCGCTGGCATTTCGAATACTCGGCCCTTACGTTCGCTGCGCTGGGCTGGGCGGTGGTGGTGCTCGTGCTGCTGCCCATCAGCGGCGAAGGCTTGCTCGGCCTGGACACGGGCCTCACGACGCCGCTCGAGTGGGCGGCGATGTTCGCCATCTACGGGGTGGTGCTGCAGCTGGGCGGCAAACCTGATTCCACCGCGGCCGACCCGGATCGCCGCCGCCTGCTCAGCGCGCTGCCGATGAGCCTTGGCGCCCTCAGCATCGGCCTGCTGGGCCTGAAGCTGATCCCCAACTGGTACGAGGCGATCTTCCTCGCCCCCGGTGGCGGTCTGACCGGCCCATCGCCGCAGCTCACC
This sequence comes from Candidatus Dormiibacterota bacterium, assembly GCA_036518815.1. Classification (GTDB taxonomy): domain Bacteria; phylum Chloroflexota; class Dormibacteria; order Dormibacterales; family Dormibacteraceae; genus CF-118. The sequence goes on from DATDML010000071.1 coordinate 10,355, forward strand.
GCCGTCGCCGACTTCTACGTCGTGTCGAAGAACTTGGGCGGCGATCCCAACATCGACGGCCAAGGCTGGCGTTTGAAAGTCGGCGGGATGGTCGACAACGAGCTCAACATCACGCTGCCCCGATTGCAGGCGCTGCCCAGCGTGAGCGAGTACGTGACGCTCGAATGCATCAGCAATCTCGTCGGCGGCGCGCAGATCAGCACTGGCAGCTTCACCGGGGTCTCGTTGAAAGACCTCATCGCCCAGGCATCGCCGCGGCCGTCGGCGACTTGGGTCGCGTTCAAAGCGGCTGACGGCTACGCCGAGAGCCTGCCGCTGTCAGTCGTGAACACCGAGCCTGAGATCCTGGTGGCCTATCAGCTCAATGGTGAGCCGCTGCCGGTGGCGCACGGCTATCCGGCGCGCATCCTCATCCCGGGCCGCTACGGGATGAAGGGCCCGAAATGGATCAACGAGGTCAACCTGGTCGACCACGAGTCGGGCGGCTACTGGGAGCAGCAGGGCTGGGACCACAACGCGGTGGTGCGCACGATGTCGCGCATCGACGTGCCGCATGACGGCGACATCGTCAAGAGCAGTGGTCTCGACATCGCGGGCGTGGCGTTCGCGGGCCGGCGCGGCATCAGCAAGGTCGAGGTGAGCACCGACGGCGGCACGTCGTGGAACGCGGCGCTATTGACCGCGCCGCTATCGCCGCTGACGTGGGTGCTGTGGGACTTTCAATGGACGCCGAGCTCGGAGGGGTCATACCACCTTGTCGTGCGCGCGACCGACGGCACCGGCGCGCTGCAGGACAAGACCGACTCGGACAGCTATCCGGACGGCGCCAGCGGCTGGCACGACATCCACGTGAACGTGTCGGCTAAGTAGCGAGGACCCCTATCGCGAACATGTAGCCGTTCGCATCTTCGAGGCGCACCTCTCGCCAGCCGTGAGGGTAGGTCTTGGCCTCGACGTTGACCGTGAAACCGTGCTGCCGCGCCCGCGCTTCGACGCCGTCCGGGTCCAGGCCCATGATGCGAATCTCAGCGCCGGTGCCGCGCTTGCCCGGCGCCTGCAGTCGCGCGGTCTCGGTCGCCGAGTGGTCGAGAGTGTGGTCGGCGTGCAGCATCAGGTGCGAACCGTTCGGCCCTTCGAACGCCGCGAAATCCACGTCGCTGTAGAGCTTCTTGAGCTGCAGCACCTCGGTGAAGAAAGGCAGGCTCTTCTCAACGTCGAGGACTATGAGGTTCACGTTGAGGCCGGTGAGCTGACGCGAGAACTCGGGCGCAGGCATCCACGGCGTGCCGGTGCGCAGGCGCGTCACTTCATCGCCCACAAGGCTTTGACGGTATCCATGCCCATTCGCACCAGACCTTCTTTGCGCAGCATCTTGAAGATGCGCGACTGCTTGTCCCATTTCGACGTGCCGTCGACGCGGAAGAACTCGTCGAGCGCGCGATCGCCGACCTGCGGGTACTTCGTCAGCATCTGCGGGTTGTGCTCGAGCAGCGGCACAGCCTTGTCGTACTTCTTCATGTCGGCCATGACCCACGAGTGGTCGAGCCTGCCCTTGTACTCGGCGAGCCTGCGTTCTGAAAAATCGCCGGCCTCTTTCGCGTGGATGATCGTTTCGCCCGCGAGGCGTCCGGATTCCATCGCCAGGTTCGAGCCTTCGCGGTGCACGGGATTCGACAGCATCGCGGCGTCGCCGCACACAAGGTAGCCCGGGCCGAAAAGCTTCGGGATGCCGCGATAACCGCCCTCCGGGATCAGATGGCCAAGGAATTCGACAGTCTCGGCCCCACGCAGGAGCGGCTTGATCGCCGGGTGGTTCTTGAAGTGCTCGAGCATGTCGTTGGGGCTGCGCAGCGTCTGGTTCAGCTCGCTGAGCAGAGCGCCACCCCCGACCGACAGCGTGTCCTTGTTGGTGTAGACGAACATGAATCCGCTCATGCCCATCGTCGAGTCGCCGAAGCACTCGACGGTGCAACCCTCGCCAGGCTCGCAGTTGAAGCGTTCCTCGATGAGTCCGGGCTCGAGCTGCATGACCTCTTTCGCCGCCATCGCCACTTCGTTCGGTCGCAGCTTTCTGCGCAACGGCTGGCCGTTGATCTGCGTTTTCTCGAGCAGGCTGGCGCCGAGACCGATGCCTTCACATACCACGACCACTTCCGCGTAGAGGTCGTCGCCCCGTCCGGTCGCGACTCCGACGATGCGATTGTTCTTGACGATCAGGCGCTCGACCACCGTTTCCGGCACGACCATTGCGCCCGCCTTCTCTGCCTGTTCCGCAAACCACGGGTCGAACTTCGCGCGCAGGACCGAGTACGAATGCGGGTGCTCGCGGTTGCGCAAGTTCTTGTAGTCGAACCCGATGTAGGCCTCGGGCGTCATCATCCAGCGGCGCTCTTCGATGATCGGGCGCTCGAGCGGTGCCTGCTTCCAGTCCTCGCCTACGATCTGCTCGAGATAGTGGTTGTAGAGGATGCCGCCCATGACGTTCTTGGCGCCCGGCTTCTGGCCGCGCTCGAGCAGCGCCACCTGCAGCCCGGCTTTGGCCATGGTGATGGCTGCGGCGGTGCCGGCCGGCCCGGCCCCAACCACGACGGCGTCGAACTTTTCCTCGTCAGCCATCGGTCAATAGCGTAAGCCGGTGAAAGTCATCGGCTTGACCGGCGGGGTCGGTTCGGGCAAGTCGACGGTGGCGGAGATGTTCCGGGAGCTGGGCGCCACGGTCATCGACGCGGACGAGGCCGCGCACGCGGTGTACGCGCC
>DATDML010000072.1:0-8882 GCA_036518815.1 Candidatus Dormiibacterota bacterium
GCCACAACGAGGCGAGCCTGTCGGCGGCCGCTGGGCGCATCCGCGACAGCCTGCAACTTTTCGAACGCCACGGCCTCATCAGTCACGCCGGCGCGGAAGCCGCGGCGGGGCGGGTCACCACTTCGACATCGCTCGCGGACGCGGCCGGCGCGGAGCTGGTGGTCGAGGCAGTGCCGGAGGACACCGAGCTGAAGCTCTCGTTGTTCGGCGAGCTCGACACCATGTGCCCACCGCCCGCGGTGCTCGCGTCGTCCAGCGGCCGCCCGGCTTCGAGCCTGGTCGCGCGTGTGCGCCACCGCCAGCGTGTGATCGCCGCGCATTTCTGGAACCCGGCCCAATTGCTCCCGCTGGTCGAGGTTTGCGCCGGGCCCGAGACCGCGCCCGAGGTCACGGACTGGGTGGTGGCGCGGCTGCGCGAAGCCGGTAAGGCACCGGTCGTCGTGGGCAAGGAGATCGACGGCTTCATCGGCAACCGCCTCCAGTTCGCCTTGCTGCGAGAGGCCCTGGCCCTGTGGTCGGAGGGAGTGGCGTCCGCCGAGGCCATCGACACCGCGGTCAAAGCCAGCTTCGGCCGGCGGCTGTCGGTGACAGGCCCGCTCGAGTCGGCGCAGGTGGGCGGCGTCCAGACGATGTACGAGTTCTCTCGCTTTCTCTTTCCGAGCCTGAACACAGGCGACGTGCCTCCGGAAGGAATGCTGGAGGGCCTCTATCAGTGGCCGCAGAACGCGCGCGAGTCGCTGCTCGGCGCGCGCTACGAGGAGCTCTTCCGGCAGCTCGCGGCGTCCGTACCATCGAAGACATGACGGTGCTGCGGATGGACCACGTCGGCATGGTGGTCGAAGACCTTCGAGGCGCCATCGATTTCTTTCGCGTGCTCGGCCTGGAGCTCGAAGGCGAAGGCACGGTCGAAGGCGAATTTGTCGACCAGGTGACCGCGCTCGATGGAGTGCGGTCGGAGATCGCGATGTTGCGCACGCCGGACGGCACCGCGCGCATCGAGCTGTCGAAGTTTCACAAGCCGCGAAGCCCCGACGGTGGGAGCAATGCTCCAGCAAATGCGATCGGCATCCGCCACGTCACGTTCGCGGTCGACGACATCGATGAGGCGATCGGCGCTCTGCAATCGCAAGGAGCAAAGCTCGTGGGCGAAGTCGCGCGCTACGAGGACGACTACCGCCTTTGCTACATGCGCGGCCCGGAAGGGATCATCGTCGAGCTCGCGCAGAAGCTGTGACAGCCAAAGAGGTCGAGGCCCGCATCAGGGCATATCCGGGCTGGCAGGGCAAGAAGCTGGCACAACTGCGCACAGTGATCAAGAAGGCCGACCCAGACCTCGTCGAGGAGCTCAAGTGGAAGAAGCCGAGCAATCCGGACGGCGTGCCGGTGTGGTCGCATGACGGCATCGTCTGCGTCGGCGAGGCGCTGAAGAACGCAGTCCGCCTGACCTTTCCGAAGGGATCGTCGCTGAAGGATCCGAAGAAGCTCTTCAACGCCCGGCTGGTAGGCAAGACGCGCGCCATCGACTTCGGGGAAGACGATGCCATCGAGGAAGCTTCCCTGAAAGCCCTGATCGTGGAAGCAGTAAAGACCAATACGAAGAAAGCAGGCTGACTCAGCCAAGTCTCAGCTTTTCGTAATCGAACGCCCATCCGCAGCCTCCAGGCTGACCTGAGTCAGCTGGCAACCACATCCACCAAACAGGAGGCAGACGTATGCAATTGGCGTTCAAATCGAAGAGGCTCTTGGTGAGCGCGGCGATTGCCGGCTCGCTACTGGCGGGGACCGCCATCGGTATGGCGGCGACGCTCGCCTCGACAGCGGCCAGCGCCGCGAGCCCGAGCCCCACACCGGCAGCATCGTCGACAGCGCCGCCAAACATGCCGGCCCACGGCACGGCGGCGCATGAAAACGCAGAGGTGCCGGTCACAGGGGCCAACGCCGCGAAGGCCCAGGCCGCTGCCGTAAAGGCAGTCGGCGGCGGGACGGCGGGCGCAGTCACGACGGACTTCACGCAGAAGGGATATGAGGTGACCGTCACGAAGTCCGACGGCACCCAGGTCGAGGTCCACCTCGACAGCTCGTTCAACGTCATGCAGCCCCACCCGCGGGGCTAGAAACGGCTCGCCGGAAGAGGCCGGCACCCACGCCGGCCTCTCGTCGGGCTTAGCGCGCGGCCCTCTTGATCAGGGCCGCAACCTTGGCCTCTTCCGTCCCGGTCAGCTGCGCGAGGGCGTACTCGGTCGGCCACATGCCGCCGTCGTCCAGCTTCGCCGCGTCGCTGAAGCCGAGCGTTGCGTAGCGGGTCTTGAATTTCTCCGCCGGCTTGAACCAGCAGACCACCTTGCCTTCTTTTCCCGCCGTCGCGTAGGCGGGCATGCCGTAGTAGGTCTTGGCCACGAGGCTGGGCGCGGCGTCCTTGATCAGCTTGTGGAGCTTCTGCCCCATGGCGCGGTCCTTCGGACCCAGCGAGGCGATCTTGTCGAGACATTCCTGCTCCAGGTCCGGCTGGCCGCCTCGCTCGCCCTTCACCTCTTTGGCGCGCGCCACCATCGCGTCGCGCTCCGCAGAGGTGAACACCTTGGACGCCTTCTGTTTTGTCGTAGCCATGTCTTGGTACTCCTCTTCGCAAATTTCTTGTGACGAGCCTCATGGTAGGCAGCGACCTGCACCCCAGGTGACTCCAAAACTGCTGACAATTGAGCGGGCGATGAGCACCGTCATGACCGTCACCGGACCAGTTCCGGCCACAGAGCTCGGTATGACCCTCACCCACGAGCACGTCTTCATCAACCTCATGCGCGAGTACCGCGGCGAGGGCCTGCTGCACGACGAGCAGCTGATGTGCGAGGAGGTGGCCCGGTTCCGTCAGGCGGGCGGCGGAACCATCGTCGACGTCACCACCGAGGAGCTGGGACGCAACCCGCTGGGCCTGAAGCGAATCTCCGAGGCCACTGGCGTGAGGATCGTCATGGGCACCGGCCACTACCGCGATCCCTATCTTGACCGGGCGTGGTTCGACCGCATGTCTGCGACCCAGATCGCCGACCTGATGGTCGCCGAGGTCGACGAGGGCATCGACGGCTCCGGCGTGAAAGCCGGGATCATTGGCGAGATCGGTGCGGACAAGTGGTTCGTGTCAACAGCCGAGGAGAGGTCGTTCCGAGCCGCGGCGCTGACGCAGCAGCGGACGGGTCTAACCATCACGACGCACGCGGCGCGCTGGCCGGTGGGCCGAGAGCAGCTGAAGATCCTCATCGAGGCCGGCGCCGACCCGGCGCGCGTCATCGTCGGCCACTGCGACACGGTGCCCGAAATGGACTATCACGAAGAGCTCGCGCGCGGCGGTTCGTACGTGCAATTCGATTGCATCCAGGGCGAGAGCGCCTACCAGGTCGAGCGGGTCGCGAGCTACATCCTGAATCTGCTCCACAAAGGTTTCGGGCGGCAGGTGCTGCTGTCGCACGATGTCTGCCTGACGTCCAATCTGAGCGTCAACGGCGGGTGTGGATTCGATTACATCCCAGTGCGGTTTCTGCCAGTGCTCATGGACAAGGGCCTGGCTCAATCGGAGATCGACATGCTGACGGTCGACAATCCTCGACAAGCACTGTGCCCAGCCTGACGACGCTGGCCCTGTTCGGGGTGGCGACACTGCTCATCACCGCGTCGCCCGGCCCCGGCGTGCTTTACGTGTCCGCGCGCTCGCTCTCGCAGGGGCGGCGCGCCGGGTTCGCATCCGCCTTCGGGATCGAGTTCGGCGAGGTGGTCTGGATCGCCGCGGCCGCCACCGGCTTGACCGCGCTGCTCGCCACATCGGCCTCAGTGTTGACGGTCCTCCGGTTTGCCGGCGCCGCGTATCTCATCTTTCTCGGCGTCCAGCGGTGGCGTCACGCCGAGAGCTTCGCCATGCCTTCGCCGGCGCCCATCGGCCGCATGTTCACGCAGGGCGTGATCACGCAGCTGCTGAACCCCAAGGTCGCGCTGTTCGCCATCGCCTTCCTGCCTCCGTTCATCAATCCGGCAGCGCCGGTGGCGCCGCAGGTGGCGATTCTCGGCGGGATCTACATCGCGATCGCGCTCGTCGTCGACACGTCATATGTGCTCGCGGCGTCGGCGCTGTCGCGGCGGTTACTCGCGCACCGAAACGCGCAGAAGCGCCTGGGTCGGGTGGCGGCCGGAACGTACTTCGCGCTTGGTCTCGCGGCGGTGGCCGCGGGCGAGCGACCTAGCTGAGGAACACTCCTACCTGCTGGTCGTAGACGTCGGGATGTGCCTTGAACGCGTCGAACACGATCTCGCCGCGAAACTCGCGTACGTCGTACTGGCAGAGCGAGACGACCGGGAAGCGACGCGCTATTCGGTTGTAGGCGAGCTCATATCGCATCATCTCGGCCTCTGACGAGAAGAGCTCGCGCTCGCACGTCATCTCGCCGACGGCGCGGATGACGCTGGCGCCGTTCTCGATCGCCTGCCACATGGTTCGCTCCCAGAAGGCGAGGGCGTCCTCCACACTCTGACCGGGTCCGTCGACCACCGTGAGGCCGGCCCCGGCCGGCAGCGCCGCCATGTACTTCTCGGCCACGGCGCCGTTGGCGGCGAGAAAGCAGGGTTGGCCGAGGCGCAGACCGTCCCGTAGAAAAGGCAGCGATAACCGCATGCGACCTTCATCGGTGCTGTAGAAGGTGGGGTAGTGAGCGTGCAGCGGCACCGGCGCGCCGCCCAGCTGCACCTCAGTCGATGCCGCTGCAGCGGGCGCGGTTGGTGGAGCCTCGGGCGCCCGGCTGGCCAGGAGACGGTGGGCGTCCGCCGGGGTGGCGCCGGCCTCCAGATTCGCCTTGACGAACCGAAGCTTCTCCACCTCGTTCGCTGAATACAGTCGATGGGCGCCTTTGCTCCGGCCGGGCGCGACCACGTGGTAGCGCTTCTCCCAGCCACGAAGGGTTGAAGGCGCGACTTCCAGCATCCGGGCGACGGCCCCGATGCTGTAGAGCGGCTCGTCAGCGCCGGTCGGTGGGTTGTGGGCAGACTTCACCAGGATCTCACGGCAATTTAATCAGAAACCGAGGGCATGCTTGCAATATAGTTTGAAATGTGCATAGGATATGAGCAGATACTTGATCGGATTCGACTAACTCTTGCGTAAGGAAGCGGGAATAAGAATTTGATGGTGGACCGGCGTAAGCCCGGAGCTACCGGGCGGGGTGAGACGCAGTTCAAGGCGGCGACCCAGCTCCGCGTCGTGGGCGGAGCCGGGCATGCCGGCTACCGGCTCATCGGCACCATCGACTCCGAGAACGCGGCCGAGTTCGCGAGCTGGCTGGCGCGGACCCTGGACGGGGAAGACGTTCACCTCCACCTCGGCACAGTCGAATTCCGCGACACCAGCGGCATTCGCGAGCTCATCGAGGCCGCTCGGAACCTCGACGGCGAGGGCCGGCTGATCCTGCACGAGCTGCCGGATGGGCTCACCACGGCCATGCGGGCCGTTGGCTGGAGCGAGATCCCGGGCATAGTGATCGCCGACCGTCGCCTGGCGGACGCCTGAACTCCCGAACTGCTTAAGGTTTGACGCTCCGGAAGGCCCTCTGCTACGGTTGGCGCCTGCGTTCGCGTCCGTGGCGCGAGACCGAAAGCCTGGGGGTAGGCGTTGCGCCGTCTCGATCGTTACGTGACCCATGCTGTCTTGCTGCTCGTAGCGGCACTGATGTCCGGCTACAGCCTGGTCGGATACCTGAATCCGGCCGCGCGATCGGTGGCCGCGGCCGGCCCGATCGACGTCACCGGCGACACCTGGCTGGGCCGGGACAGCACGATCGTCAAGCCCGTCTACATCCCGACGGCGCCGCTGCCGAACCGGGCGGTCATCGTCTACAAGGTTGCCGCGGGCGACACGCTGGACAGCATCGCCACCGACCTCAAGATCCCGTGGCGCGAGATCACGTGGTCCAACCCCAACCTGAAGCTGCCCTTGAAAGAGGGCGAGGTCCTGCACCTCCCCCCGGTGCCGGGCTTCGTGATCATGGCGAGGAAGGGCGACACGCTCGAGAGCTTGACCACGCGTTACGGCCTCGGCCCGACGACGCTCGTCGATTTCAACCGGATCCGCGGTTCGCTTACCCCAGGCACGTTGCTGGTGGTGCCGGTGGATCCGCTGGTTGGTCCGACGCTTTCATCGGGTGAGCCGGCCGACCCGATCGCCCCTGGCAAGCTGGTGTGCCCGATCCCCGGAGCGCCGATCATCCAGGGCTTCGGGCCGACGTCGTTCGCACTGGAGCCGGCGTATGGCGGCTATCTCCACTTCCATCTCGGCGTCGACATCCTGGCGGGATACGGGACGCCGATCGACGCGGCGGCGGGCGGCGTGGTCACGGCGGTCGGATACGCGGATCTCTTCGGGCTGCGCGTGGAGATCCGGGACAGTTACGGCCTGAGCGAGATCTATGCGCACCTGCAGGCGGCGACGGTGATCGTCGGCCAGCCCGTGCAGCAGGGCCAGGAGGTGGCGCTGGTCGGGAGCACGGGACTTTCGATCGGGGCGCACCTGCACCTGCAGCTGGAGGTGGGCGGGCTGCCCACCGACCCAGGCCCGCTCCAGGGTTGCCAAGTAAGCTAGAAGCTCCGTCCAGAGAGGGAGTCTGTGGAGGTGCTGCGAAACATGCGGTCCAAACTCACCCTGCTCGCCGGTCTGATGGTGCTTGGCGCCTTGCTGGTTCCGGCTCCGGCTTTGGCTGCGGGACCCACCGCCGGCACCAACCACCTGGTCGATCTGGATCACGGGCTGCAGTTTTCGCAGAACAAGCAGAACGAGCCGGCAATCACGCGCGACCCGATCACTGGCGTGCTTGTCGCGGGGGCCAATGACGAGATCGGCCAGCCGCCGTGTCCAGGCACCACCGCGCCGCTCTCCTCGCCCTGTCCTTTCGCGGCCGGCGTGCCGACAAGCGCGTTCTACCGTTCATCCGACGGCGGCGCCACGTGGAGCGGCGGCTACCTGCCGGGTTTCGCCAACATCGGCCGCACGTCGGGCGGTGATCCGAGCCTGGATTTCGGGCCGCGGCAGTGCGCGAACGGTTCCTTCAACTATTCGTGTGGCGCGGTCATCTACTACTCGTCGCTCGCGGATCCGTTTCCGGAGAACGGCGGCGAGCTGGCCACCGTGTCTAGGACGTATGACGACGGGCTGAGCTGGGCAGACCCGGTGGTCGCCGCGCCCGCCAGCAACGGCAAGTTCGCCGACCACGAGTGGGTCGCGGTCGACAAGGGCGCGGGAAGCCCGCACTTCGGCCGCGTTTATCTCGACTGGGCGATCTTCTGCAACAAGTGCGCCGGCAACGGCAACGTGAAGATCTACACCGCGCACTCGGACGACGAGGGGCGGACCTGGAGCGCGCCCGTGCAGGTCAGCGCGACCAACAACAACACGCCGCAGGGTTTCCGCGAGACGGGCCAGATGACCGTCGCGTCCAACGGCACGGTTGAGGTTTTCTGGACCGAGAACGCCGACTCGACGAAGCTGCCGAGCCTCCAGGTGGTGGCCACTTCGACCGACGGCGGCAACACGTACAGCGCGCCGATCACGGTCGCGCCCGTTACCGACTATCCGCTGCGCGGCACGCCGTTCGATGCTGTCGACCTTTTCAATCGCGTGCCGGGTATGAGCGCGCGCGTCGACTGCTTCCCACACCCGGCCGCGGACCCCACCTCGTCGAAGGTCTACGTCGTTTGGTGCGACTTCTCGGGCGGCCACGGCACGGTCCAGGGGGCGGTATCCAGCGACGGCTTCACCTGGACCTCCCTTGGCACTGTCGCCAGCGTGTCGGGCCTTAACGCGTTCTTCCCCGAGCCCGCGGTTTCCGGCTCAGGTGTGCCGGTCGTAGCTTTCGATGCGCTGAGCGCGCCTCCCGCCGACAACGCGTGGCAGACGGGCGTGCAGACATACGACGCGTATGTGACCGAGCGTTCCGGCGGGGCCTGGACCGCGGCCGTCAAGGTTTCGTCGGCAACTTCCAATCCCGAGGGTTCGTCCTACAACAACCTGCAGGAGCAGTTCATCGGCGACTACATCGACATCGTCGCCGGGCCAACGTCAGCGTGGGTGGTGTGGACGGACTCGCGCAACGCCGCCTTGTGCGCCGCGGTCAGCTCGTATCGAGCCGCGGTGTACTCGGGCTCGAAGACGGCGGTGGCGCCGAACCCGGATACGGCCTGCTCGACCGACTTCGGCAACACGGACACGTACGTCTCAGCGGTAACCCTGTAACCGGCTTTTGCCGGCAAAACTGCGCGTGAGCGCCCTTCGGGGCCGAGTTCTGCCGGCAAAAGCACTGTCGAAAAAACTTTGTCGGGGCAATCTGGGCGCGCGGACACTACTGGTCTACAGAAATGTGGTTCGAGCGCCCGGAGGCCGAGCTGGTCCGAGCCGCCAAGGCGGGCGACCGCGCGGCCTTCGCGGAGCTGATCCGGCCCGAGTACCCGATCGCGCTCCGGCTCGCGGGCGGGCTCCTGCAAGACGCGCAGGAAGCAGAGGACGCTGTGCAGGAGGCCGCGCTGGCCGCCTGGCGCAAGATCCGCAACCTGCGTGAGGGCTCGAGCCTTCGGCCGTGGTTCTTGGGCATCGTCGCCAATCGATGCCGAGCCGTGAAAAGAAACAAATGGTGGTCGGTCTTACGGTCTGAGCCCGAGGAGGGCGAAGCCCCAGCGACCGACCTGGCCTCGTCGATCGACCTGCGTAGGGCCCTGCGCCGGCTGTCATACGACGAGCGACTCGTTCTGGTCCTTCGGTACTTCCTCGACATGCCTTACGACGAGATCGCGGCGACCCTAGGCATCACACCCAAAGCCGCGCGGTCACGAGTCGAGAGGGCGCTACATCGCCTGCGACC
>DATDML010000073.1:0-4998 GCA_036518815.1 Candidatus Dormiibacterota bacterium
TCCTTCACGACCTCGGAGAGCTCGGCACGGCTCTCGTCCGCGGCGTCACGGCCGCGCGTCCAGTCGCCGCCGGCGCCCAGGCCGCGAGTCAGCTTGCTGCCCATCTGGACCTTGATGTCGGCCTGGCAGCGCTCGAGAGCCTGCTTGTCGGTGTTGACGGCGATAAACTGAACCTTGAGCGCCTTCGAGATCATGCGGTTGACGGCGTTGCCTCCACCGCCTCCGCAGCCCACCACCTTGATGCGGGCTCGCCCTTCGTGCAACTCGCTCTCTTTCATTGGAATGACGTGGTCCTCCTTAGTACGTTCTCTGGACATGGCGAGCTCCAGCTGGTTGCGGTGTTGTTCTCTAGAAAAAATCGCGCAGCCACCTCACTGTTTTTTGATAGGTCGAACCGAGAGTCACCTGCTGACGGCCGTTGGCGTAGCTGCGCGCGTGAGCGTGCGAGCCCCACTTGACCAGCCCCGCGGCGACGGCGAACGACGGACCCTGGCAGCGGTCGGCCAGACCGGACATGCCGGTCGGCTGACCCAGCCGCACCGATGCGTCGAAGACGCTCTGCGCCGCGTCGGTGGTGCCCATCAGACGCGCGCCGCCCCCGCTGACCACCACGCCTGCCGGCAGCAGGCCTTCGAAGCCGCACTTGCGGACCTCTTCGCGCGACATCAAGAAGATCTCGCGCATGCGCGGTCCGATGATCTCGGCGAGGAAGCGTCGCGGCAGCGCCTGGATGCGGTCGCCTCCGACCTGCCGGACCTCGACCTTCTCGCCGTGGTCGATGATGTCGGGCAGCGTGTGCCCGTAGTTGAGCTTGAGGCTTTCGGCCTCATCCAGCGTCGTGCGCAGGCCGATGGCGATGTCGCTCGTCACGTGGTTGCCGCCGACGGGCAACACAGCGATGTGGCGAGCCGATCCTTCGGTGTAGATGGTGACCGCGGTCGTGCCCGCGCCGATGTCGATCATGCACACGCCGAGCTCGATCTCCTGCGGCGTGAGGACTCCCTCGCCTGACGCGAGGCCGGTGCACACGACGTCCTCGACGTCGAAGCCCGAGCCGTGCACGCACTTGATGACGTTCTGCACCGCGGTCTGCGCGCCCGTGACGATGTTGGTCTCGACCTCGAGGCGCTGCCCCGTCATCCCGACCGCGTCGCGCACGCCTTCCTGCCCGTCGACGGTGTAACCGCGAGGGATCACGTGGATGACCTGCCGGTCCGACGCGATGGCGACAGCGCGCGAGCCTTCAACGACGCGCTGGACGTCATCCTCGCCGATCTCGCGGTCGCCGCGTGCGACTGCCACGACGCCGGTCGAGTTCTGGGACACGATGTGCGAGCCGCCAAGGGAGACGACGACCTCCTCGATGCGCTGGCCGGCCATGCGCTCGGCTGAAACGGCAGCGAGCTGGATGGCGGCGATGGTCTTGTCGAGGTTGACGACGACGCCTTTGCGCAGGCCGTCGCATTTGCTTTCGCCTACGCCGATGACCGCGGCGGGGCCGCCGGTTTCGTCAGATTCGGCGATGATCACGGCGACCCGGCTGGTGCCCAGGTCGAGACCGACGGTTTTCTTCCGCCTCGGCAAAGTGGTGCTGAGATGCCTCCTGGAACGTAGGTTGAAACGAGTGGCGGGGCTGCGGCGGATTATAAGGGCATCTAGGGCGTCACGGACTAGATTTTGTGGGTGGCTCTGGCGGCGAGGCCAGGCCTTGTGTGCGGGTTACAGCGGCGGTGTCACAGGTAGTGACGGCGGATGGCACCGAGATTGTTGAAGATCCGCACGCCGAAAGCCACGATCGCCGCTATGCTCAAATCCACGCCGAGCTTGTCGCCGAAGAACGTCAGGCCGGCGGCCAGCGCCATGTTCGTGACCAGGCCGCTGAAAAAGACGCGTGGCTCGAACGACCCGGCAATGTAGGCCTTGAACGCGCCGAAGATCGAGTCCAGCGCCGCCAGCAGGCTGATCGCGGTGTAGCGCGCGTAAGTGACGGGGATGGTGACCGGCGAGAGGATGCCGAGCAGCGCCCCCAGGAGCGCGAACAGGACGGCGATGACTATTACCTGCATAAACCCCACCAGCTCAGAGGACCCGCGCAGCGGCTCGCCGCGAGCTGGCGGGGGCCCCTTATTTGCATGTGGGAGCGGGCGAAGGAGTCGGCTTGGCGCCGGGCGATGCGCTCGGCGGCGCGGGCTCCTTCGAATGCAGGCCCACCGCGGGCACCGATGCATTCATCACGTTGACGTAGTCGAGGTCGCCCGAGTTGTAGTTGACGCTGCCCTGGATCGCTTTCAAGGCTGCCAGTTTGTCACGAAGCGACGCGAATTCCTCGGGCGTGAGGACGCGACCGAAGTACACCTTCCACCCGCGCGCCGCGACCATCGTGAGGTCGCCGCATGAGTCGACGATGAACAGCCCCACCTGCTGGCCGATGAGTCCCGGCAGGCCGCGCTGGATGTTGACGAGCGCGACGAGCAGTTGAGGGTCGAGCGGTCTGTCGCCCGCGCGTGGATTCGAGCCCGCGGGTCCCTGGATGTTGACGAGCGGTCCGACCGACGCCGCTGGCCCAAGCAGCACAGCCTGGTCGGACATCAGGAACAGCGCGCCTGACGCGCCCGCGTGATAGGCCGCGACCGGCTGCCATTCGCTGATGTCGATGCGCACTGTGCCGTCGAGCATTGGCTGTATCGAGGCCGCGCGGATCCACAGTTGGCCGAGCAGGCGATTCTGCTCGGTGGCCGGATCGACTGAGAGTACAGAGCTGTTCTGGTCCAACCCGGCGGCGTGCATCACCTGCGCGGGCGTCAGATGCCCCGCGCCGCGCACGTCGACGTTGTGGATCGCCGTCGCGGGTCCGAGAAACAACCAGAGCAGAAGCGCGCCTTCGATGACTGCCACGGCGCCCGCGGCTGCACGGCGGATCCAGTGCACGTCCGGTTCTTGCAGCGCTTTCTCGGAGCGCGTCCACAGCTGGCCCTTGAGCGGCTCGCTGTTGTCGATGCTGCGGCGCCAGTCGAATCGCGGCAGCGACGAACGCCGGCGTCGCATCTTCATCGCGAGGTCGGCCCCACCTTGCTCTGGTGGCGCATCACCGCGTGCTCGATCAACCGCCGGCACAGCTCACCGAAGCTGATGCCCGCGGCTCTTGCCGCGTCAGGCAGGAGCGACAGCGCGGTGAGGCCGGGCACCGTGTTCACCTCGAGCAGCCAGGGCGTGCCGTCGGCGTCAACGATGATGTCGACCCTCGCCATCCCCGAGCAACCGAGCACCTGGAACGCGCGACCCGCGGCAGTCGCAGCTTCTTCGCGCGCGCGCTCCGAGATACGCGCCGGGATGATGTGGTGCGATCGCCCGGCCGTGTACTTCGCGTCGTAGTCGTAGACGGGGTTCTCGCTGACGATCTCAAGCGTCGGCAGCACCTGAATATCAGGCGTGGCAAGCACGCCGACTGTGATCTCGGTTCCGGTCTGGAATTTCTGCACCAGCACCCGGCGGTCGTACTTCGCCGCGAGCACGAGACCGCTCGCGACGGCGTCCTCGTCGCGCGCGATGGTGAGGCCGATGGTCGAGCCTTCGCGCACCGGCTTGATCACGAGCGGCAGCGCGTACTTCTCGATGAGCTGGTCGACCGTCTCGGCCACGACGGCGCCTTTGATCTCGAGCTCGTCGAACTCCGGGACGTCGAGCCCGGCCGCCGCCATGACCGCGGCCGCGCGGGCCTTGTCCATGCAGAGCGCCGATGCGAGGACTCCCGACCCGGTGTACGGCAGGCCGAGCAGCTCGAGCATGCCCTGCACGGTCCCGTCCTCACCGAGCCGCCCGTGCAGCGCGTTGAAGACGCAGCCGAAGCCGCCGTCGCGCAGCAAGTCCCACGTGTTGCGATCGATGTCGACCGGCACGACCTCGTGTCCGAGCTCGCGGAGCGCTGACTGCACCTGCGCGCCAGACTTCAGGGACACATCACGCTCCGCGGATCGCCCTCCGCACAGGACTGCGATCTTCATCCTCCCCACCTCGTGGGGGCGCTGCGCCGCCGTCGCGCTGCGCGGCGGCTAGCGGTGTGGCCCGGCGCGCGCAGCGCGCCCGGCCGGTGGGGGTGTTGAATCATTTCCACCGTCCGACAAACTCCACTTCGGTCTCGAGCTCCGCGTTGAATCGCCGCTTGACCTCGGCGCGCACCTTCTCGATGAGTGTCGCCACGTCCTTGGCTTTGGCGCCGCCCTCGTTGACGATGAAGTTGCCATGCAGCGTTGAGACCACCGCGGCCCCTTGGCGCAGGCCCTTCAATCCCGCCGCTTGCACGAGCCTGCCGGCCGAGTCGCCCGGCGGGTTCTTGAAGACGCTGCCGCAGTTCTTGGTCTTGATCGGCTGTGTTTCATTGCGCTCGGCGGTCAGCTTGGCCATCATCCGCCTGGCCTCTTCCCCATCGCCACGCTCGAGCTGGACGGTCGCGTTGACCACGAGCGCGCCGTGCAGAGGGCCGCTGCGCAAGGCCGACGTTCGATATTCGAGGTGCAGATCCCTGGCCGTCCATTTCTGCGCGCCCTTGCCGGGCACGAAGCCGTGGACCTCGACGAGCACGTCTTTCATCTCTCTTCCCCAGCAGCCTGCGTTCTGATAGACCGCGCCGCCCACAGTGCCGGGCACACCGATGGCAAATTCAAAGCCGTGCAGGTTCGCATCCGCGACGGCCCGCGCGAGCCGCATCATCTTGAGCCCCGCCCCGGCGCGCACGCGCGTGCCTTCGATCGCCTGCTCGCGATTCACGACGCGGATGACCAGCCCTTCGATGCCGGCGTCGGCGATCAGCAGGTTGGTGCCCGCGCCGAGCAACAGATATGGGATCTCGCGCTCCACGCAGCCGGTGACCATGCGCTCGATCGCCTCGACGCGGCCCGACTCGACGAAGAACTCGGCAGGCCCGCCGATGCCGAACGATGTGCGCGTGGCCAGCGGCTCGTCCTCGCTCACGCCAGGCAGGCCGCGCAGCCAGTCGAGGTT
>DATDML010000074.1:0-2013 GCA_036518815.1 Candidatus Dormiibacterota bacterium
GCCGTCGGTCAGGCGCACGATCGACTGCGGGCCGTTCGCGCAGAGACGGGAGACGAGCTGCAGGCGCGTCTCGTCGCCGAGCGCGGCAAAGACCGGCGCGGCTCCGGAGAGGCCCGGCCGGGTCACGCCTCTCCCGCGCCGGCGAGGTGCTTCTCGATCAGCTTCGCCTGCGCCGCCCAGCCCTGCTCGTTGCGGGTGAAGGCCTCGGCGCGGCGCGCGGCAGGGATGCGGTCGAAGCCCGACTCGGTGATGGTCAGCCTGGTGCCGCCCGCCGCTTGCTCCACCTCGAACACCACCAGCGTCATCGGCTCCCTGGAGTAGTCGACGCCGGCCTCGACGGCGTAGGGATGCCAGCGGAAGGAGAAGAGCCGCATGGGCTCGATGCGATCGATGCTGCACTCGAACGTCTTTCCCGCGTAGGGCTCCTGCGCCCTGGCCACTTCGGGATCGGCCCTGGTGGGGACGATGCGGCCGGTCAGGCGCGCTCCGGCGGCGAACGGCCCGTCGAACGCGACGCCGAACCAGCTGCCGAACTCCTTCGCGTCGCTGATCGCGCGCCAGACCCGCGCCTGCGGCGCCCGGAGCAGGACGGTCTTCTCGATGCGATCGGTGGCGGTGGACATGTGCAACCTCCTGGTTGCGTGTCGAAGTAACACGCCGCGGTTCGAAACGCAACTACAAGGTTGCCCATCCGGGACTAGAACGCATTTCATAACCCGGTCGAGGGGATCGACACGCGATCTCTGGTGTGATCTACCGTCAGGATGGACCTGACCGACGAGCAGTGGGAGCTCGTTCGCCCGTTCATCCCCGATCCCGAGCGCACGGTGACGAGGCCCAAGGGCGGGCGGCCGTGGCGCGACCCCCGCGACGTACTCAACGGCGTGTTGTGGGTGCTGCGCACCGGGGCGCCTTGGGGGGACATCCCCCGGCGCTATCCGCCGTACTCGACCTGCTACCGGCGCTTCAAACGGTGGGTGCAGCAGGGCGTCCTGGAGAAGCTTCTGCACGGGCTCGCCGAGGACCTGAAACGTAGAGGCAAGTTGGACCTCACCGAGTGCTACGTCGATGGCTCCCATGCGGGGGCAAAAAGGGGGGCGCTCTGGTTGGAGTCACTCGACGCGGCAAAGCGACCAAGATCATGGCAGTGGCAGACCGCGCTGGTCTTCCTCTCGCCTGCTGGATTGCAAGTGGTCCGCGACATGAAGCGAAGCTCGTCGAGGACACTCTGAACAATCGCTTCGTCCGGGCGCTGCCGAGACAGATCGTCGGCGATCGTGCTTACGACAGCGATCCCCTGGATTTGGTGCTCAAGAGGCGAGGCATCGAACTTATCGCTCCGAACTTGAGCACACGTGCGATCCAGTCTCAGGACCGACGCAAACTTCGCCACCGCTACAAGCGCCGCTGGCTCGTCGAGCGCCTCTTCGCCTGGCTGATGCGCTCGCGCAGGCTCGTCACGCGCTACGAGACGAAGGCCGAAATGTTCCTCGGCTTTCTTCGCCTCGCCTGCGCTCGCCTCCTGTGGAGGAGGTTATGAAATGCGTTCTAGTCCAGGCCTCTCATGATTGATCACTTCTCCCGCTCCACTCGGGCGCTCCAGCCGCGCTCGAGGAGAAGCAGGTCATGAAAGCCACGACCGAGCACGAGCCATCCTGGCTCGCCGTTGCTGCGCAGGTGGCCGCCGAGCCTGGCGATAGCCATGAGCGCGTCGCGGACCGAGAGCCGACCCGGCAGCGGGGTCTTTGAGACTGCGCGGAGCACGGAGACCTGCGAGGAAGTGAGCGCGTCGCGCACCGGGCGTTCGGGCTGGTGGCGTGCGAGATGCCGGAGCAGCAGGAGCCGCCAGGCGACTGGCGCGAGGACAGCGAGCGCGTTGAGGAGTCGCTTGCTGGTGGTGAGTTGGCGGCGCTCGTACTGACATCCGGTCTTCAGCGCCTTGAAATACTCCTCGATGATCCAGCGCGCCCGGTAGCAGTCCACGACGTAGGTGATCTGTTTGCGCGTCTTGAC
>DATDML010000075.1:0-11009 GCA_036518815.1 Candidatus Dormiibacterota bacterium
TCCGTGGCGGCAACGTCATGGTCGGCTATTACCGCGAGCCGGCCAAGACCGCCGACATCATCGACCCCGAGGGATGGGTGCACAGCGGGGACATCGGCGCGCCTGGGCCGAACGGCCAGTTCAAGATCATCGACCGCAAGAAAGAGCTGATCATCACCTCGGCCGGCAAGAACATCTCGCCGTCGAACCTCGAGGCGCTGGCGAAGTCGACGCCGATCATCGGCCAGGCCGTCGCGGTGGGCGACGCGCGCAACTTCATCTCCGTCCTCGTGGTCCTCGACCCGCAGGTGGCGCCGGGCTGGGCCAAGGCGCGCGGCGTCGCCGTGGCAAGCATGGCGGAGCTCGCCGAGGAGCCGGTCGTGATCGCCGAGGTCCGGCGCGCGCTCGCCGAGGCGAACAAGCACCTTTCGCGCGTCGAGCAGTTCAAGCGCTTCACCATCCTGCCGGCGGAATGGTCGCCGGAATCGGAGGAGCTGACGCCGACCATGAAGCTCAAGCGGAGGGTGATCCACACGAAGTACCAGCCGCAGATCGAGGCGATGTACGCGACGCCGCCCGGGGGACACGCCGTGGACCCGGAGAGGGAAGCCGGCTAGGCTCGGCCCTTCGCCGCTCTCGCCTTCCCTCCGTTCGGCTTGTACCCCATCACCGCATCGGTGAACAGGCGTGTGGCGATGCGAGTCTTCGGTTCGCCGGTCCGGGCGGCGATCTTCGCCAGCTGGTCGATGACCTTCGGCTCGACGTTGAGGCGGTACAGCTGCTTGACGACGGTCTTCTCTTTCATGCCCCGAGTGTGGGAGCCAGGCGGGGTTCGTGGGAACCCCGCCTGTTAAGACCGCGAATCGCTACTTGAGGATCGTCGAGCAGTACTGGGCGAAACCGCCGATGGGGCTGGTGCAGTTCTTCGTCTGCTGGAACTGGTCGGCGTTGTTGAAATCCTGGACGGCGGCGCCGTAGTCGCCGCCGTAGGTGATGGCGCCGAGCGTCTTGTTGAACGCGTACCAGGGATAGGTGCAGAACGGCTGTCCGAAGTTGGCGGCGCCGCAGTCCTTGTTGATCTCGGCGATGCCGCCGAAGTCGCTGACCACCGACCAGCTGTTGGCGCTGCTGCCGTCGCCGAACGTCACACCGAGGATGCGG
Source organism: Candidatus Dormiibacterota bacterium (assembly GCA_036518815.1). Taxonomy (GTDB): domain Bacteria; phylum Chloroflexota; class Dormibacteria; order Dormibacterales; family Dormibacteraceae; genus CF-118. Next base: position 1,141 of record DATDML010000075.1, read on the forward strand.
AGCGGCGAGAACTTGAGCCAGGTCGGCACGTCGTAGGAGTAGCACGCCGGCTTGGTGGCGCTGCCGGGCAGGCAGAACTGGCCCGCGGGCGTCGTGTAGTTCCCGGTATGACCGATCTCCCAGACGAGGGAGTTCGGCGCGTCGTTGACGAGGCCCCAGCTGAGCGCGTTGCCGAGCGTCTGGGTGTCGAAGGCCGGCATCAGCGGACCGTCGATCTTGCTGTTGACCACGATCGTGCCGGAGTGCCCGGTCGTGAGGTCGGTGACGTCGATGTGCGTGCCATCCTTCGCGGCGGTCGCGTACTGGTGGTCGGTGACGACGTCACCGGCGTGCATCAGCAGGGGCCCGCCCGTCGCGTGGTCGGTGAGCATGGCGTTGAAGGCCGCCGACTCCGAGTTGCCGGTCTTCGAGACCTCCCACACCGGAGAGCAGACGCTGTACGTGTTCTTCGAGTACGTGACGTTGAAGCCGCCTGCGGCCGTGCAGCCCGTGACGATGCTGTTGGGATAGAACTGGAGCTCGAGGAAGGCCTGGCCGAAGAGGCTGTTCGGGTCGGTCAGCGTGCCGCCCATCCAGAACGTCGGTCCGACCGCGTCGACGTTGATGGCGCCGTCGGTCGGCAGCACGATCGTCCAGGTCAGGTCCTGCGCCGACCCTGCGCGCCTGGACAGGGGGTCGATCTCGGGCTCGTCGTGGCCGGTGCAGCTGTGCGTGTACCAGACGAACTCCTGCGGGTGATGCGCGATGCACAGCGACTGCGCGTTGCTGCTGTTGCCGGCCGCCGACGCCGTGCCGGCGAAGCCGAACGCCGCCGCCAGCAAGGCGCCGAGTGCGGACAGCACGAGGATGATGCGCCTTCGAGCCATAAGCCTCAACCCTCCGAATGTTCAGTTGCCTGTATCCGCGGACCTGAAAAGGCTGGAGGGATTGTAGCCGCCCCCAATGCCGTCTGGCACCGCCGCCGGGCCTGGGGCCGCAATGAAGCGATGTGTAAGTCGGTGAGGTTTGGCGAATGTGAGAAAAGTCCTATTGACGTTCGTTCAGGGGGGCCTTATGGTCTTCCGGCCCAGAGCTCTGAGGGGGGTTCTGGTGTGTCGCTCGCCTTTGATCACGAGGGGAAGGATCATGGCCACTTTCGTTGCAGCTCGCCTTGGTGACGCCGCGCGCCTGCGGCTGCGGAGGGTCGGCGCGCTGCTCTCATGCACGTCGCTGGCGCTCGGCACGTTCGTGTTTCAGCAGGCAGCCATGCCGCTGGCCGCCCATGGGTTCACGGCGCCGTCCGCGGTGACCGACGTCAACCCCAACTCCCTGACCGCGGGGAACCTCTTCGGCGGTCGCACGGTCAACTTCGCGGTCAACCCGATCAACACGCAGATCGTGTTCGCCGCGACGGAGTTCGGTGGCCTTTGGAAGAGCACCGACCACGGCTCGACGTGGTCGCATGTCGACCAGGTTCCCCTCACGGCGATGGAGGACGTCAAGATCGCGTCGAGCGACGTCAACCTCGTCATCGCGTCGGGCGCGTACGACGGAAGCTTCGACAACCGCGGCGGCGGCATCTGGCGCAGCACCGACGGTGGCAACACATGGGCGAAGGCGACAGGCACTGACTTCTGCAGCCCGCTGGCGGCGAACAACGGCCGCGAGATCGCGATCGGCCCCGGCACTCCGGGATCGCTGACGGTGATGGTCGGCACGGACTGCGGCATCGCCACGAGCACGAACTCCGGGGCGAGCTGGTCGCTGATCAACCCGCCTGGCAACAATCAGATCTGGGACGTCAAGATCACCAAGGTCGGCAGCGCGCTGCAGGTCGACGCCTGCGGCGACGGCGGCTACGTGCGTTCGCCTGACGGCGGCGCGACCTGGCCCACGGAAACCGACTGGGGCAACGCGACCTTCCCGCAGCCTCTGCTCGGCTCTCCCCCCGCGCCCGCGAGCCCGGGCGACCCATGCCGCGTCGCCACCGCCCCGAACGATCCGAACACCGTGTTCATGGCCGCCCGGAGCCCGGTCGCAAACCCGGGCGACAAGATCGGCGAGACCTACCAGTTCGAGAGCGACGACGGTGGCGTGAACTGGCACAACCTCCAGGTCTCGATCGACGGCAACGGCCGCGACCCGAGCGTCCTGACCTTCCCGGCATTCGACGGGGTGGCGACGCATTTCGAGGTCTTCTTCGCGACCGACCAGGTGATCATGCACCAGACCTGTGACACGGCCAATCCGCAGCGCTGCACCGACGGCACGGGGGCCAACACGGCGACCTGCAATCCCCCGCCCGGCGAAGGCAAGAGCGGCAACTGGGACCAGTGGGACGGCACCATCCCGCACTGCGCCACCGATCCCGGCGACATCGCCTTCGACCCCAACGTCGGCTGTCCGTTCCTCCAGGGGGGCGATGGGGGAATCTTCAAGACCGCCAACGCCACCGACGGCTGCAACGTCGGTAACCCCAGCTACGCCACCTTCACCCAGGCGAACACCGGGCTGCACGCGCTGTGGGTCTACCAGCTGGCCGGAAGCGCGGTGCCGTCGCTGTCGCACACGGACATCTACTACGGCATGCAGGACAACGGGCAGAACTGCTCGAACGACGACGCGGCGACCTTCCACCAGTGTGGTGGCGCGGACGTCTTCAACACGATCTCGCCGCTGAGCGGGCCGCCGGTCACCGTGCTGAAGAACCAGAACGGCGGCTTCCAGCTCTTCCAGGAAGACGGCACCACAGCCACCGGATGGACGTCCCCGCCGGTCCCGGCGGGCGGCGGAATCGATGGCGTCGCGAGCTTCGGGGCATCGAGCTTTGCATTCGTCATCCACGACGGCTCCAAGCCCGCGGTCTACTCGGTCCAGGTGACCACCAACGCCGGCACCAGCTGGGCGCAGATGGGTCCGAACCTTCCCGGCAAGACCAGCGGTTTGCCCAACGGCGAGCAGCCGATCAAGGCGTCCGGGCCTTCCTCGGCCCCGGTCTTCTACCTCGAGCTGACGGTGGCCGGCACGCCCACGATCTACCGGCTCCAGGGACCGCTCAACGGGACGGCCACGCTGTCGAGCGCGAGCAACGGGCTGATCAGCGCGTACACGTATAACGTCGACCCGTCGAACCCGCTGCTGCTTTACGCCGTCGACTCCAGTGCCTTCAAGGCCAAGTCCAGCACGGACGGCGGCCAGACGTGGGTCGCGGACAACGGGCTCACCAACGCTTCCACGCTCGGCAACGTCTATCCGTTCACCACCCCCGCCGGGCCGAACATAAACTCCTTCAGCTTCGACCCGGCCTCCAACACGATCCTCGCCGGAACGCAGTTCTCAGGCATCTTCGCCTCCTACGACGGCGGCGCCTCGTGGAGCCAGCTGCCCGGCTCGCAGCAGGTGCCGCGGGTTCTCCAGTTCTTCTTCGACACGCGCAACCAGGGCACCGTCTATGTCGGCAGCCAGGGCCGCGGCGCGTGGAAGATCCACCTGCCCCAGGCCGACCTTTCCATCACCAAGACGCATTCTCCAGACCCGGTCGTCGCAGGCACCCAGCTGACCTGGAAGCTGACAGTGACCAACAGCGGCCCCGACGCCGCGCCGAACGTCACCGTGAAGGACGTCCTTCCGGCGCATGACACCTACCTGACCAACAACCTCAACCCGCCGGCCGGCTGCGCCGCCTTCGGGCAGACGGTCACATGCAGCGTGGGCGACCTGGCGGCAAGCCAGACGGTCACGTTCCAGATCGTCACCCTCGTCGACTCCAACGCCGTCTCCCTTGCGGGCGGACCGACGAGCATCACCGACAACGCCACCGTGGCGACGAGCGGGGCCAACGATCCGAACCTGGCCAACAACTCCGCCTCCGACACGGCCATCGTCAACGACCTCGCCGACCTCGAGGTCAGCAAGCTGTGCAAGCCCGACACCACCGTGTTCGCAGGCACGCCAATCGTGTGCACGGTGTTCGTCGACAACCACGGCCCGTCGTTCGCGCGGAACGTCGCGATCGACGACGCAATCCTCTCCAGCGGCACCGTCGCGATCAGCAGCATCGCGGTCGCGCCGGGACCGACGAGCTGCACGACCTCGACCATCACCGGCGGGCACAAGATCACGTGCAACGTGGGCGACCTCGCCAACGCTTCGACGTCGCAGACCGGCAGAGTCACCCTGAGCTACACGCTCACGGCCAACGACGGACAGAACATCGACGACATCGCCTCGGCGCGGAGCGACACCCCCGACCCCGACGCGACCAACAACCAGGCGGAGGTGAACCTGACCGTCACCTCGCTCGCCGACCTTGCCCTGACCAAGGTCGGTCCGGCAAGCGTCGTCGCCGGCAACTCCATCTCGTGGACGCTGACAGCCCACAACAACGGCCCATCGTCGGCGACCAACGTGCTGATCACCGACACAGTCCCTGCCGGGGTGTCGATCACCAGTGTCACGATGCCCGGCGGCACCTGCCAGGCCGGATTGCCGGGGGACTCGAGCCACCCGACCACGTGCGCAGCCGGAACTCTTGCGGCCGGCGCCACCTCCTCGACGATGACGATCAACGCGACCGTCAACCCACAGACGACCGGCATCCTCCACAACGACGCGCGCGTTTCCAGCGACACGTTCGACGGCAACAGCGCCAACGACCTCGCTCACACCGACACGACGGTCGTGGTGCAGTCACACCTGACGGTGACCAAGGCGGCGACGCCGAACCCGGCCACCGCCGGAACGCCGCTCAGCTACCAGATCACCGTCGGGAACACGGGACCGTCGACCGCGACGGCCATCACGTTGACCGACCCTCTCCCGTCCGGACTGGCGTTCTCCTCTACCGGCGGCGTCGGCGTGTGCGGCTTCCAGACCAACACCAACACGGTGAGCTGCCAGCTGCCCAATCTCGATCCGGGCCAGAGCGAGTCCGTTTTCGTCTACACGACGGTCAAAGCCTCCACGCCGGCGGGCCCCATGACGAACACCGCGTCGGCCACGGGCAACGGCAGCCCGACCGGTACAGGCTCTGTGACGACCAACGTCGTCACTTCGGCCGACCTCACGATCGTCCTCACGTCTGACACACTCGTGTACAAGCCTTCGACGACGATCCATTACCAGATCACGGTCACCAACAACGGTCCGTCGGACGCGCAGAACGTCGTGATCACCCAGGCGCTCCCGGGCGTGAAGCAGGGCAAGTACATCTCCAACAACATCGGCTGCGCCGCGCCCGTGGGCACCACGCTCACCTGTCAGGCCCCCGCGGTTCCGGCGCTGGCCACCATTCCCGCAGGCGGATCGATCACCTTCCAGGTCAACTTCTTCATCACGGGCAACAAGGGCACGATCACAAGCAACGCCACGGTGACGTCCTCGACCTCCGATCCGGTCAGCTCCAACAACAGCTCGACGCGCGTCGTCACTGTGAAATGAGACCCGTCGCGGTCGTCTGACACACTCGGGGCCCGGCCGCGGCCGGGCCCCGGCCCATTACTCCTACGATGTCGTCGGCGTTACAGCACGTGGACGTGGGACTGGATTTGAGGACTCATCGATCGCGCTTCGCGTTCAGCATCGCGGCCGCCTGGTGCGCGTGGCTTCTGACCGCCGCCGCAGGTTCGGCCGCGACTCCAAGGCTTGTAGTCAACCCGGACCATGGTCCGGGAGGCACCGTCGTCTCGGTGACCGGGACCGGCTTCTGTGCCTCGTGTGGCGTCGTCGAGATCGACTTCGCCGCCACGCCTCTCAAACGGGGCGTCATCGTCGGCGCTGACGGATCGTTCTCAACCACGGTCACGGTGCCCGGCGGGGCGCAGGCCGGCACCGATTCGATCAACGCCTACCAGCAAGGCGTCCTCGTGGCGCAGACCGCCTTCAACGTCACCCCGAGCGCGCCGGCTCCGACCGGGCAGCCATCGCCGGTGCCGACGCGCACGGCTACGCCATCCTCCACCCCGAAGCCGATTTCGACACCAACCGCCTCGGCCGGCGCCAGTCAGGCGCCGTCCCCGTACACGCCCCCGGCCATCGCCTCAACGACTCCAGTCGCGGCCAGTCACCAGGACTTCCCTTCCGGCCTGGTGGTGGCGCTCGTCCTGGTGCTGGCGCTGGCGGCGGCGGCGATCGGAGTCGTCGCGTGGCGGCGACGGCACGACTGAAGCCCGGCCGCACGCCACGCCGCGAGGGAGGGGGCCGTCAGCCGAGCTTCGAGGCCAGCCGGTCGATCGCCGCGGGCGGCAGCCCGGCCGCCTCCAGGTAGCTCGCCACCCCGCCCCACCTCCGGTCGACGTGTTCGAGCACGCCCAGGATCCGCTCGGGCGGACATCGGAGCTCTTCCGCGTAGGCGGCGCGCTTCTCCGGCCCGGCCTCGGCGATCCAGAGCTCGTATTGGCTGGCGAGCTGCAGGTCGGTCTCGCCGTAGTCGGCGGCGATGTCTTCGGGGGTCACCCCGGCCAGCTCGAGCATCATCGCCGCGATCAAGCCGGTCCGGTCCTTGCCCGCGAAGCAGTGGAACAGGACGCATCCCTCGGCGTAGGCGATGGCCTCGAAGACGCCGCGGAACGCCCCCGGCCGCGAGTTGACGATGTAGAGATAGCGCTCGAGCATGCTGGCGGCGTCGCCGATCTCGTTCATGTTCGAGTCGTCGATCAGCTCGCGGTGCACGTACGTGGCGCCGACGCCGGCGGCAAACGGGCTCGGCGAGCGCGCCAGCTCGCCCGCGCTTCGCAGGTCGATCACGGTCGTCACGCCATAGGCGTGCATCGCCTCGCGGCCCTCGGCCGTCAGGTGGGCGAGGTTGTCCGAGCGGATGACCGCGCCGGAGCGGGTGACGCCGCCGCGGGCCGGGATGCCGCCGAGGTCGCGGGTGTTCTGGCAGGCCGGCCAGTGCAGCGCTCGGGAGGCCCTATCCCCCGCCGCCCCTCCGGCGCTTCGCGCCACCTCCCCACTGCGTGGGGAGGAGTTGACGCTCTCCTTCGCTACCGCTTCGTGTACTGGGGTGCCTTTCGGGCGCGCTTCAGCCCGTACTTCTTGCGCTCCTTCATGCGCGCGTCGCGCGTAAGGAGACCCGCCTTCTTGAGCGGAGGCCGGAAGTCCGGGTCGTAGCGGCACAGCGCCCGGGCGATGCCGTGCGCGATCGCTCCGGCCTGCCCGCTCGAACCGCCGCCGATGACCTTGATCGAGATGTCGAACTTGCGCTGCGTGTTCGTCACCCGCAGTGGAGCGAGCGCGGCCATCTCCAGGACGCGCCGGCCGAGATAGGCGAGCGGATCCTTCTCGTTGACCGTGACCCGGCCCTCGCCCGGCGTCAGCCGGACGCGCGCGATGGCGTTCTTGCGGCGGCCGGTGCCGCGGTTCAGCGTCGTCGTGTCAGCCAATCTTCAAATTCCCCTTGGTGTCGAAGGTCAGCACCTTCGGCTTCTGCGCAATGTGGCCGTGCTCCGCGCCGGCGTAGACCCGGAGACGCTTGAGCATATCGGCACCGAGCGTGTTCCGCTGCAGCATGCCGCGGACCGCGGTCATCACCGGGAAGGTCGGGTCGAGCTCCTGCGCCTTGGCCAGCGACCGGCGGCGGAGGCCGCCCGGGTAGCCGGTGTACCGCGTGTACTCCTTGGTCTGCATCTTGGTGCCCGTCACCTTGACCTTGGCCGCGTTGATGACGACGACATGGTCACCGGTGTTCAGGTGCGGCGTGTACGTCGGCTTGTGCTTGCCGCGCAGGATCGCGGCCACGCCTGACGCCAGGCGGCCGAGAACCTGGTCTGTCGCATCGACGACATACCAGTCACTCTTCAGATCCGCGGCTTTCGCCGTCCACGTCTTTTGTTTGCTCACGAAGCTCCTTAGTAAATCACTTCCATCAAGGTCAGCCCGCCCGCGGGCGCCGTGCGCGCGGCCTGCCGGCGGTCGCGTGCGCGGAGGACCTTCCCCACCCACTCCGGTGGCCGCTCGCCGCGGCCGACCTCGGCCAGCGCGCCCGCAATGCTGCGCACCAGGCCCCGGAGGAATCCTTCCGCGACCAGCTCCAGCTCGACGAACGCGCCCTTCCGCGCCACGCGCGCCGAGCGCATCTCGCGCACCCGGTCCCGCGCCGGCTCGGACGCCGAGCAAAAGCTGGTCCAGTCGTGCCTGCCCTCGAGCGCCCGCGCGGCCTGTGCCATCGCCTCGAGGTCGAGCGGGCCACCGCGGACGTGCCAGCACCGGCCCCTCTCGAGCGCTGGCCGCGAGGGCCGGTCGAGGTAGCGGTACCGGTACCGCCGCCAGCGGGCCGAGTAGCGGGCGTGGAACTCGTCGGGCACCTCCTCGGCGGAGAGCACCGCGACGTCTTCCGGCAGGTGGGCGTTCAACGCGGCGACCAGCCTCCGGGGCGGAATGCGCCCGTCGGCGTGGAAGCTGACGACCTGACCCTCGGCGTGGGCGCCGGCGTCGGTCCGACCGGCGGCGTGGACCACGTGGTCCTTGCCGGTCACCTCGCGCAGCGCTCGCCGGAGCTCGCCCTGCACGGTCCTTCCCCTAGCCTGTTGCTGCCAGCCGGAGAAGCTCGTCCCGTCGTACTCGAGCACGACCTTGATATTCAATTATTAAAACTGGTCGCTAGTCGACCAGTTCGACGATCACCATCGGGGCGGCGTCGCCCAGGCGCGGACCCTTGTGGATGATCCGCGTGTAGCCGCCGGGCCGCTCCGACAGCCTGGGCATCAGGTTGGAGAAGAGCCTCTCCACCACCTCGGGCTTCGAAATCTCCTCGCTCACCTTGCGCCTGGCGTTGACGTCGCCCGCCTTCGCCGTGGTGATGATCCGCTCCACCCAGCGGCGCATCTCCTTCGCCCGCGCCTCGGTGGTGGTGATGCGGCCGCTCGGGCTCTCGAGCAGCGACGTGCACAGGTTGCGCATCAGCGCCTTGCGCGCGTCGGTGTCGCGGTTGAAGCGGCGGCCGCTCTTCTGGTGTCGCATCGACGCCTGCTAGCCGCGCAGGACCGTGCCCATCTCTTCGGGCTTGATGAATCCCTTCTCGACCAGCTTCTCCTTGATCTCGTCGAGCGACTTGCGGCCGAAGTTGCGCAGGGCGAGGAGCTCCTCCTCGCGCTTCTGCAACAGCTTGCCGACGGTGTCGATGTCGTTGGCCTTGAGGCAGTTGAACGCCCGGACCGAGAGGTCGAGCTCCTCGACCGGCGTGTCCATCAGCCGGTTCTGGCTCGTCTTCTCGCCGCTGCGCTCCTGCTCGTGGCGCTCGATGTTGTCGCGGAACCGGACGAAGAGGTTGAGATGCTGGGTGAACAGCTCCGCCGAGTGGCTGACCGCCTCCTCGGGTGACATCGTGCCGTCGGTCCAGACCTCGATGATCAGCCGGTCGTAGTCGGTCGACTGGCCGACACGCGTCTTCTCGACCACGAAGTTGGCCTTCTCGACCGGCGAGAAGATCGAGTCGATCGGGATGACCCCGATGGGCTGGCCTTCGCGCTTGTTGCGCTCGGCGGGCACGTAGCCCTTGCCGCGCTCGACGTTGAGCTCCATGCGCAGGTGGCCCTTGGCCGCCAGGGTGCAGATGTAGAGGTCGGGGTTGACGACCTCGACGTCGGACGTCGCCTGGATGTTCGAGGCGCGCACCTCGGCCGGGCCCTTCACGTCCAGCAGCAGCGTGATCGGGTCCTCGGTGAAGGCCTTCAGGCGCAGCTTCTTGAGGTTGAGGATGACCTCGGTCACGTCCTCCTTGACGTGCGGGATGGCGGTGAACTCGTGCGCCACGCCGTCGATCTGGATCGACGTCACGGCGGCGCCCCAAAGCGAAGAGAGCAGCACCCGGCGCAGGGTGTTGCCGAGGGTGGTCCCGAACCCAGGGTCGAGCGGCTCGATGTCGAACTTGCCGTAGTTCGCGCTCGTCTCGA
>DATDML010000076.1:0-13485 GCA_036518815.1 Candidatus Dormiibacterota bacterium
CGGTCGCGCAGGACGTTGGCCGGATGGGGGACCGGGCCTTCCCGCAGCATGATGAAGACGCGCTCCCGCGCCGAGCGCTCGAGCTTCTCGACGAAGGGCACGACGTCAGCGACGCCGTAAAGCACGTGGCAGCAGATCACCAGGTCTGCCGGCGCGACTTCGGCGTCCTCCCAGGCGCTGGCGATCACCGTCAGGTTGGGCAGCGCCGGGAGGTGCGATCGCATGCCCTCCGAAGGCTCGACCGCGGTGACCCACTCGAGCTTCTCCGCCAGCGGCACCGCGTGGCGCCCGGCGCCGGCGCCGACGTCGATCAGCGTCTTCCGGGGCGACGCGAACGGTTCGACGACATTCAGGAACTGGTCGGCGCGTCCGCCCGTCGATCGCGCGAAAGAGGGGGCGCGGTGGTCCCAGTAATGCGGGTCGCTGTGGCCGTGCGAGGACGCGGCTTCTCGATCGACTACAAGTTGCCGCCACCGCTCGACCCAGTCCATCGGACCCTCACCCTACCGGTCTGGGGACAAGCCGGGGACAACCTGTGGGGGCGGATACGATGCAGGCTGTGGAGTTCTCCAGCGCCGAAGCGGCCCTGCTGAGCCGCTACTTCACCAACATGGACCGGCCTGTCTTCGCACTGCGCAACCTCCCGGAGGTGGTGAAGGGGGCGTTGTTCTCGCGCTACTCACGCACCGAAAAGAGCCTTCGCCGGGTGCTGCTGGACGAGTTCATCAACGACCCCGAATCAGGCTTCGAGAGCATCGTTGGAGCAGCGCCGGCCGCCGACGACCGCGTCGCCGTCAAGCGGGCGGAAGAGTTCTACGAGCGCGTCTTGGTGGGCTATGGAGACGACTCGGTAGCCGAGCTCGCGGGCGCGCACGTCGCGGTGGAACGCGTCTCGACGATCGCGGCCAAGGCGCTCGAGGACAGCCGCATCGGCATTTCGCCGCTCGAGAAGTCGACCCGCTATGTCCGTTTCGACAGGCCTGGGCCAGACGGCCGGCGCCTCTATTACCGCGGGCCGGAGCTGAATCACGCCGATTACGAGCCCGCGGCCGACGCGCTCTTCGATACATACAGCGCCTTGCTCGAACCTTTGACCGCGGCCATCAGGGAGCGCTTTCCGCTCGAGCCCGATGAGACGGATCGCGCGTGGAAATCGGCGACGCGCGCCAAGGCGCTGGATCTGTTGCGCGGGCTGCTGCCGGCCGGAACCCTGACGAACCTCGGCCTCTTCGGCAACGGCCGGGCATTCGAGTACCTCATCACCAAGCTGTCGGCCAGCGAGCTCGCCGAGTGCCGCACGCTGGCCACCGACCTGCACCGGGAGCTGGCCGAGATCATCCCGTCGTTCGTCAAGCGGGCGATCGACGACCGTTACGGCAAGCCCGCCGCGGACCGGCTGGTGCGCATGCGCTCCACCTTGCAAAAGGTTGCCGCCAGGACTGGGAGCAAAGGCCACGGGCCAGAAGTGAGGCTGCTCAGTTTCGATCGGGACGCCGAGCAGAAAGTAATCGCGGCGGCGCTGTATCCGTACTCCGATCTGCCGCTGGACACCGCGGCCGGCGCCGACCCCGATGCAGTGCTCGAAGCCCTGCTCGGCGGCCGCGACAACCGGCGCCAGCGCGCACCGCGCGCCCTCGAGCGGGCGCAGTACGAGTTCGAGATCACCGCCAACTTCGCCGCCTACCGGGACCTCCACCGCCACCGGATGCTGACCCAGGATCGCCAACTCCTTGGCACATCTCTGGGCTACGACCTGCCGCCGGGCCTGGTCGAGCTGGGCATGGGGGACGAGTTCTCCCGGGCGGTGGAGAACGCCGCCGAAGCCCACCGGAAGATCGAGTCGGCGGCCGGCCCGGCGCTCGCTCAGTACGTCGTGCCGCTGGCGTTCCGCGTCCGCTGGTTCTTCCGGGTCAACCTGCGCGAGCTGTACCACCTGTGCGAGCTGCGGACCAGCCCGCAGGGGCATCCCGACTACCGCTGGGTGGCGCAGGAGATGTTCCGCCTGGCCGCGGAAAGCCACCCCCGCCTGACGCGCTACGCGACCTTCGTGGACATGGGTCCGGGCGACGACCTGGAGCGCCGGCGCTCCGAGCGCAGGCTCGACGAAAAATTGCGGTCGCTACACGGGCCCTTACGGTAGGATTCGCGCAATTTCGTCAGGGGAGGGGTTCGTAGATGCCGTCAGACGATTACTCCGGGCCGGAGAGGCGCGCAGCCCAGCGACGCTCGGACATGGACCGCAGATTTGGGGAAAGGCGCCGCCCGGAGCGCGCTGTGGCCGGCCGCAGGGTCCTTTTCATCGACCGGCGCGTCACTGAGCGCCGCGAAGTTCAGAACCTGGCGCTCCAACCCGCCTAAAGCAGCACCGTTAGTGTGAGGGCTATTGGCTAAGCCAGCCCTCATCGTCCACGGCGGCGCGGGCCCAGTGCCCGCCGCCGAGGTGCCCGACCGGCAGGCCGCCGTCGAGCGCGCTCTGGAGTCGGGTTGGCGCTACATCGGCGATGGCGCGCTGGCGGCCGCGGTCGCGGCAGTGCGCCACCTGGAGGACGAGCCTTTGCTGAACGCCGGCATCGGCGCGTGCCTGAACGCGGACGGCGTGTGCGAGCTGGACGCCGGCGTCATGGAAGGCACTGAGCTGCGGGCGGGCGGCGTCGCGTGCCTGCGCGACGTCCGTCATCCGATCGATTTGGCCCTCGAGGTCATGCGCGACGGCCGCCACGTATTGCTCGCCGGCGACGGCGCATCGCGTTTTGCGCGCGAGCGCGGCATCGAGATGGCCGACCCGTCGATTTTCATCACCGACCGCAAGCGGCAGGAGCTGGCCGAAGGCGCGGACACGGTCGGCGCCGTTGCGCGCGATGCGAACGGGCACCTCGCGGTCGCGGTATCGACGGGCGGCCGCACCGGCAAGCTGCCCGGCCGGATCGGCGACTCGCCGATCCCGGGCTCGGGTTTGTATGCGGATGACCGGCACGGAGCGGTGTGCGGCACCGGCGTGGGAGAAGCATTCATTAGGCTCGGGCTGGCGCGTATCGCCATCGTCGAGCTCGAGCACGGGATGGATCCCGCCGCGGTCGCAAAGGGCGCAATCGAATGGCTGACGCGGGCGATGAACGCCGGCGGCGGCATCATCCTCATCGGCCGGGAGGGCGACCCCCAGGCCGCGTTCAACACGACCGCGATGCCCTGGGCACAACGGGTTGGCTGACAGCGGCAATACCGGCGAGCTCGTCGCGCTGGCGCTGAAGCGCGCGGGCGTTAGACATCTGTTCACCCTCAACGGCGGCCACATCTGGCCGATCCTCACTGGCGCGACCGAGCACGACATCCGCATCGTCGACGTGCGCCACGAGCAGTCGGCAGCGTTCGCCGCCGAAGGCTGGGCCAAGGTCACGCGGGAGTGCGGCGTGGCCGCGGTGACGGCCGGGCCGGGTGTGACGAACTCCATCACCGCGCTCGCCCAGGCGCAGTCGGGGGACAGCCCGATGCTGGTCATCGGCGGCCGCGCGCCGGTGGCGCGCTGGGGCATGGGCTCGCTGCAGGAGATGGACCACGTCGCTGTGGTCCGCGGCCTGACGAAAAAGGCGATGACGCTCAACTCGGCCGAGGACGCGTTCGCCTGCGTCTCGGAGCTGATGCGAACGGCGCTGAGCCGCCGTACCGGGCCGGTGTTCATGGACGTGCCGATCGACGTCTTCTTCAGCGCCGCCGACCTGCCCGAAGCGACCGAGCATCTGACTGTCGACCCGGGTCCTCCTCCGGACGCCGATCAAATCGCCGAGGCGGCCCGGGCGCTACACGATGCGGCGCGACCGGTGGTAATCGCCGGCGGCGGGGTGTGGTGGGCGCATGCCGAAACAGAGCTGCGCGTCCTGATCGAGGAAGGTCAGCTGCCCCTGGTGGTGAACGGCATGGCGCGCGGAATGCTACCGCCGTCGCACCCGGTGCTCATCTCGCGAGCGCGCTCGAAAGCGCTGCGCGAGGCGGACGTCGTGCTGGTGGTCGGGGCTCGACTCGACTTCCGCCTGAACTTCGGACAGCCGCCGGTGTTCGGCGAGGAGACGCGGATCATTCACGTGGACGTCGATCGCGCGGCGATCACGGGCGACCTGAAATCGGCTCTGGCGGCGCTCGCTGCAGGGTCGGGCGGTTCCCGCACGGCCTGGCTGGCAGCGTTGCGCGAGGCCGAGCTCACCGGCCGGCGGCGCGATGAGGCGATGACCGGCAGCGACTCAACCCCCGTCCATCCCGCGCGGCTCATCGCCGAGGTCGACCGGTTCGTGGACCGTGACGCGATCGTCGTGGGCGATGGCGGCGACTTCGTCTCGTTCGCCGGCCGCCTCATCCAGCGCGACGAGCCGGGCCTGTGGATCGATCCCGGGCCGTTCGGCGCCCTGGGCTCAGGCCCCGCCTACGCCATGGCCGCCCAGCTCGCCCGCCCCGATCGCCAGGTGCTGCTGCTGTCGGGCGACGGCGCTTTCGGCTTCTCGGCCATGGAGTTCGACACGCTCGTGCGCCACCGCATCCCGGTCGTGTGCGTCATCGGCAACAACGGCATCTGGGCGCTGGAGAAGCACCCGATGCAGAGCATGCTCGGGACGAGCATCGCCGCCGACCTGGCGCCCGGAACGCGCTACGACCAGGTGGTGGCGGCGCTGGGCGGTTTCGGCCAGCTGGTGGAGCGGCCGGAGGAGATCCGGCCGGCGCTGGAGCGGGCGTTCAAGGCCGGCGTGCCGGCCTGCATCAACGTAATTTGTGACCCAAACGCGGAATATCCGCGATCATCGGTGTTGATGTGAGCGCTGCCGAGCTGAAACCTGTGATCGAAGCCGACGAATGGCGCACCGCGCAGGCGCAGTTCGACGAGGCGGCGGAGCTGATCCGCCTCGAGCCGTGGCTGCGCGAAGTGCTGCGCGAGGTCCAGCGCGAGTTCACCTGCACCTTTCCCGTGAAGCTCGACAGCGGCCACATCCGCATGTTCACGGGCTACCGGGTGCAGCACAACATCAACCGCGGGCCGGCGAAGGGCGGTATCCGCTATCACCCCGACGTCTCACTCAACGAGGTGAAGGCGCTGGCGATGTGGATGACGTGGAAGTGCGCCGTCGTCAACATTCCCTTCGGCGGCGCCAAAGGCGGCATCATCGTCAATCCGGCCGAGCTTTCCCTGAACGAGCTCGAGCACATGACGCGACGATTCGCCACCGAGATCTCGATCCTCATCGGCCATGACCGGGACATCCCCGCGCCCGACGTCAACACCAACGGCCAGACGATGGCCTGGATCATGGACACGCTTTCGATGCACCTCGGCTATTCGAGCCCGGCCGCGGTGACCGGCAAGCCCATCGAAGTGGGAGGGTCATTGGGTCGGGTCGAAGCCACTGGACGCGGCGTGACCATCTGCTCGGTCGCGGCGCTCGAACACCTCGGCCGCAACCCGCACCAGACAAAGGTCGCGGTGCAGGGATTCGGCAACGTCGGCAGCATCAGCGCGAAGCTCCTGGAAGAGGCAGGCTGCACTGTGGTCGCAGTGACCGAGGATTACGGCGGCATCTACAACCCGCTCGGCCTTTCGATCAAGCGCGTGATGGAGCATCGCGCACGCGAGAAGACGCTGCTTGGTTTCCCCGGCGCGCAGCAGATCGGCAACCAGGAAGTGCTGACAGTCGACTGCGACCTGCTCGTGCCCGCGGCCATCGGCAACCAGCTCACCTCGCGCAATGCGCGGGATGTGAAGGCGTCGCTCATCGTCGAAGGAGCGAACGGTCCGACCACGCCAGAGGCCGACGCCATCTTCCGCGAGCGCGGCATTTTCCTCGTGCCCGACATCCTGGCCAACGCCGGCGGCGTGACGGTCTCCTACTTCGAGTGGGTGCAGGACCTGCAGTCGTTCTTCTGGTCCGAGCACGAGGTGAACCAGAAGCTGAAGGCGATCATGACGCGCGCGTTCGAAGAGGTTCTGCACACGAAAGAGGAGAAGAAGCTCGACATGCGCATGGCCGCTTACGTGCAGGCGGTTTCACGCGTCGCGGCGGCGACGAGGGAGCGCGGCCTCTACCCGTAGAGCCCGACATTAGCTGCGAGTGCATTCACTCACGTCCTAAAAAGGCGGAATCCCCTGCGAGTGCATTCACTCGCAGGGTCAGCTACTCGTTGTAGAACTCGTCGTTCGCGGCCTGGTCCTCGACGAAGCGCCAGTACTCCTTGGCCTTGCCTTCGGCATTCGCGTGCACTACGTCGATGAATCGGAACGTGTGCGTGCGGCCGTGGCGCGTGACTGTGGCCGTGCCGAGCACGACGGTGTGCTCGTCGCTGGCCAGGATGTCGTGGATGTCGGCCTCGTAAGTGCCTTCGGTGAGCTGCGCGAACTTGATGAACATCTCGATCACAGCCTGCTTGCCGTGAAACTCGCCTGAGACCGGGTTCTCCCCGCCGTTGTGCCACACGACGTCGTCGTCGATCGTGTCTAGCGCATCGTCGAGATGCTGCTCGTTGAATGCCTGGTACGCCTTGCGGGCCATGGCGATGTTGCGCTCGGCGACGTTCGTATTGGCCATTCCGTTTTCTCCTTTCAGATCTCTCGCGTGCGGAAGCTGAAGATCGCGAGCAACAGGATCGTCGCAAACCACACCGCGACCCAGATGAGGAATGCGACCGGCGGCGGATCGAGCGCCGCAAACGGGTTGGCGCGCGCGAACGCGCCCGCCGTGCGCAGCTGGGCGAGGATGACGTCGGGCTCCATCGCGTTGATCGCTCCGCGCCACAGTCCGTCGGTGGGAAGGATCAGGCGGCTGATGATGCCGACGTCCTGCACCGCTTCGTTCTGAAAGCCCGTGCCGATGTCACCGACGATGCCGCCTATCCACGCCATCAACCACGCGACCAGCGCGATGACACCGCCGGTGATGCCCGAAAGCCGGGTCGACAGCAGTAGTCCGAGCGACAGCAGCGCGAGACCTTCGAGGCCGACGTAAATGATCAACTCCACCGGATGGGGCGGCACGTAAGTCGTCGCCCAGTCCACCGCGGTGATCTCCAGCACCGCCGAGCCGATCGCGTAAATGCTGACCAGGATCGCCAGCCCGAGCCACTTGCCGATCACGATCTCGCTGCGCCTCACCGGCCGCGCCAGGACAGAAAGGATCAGACCGCTTTCGACTTCGTTGGAGATCAGCGGGCCCGCGACAACCGCGGCACTCAGCGCGAGCACGCCGCTGTATACGAACGTCACAAAGATCAGCAGCTGCGAGCTCACGATGATGACTTCTTCGTGCGAGGGCGGCCGGCCGCTCGGCCCGCTGACGGTGGTGATCTTGTAGAAGCCCCATGCAGAAAAGCCGACGACGATCAGGGTGAGGATGACCAGCGCCATCAGCAGGCGCCGGCGCGAGGCTTCTTGCACCGTCAGCCGCGCTATCACGAGGACCGGAGGCATGACTACTTCTCGTCCTCGTGCAGCAGCTGCAGAAAACGGTCCTCCAGGTTCTGATGGCGCGGCACCACCTCGTACACCTGGCCGCCGAGCTTCACGAGAGCCGCGACCAGCTCCGGGACTCTGTCCGGTCCCAGCTTGGTGAACGTCAGCTGCTCGCCCTCGTCATCGATCGGTCCGAAGGCGTCGAGCGACTTCAAATCGTGAGGCTTCAGCCCCGTCACGCGGACCTTCACCGCCGAACCGGTGAGCAGGTCGCCCATCGTGCCCGCCGCGATGACGCGGCCGTGGTCGACGACCGCGACCCGATCGCAAACTTGCTCGACCTCGCTCAGCAGATGGGAATTCAGAAACACCGCGGTGCCGCGCGCCGCGAGGTCGCGGATGATGCCGCGCACGTCGTGTCGCCCGACCGGATCGAGGGCCGAGGTCGGCTCGTCGAGGAACACGAGCTCCGGCTTGCCCAGCAGCGCCACACCGAGACCGAGCCGCTGCTGCATGCCCTTGGAAAAGGTGCCGACGCGGTCGCGCGCACGATCGGCGAGGCCCACAGTGTTCAGCGCGCCATCGATCTCCTCTTTCCATGTCGGGCGGGGCAGTGGCGCGAGCTCGCAGTGCAGCGCCAGCACCTCGCGCGCCGACAGCCAGCTCTGGTAGCGGAACAGCTCTGGCAGGTAGCCGATGCGGCGGCGTGCATTGAGGTTGCCAGCGGGCTGCCCGAGCACCCAGGCTTCGCCTGAGGTCGGCGCGAGCAGGCCCAGCAGCAGCTTCACCGCTGTCGTCTTGCCGGCGCCGTTGGGGCCGAGAAAGCCGAAGATCTCGCCGCGCGGCACCGTCATCGAGAGGCCGGCGAGAGCGACCGTCGAGCCGAACCGCTTGGTCAGCTCAACGGTGTGGATCGCCGGAGACGAAACGGCCGCACCCGCCGGGGGCGCGGCCGCGTGAGGCTCCTTTTCAGCTACGCCTGCCACACGAGCAGGCTACTAGGTAAGACCGTTCGCGATCGTCACGAGCTCCGACTGCTTCAGCGATCCGCCGACGAAGAAGACGTTGCCCTTGATCCAGATGACCGCGGCGCCGGCGCCGGTGTTGTCGCCGAGAGCGACTCCCTGCACGCCCTGGACCGTCACATCGGATGAAGTTGCGTAGCCGACCGGAACCGGGATCGGCAATGTGTGGGTCGGGTCGCCCAGAGCCTTGATGTCCGACACGAGCTGCGGCGAGATTCCGGGCTGCGCCAGCAGGTAGTCCTCGAGGTCCTTCGCGCTCACGCCTGACGACGTCACCGACGGCGCGTGCGACTCGGCCACGATCAGCTGCGGCACCGTCAGTTGCGAAGCGTCACCTGTCGAGCCGCCCTGGGGCAGGTCGCCATAGACCTCGATGAGAGCCGGACCGACGGTGAGCGTCAGCGTGCTGCCGTCCATGCCCGCGGGCATCGGCGGCAAGGTCTTGCCCTGCGCCGTCGCCGCGGCTTCGGCCTTGGCGGCGCTGAACGTGAAGGTCGCCACCGCCTGCGGGACGACGATGTAGGTGAGGTTGTTGGACACGCCCGCGGGCAGTGTGGCCTTGGGCGCTGAGAACCCGGCGACCTGCTCGGCCGTGGCCGCGCTTATGCCGATCTGCGGGCTCGGCTCCTTCGACCACGCGAACGTGCCGTACGTGCTGAGGTCCGGCAGCGACTGGAGGTCGGCCACCGACACCGGCACCGGCTTGACCTGAGTCGGCGCGAAGATCTGCGCGACGTTTACCGACGCGGTGGCGATCACCGCGAGCACGACCGCAAAAGCCAGCACCGCGATGGGACGCCTTGCGGACTGGCGGAGGATCGGGAGGCGGAAACCGAATCGCGGCGCCGCAGCAGGCGCTGCGGTGATCCGCTTGTAGGCCGCGTCCGCGTCGAAGGTCGGTGCCGGCACGGCCAGCAGTCGCGCCGCATCCTTGGCGTCCACAGAGGCCGCGTCGTAACGGGCCTGGCAATCCGAGCAGGACGCGTAGTGCTCGCGCTCGGGTGCGGTGACCGCGTTGGGATCGTCGAACATGCGCCGCAGGGCGCCCTCACTCAGGTGACTCACGGTTGACCTCCTTCCTTAGCGCGGTTTCCGCGCGTCTCAACAAAGTTCCAATCTGTCCGGTGCTGACGCCGACGGCCTCTGCGACCTCGGCGTAGCTGAGCCCGCTCGAGCGCAGGACCAGCACTGCCGCCGGCTTGGCCGGCAGCTTCGCGAGCGCGCGGCGGAGCCGCTCTCGCTGCTCGTTGGTTTCCGCGACCAGTTGCGGGTCCAGCGAGTGGCCCGCCTCGTCGTGGGCGGTGGCCAATTCGCGCTTCTCGCGCCGCCTGCGGCCGCGCACGCGGTTGAGCGCCGTGTGCGCCGACGCGCGGTAGAGCCAGGGCGCCGCGTACTGCGCCTTCGCCGAATGCAGGCGGTGGAAGTCGAGGAAGACCTCCTGAGCCACGTCCTCGGCCTCCTGCGCGTCGCCGAGGACGCGGTTCGCGATCCCGGCCACTCGGTTGTATTCGGCTTTGAACAGAGCCTCGAACGACTCCTGCTCCGAGCTCAATGCCCGTGTGGCGCGGTCAGAGGCGGCCTCCAGGTTCGTACCCACCACCCGTTAAGCACCAGCAGCGCTCTCTTTGTGACAAAAGCGGCCTTACTGTCCTCCCCGCTCGCGGGGAGGGTCAGGGTGGGGACGCTGACGTCTGATCGCAAATCGCGCGAGCCCGCTGATGAACGGGCCGCCCCAGATGCCTACCGAGAGCAGGCCGGCGAAGATCAGCACCACGTCGACGCTGACGCGGCCTTCCCGCTCCCAGTACACGTCCTGCAGGTTCAGCCACAGCGCGAACTCATCCAGGGTTAATGCGGCGCCGACGCCGAACAGTATGGCCGTGAGGCTCGCGACCCAGCTCGACCCAACGCCGACCTCGAGCAGCCACACGTAGCCGACGACGATCAGCAGCAGGATCCCCCACACCAGGTGATGGATGTGCGTGCCGCCCGCGCTCACGTTGTGGAACGGCCCGATTCCCGCGCGGATCGAGATGGTGATCCCCCGTACCGCCGCGAAGGTCAAAAGGAAGGCCAGCGACGCGAGGAATAGCCGCTCGCGCCGCTCGTCCTGGAAGTGAAAGCGGTAAATGCGAGCGAGGACCTTCATCGGCCTGCCGCGCTAAGCGAGATGCTTCTGCCGCTGCCGCTGGTGCGATGACATCGCGTCCTCGATGACCGCGAAGTCGTTGCGATTGAGCATGTGGATGTGGCCCTGGAAGGCGAGCGTCCAGTGTTCGGGCGGCCACTTGCGCACGTAGTCGAGCCGGTACGCGATCTCTTTCGCGGGCACCCAGTCGACCTCTTCGAGGACGACGTCTGGCCTGATGTGCACGCGCCACGGATAGTCCTCGTCGCGACGCGCGGACCGCCAGATGGGGGTGTGGTCTTCGTACATCGGCGACGCGACCGTGACTGTGGCCGCGAAGCCCATTCGTCCGGTCACGTAATAAAGGACGCGATCGCCGACGCGCATCGTTTCGACGCGGCGGCGATGGCGCGATTTCAAGCCCTGGATCGAGAAGTTGTGCTCGCGCGTCTTGCGAAAGTTGTCGGGCGAGCTCACCACCATCCAGTACTGGCTGGCCTTGGCCGCGGAGCTTCCGGATTTGCGACGGCGCCGGCTCCGCCCTGACTTCGCCGCCGGTCCGGCCGGCGCTGGTTCCTGGTCGGTCAGCTCCTCAGACACGCCCGAAATTGTCGCCGTTCGTCATCGGTCCAAGCTCCTGCGGCTCCGGCAGGAGCGCCGTGAGGTTGCGGATCTGGACGATGTGCGCCATCTCGTGCCTGGTCACGCGCCGGCAGATGTCCAGCAGCGAGATGTCGCCGGAGCGTGGGTCCGAGACGATTCGCTCCCACTCGCTCTTGCCCCAGCCGTGGAGGAGGTCGACGGTGCGGCGCCGGACGCGCGCGAAATCTTCCACCGCCTCCTGGAGAGGACGATCCAGCTCCTGGCCCTGGCTCGGGTCGATCGTGCCGCCGACGTCGGCGGAGCCCAGCCCTTCGAGGTGGGCGCGCCGCAGCAGCGCGTCGACCTTGGTGCCGGAATCCAGCAGGTGAGCGATTAGCCCGCCCAACGTCGGGAAGGCGGGGCCGTGGCGGTACCGCAAGCGGGCTTCGTCCAGGCCGTAGACGAGGTCGCTGATCCGCTCGGGCACCGAGCTCATGAGGAGGACGGTGTCGGGCGGGGTCAGTTCCTCTTCGAGTTCCATCGCTGCTACTTCTGGATCGCGTAGATCCAGGTGAAGGCCACCACGAGGATCACGACGAGCGCGAAGAAGATCATCTCCCAGCGCAGCGCCATGCGGACGAGCCGGCGCGCCTTGCGGGTGCGGGCGCCGCAACGATCGCAGTAAGCCGCGTTGGGAACGAGCTGCGCGCCGCAGCGATCGCACGCGACCTGGAGTTGAGCCACGCCGAGGAGTCTACCGATCGTTCTTTCCGATCACCCCTCCCGGCCTCCCCAGCAGAGCTGGGGAGGAGAGACCTTCTATGAGCTACCTGCGGTAGACGGCTCTACCTTCAACCTCGTCCTCCCACCCCGCGAAATCATCGATTTCGCGGGGACCCCGGGTCGTCCTATCGACGGTAGACGGCTCTACCTTCAACCTCGTCCTTGTTCAGGCGCTTGTTCAGGTGCAGCCCTTCGAGCAGGAACTCGATGACCGACGCACGCGTCTCCTGTCGGTCCGGCAGCCCGAGCTTCTTGAGCGCGGACGCCATCTCCGGGAAATCACCGATGACGCGCGTGTACGCGCGCGCGGAGATGCCCTCGCCGACCTCGAGCATCGAGCCATCCTCGAATCGCGACACGAGCCCATCGAAATGCGCCGCCGAGAAGTAGCGGCTGAACACTGCGCTGATGGCGCCGCGCTCTAGGCGGGACAGCACCTGCTCTTCCTTGCCTTCGTCGAGGGCTTCTATCTCCACGCGGCCCGCCGTCGACGAGGTGAGGTACGCGAGGTCGGTGATCCGCGGCACGGCAACGGTCTCGCCGAGACGAGCCGCCCTGCGCACCGCGTTGCTCGCAAGGTTCTCGAAGTTGGCGATGGACATACGCACCGACACGCCCGACGACTGCGAGATGTGCGGGCTGCGACGCGCGAGGTGCGTGAGCTCCGCGACTATCTCCTTCATGAAGCTCGGGATGATGACCTCGAAGTCCTCGGGCACCGGGTTGCGCTCGAGCTCCATGATCTGCATCTCTTCGCCGACGCTCAGCGGGTAGTGCGTGCGGACCTGCGAACCGAAGCGGTCCTTCAGGGGCGTGATGATGCGGCCGCGTGACGTGTAGTCCTCTGGGTTCGCGCTTGCGATGAGGAACAGGTCGAGCGGCAGGCGCACGCGGTAGCCGCGGATCTGCACGTCCTTCTCTTCCATGATGTTGAGCAGGCCTACCTGGATCCGCTCCGCGAGGTCTGGCAGCTCGTTGATGCCGAACACGCCGCGGTTGGTGCGCGGCAGCAGGCCGTAGTGGATCGTCAGCTCGTCGGCGAGGTAGCGACCCTCCGCGACTTTGATCGGGTCGACCTCACCGATCAGGTCGGCGATGGAGATGTCCGGAGTCGCGAGCTTCTCGCCGTAGCGATCGTCGCGATGCAGCCACGCGATCTTGACGTCGTCGCCGTTGGCGGCCACGAGGTCGCGGCAGCGGGGGCAGATCGGCGCGTAAGGATGGTCGTTGATCTCGCAGCCCTCGATGACCGGCACGGTCTCGTCGAGAAGGCTGACCAGCGAGCGCATGATCCGGCTCTTCGCCTGGCCGCGCTCACCGAGAAGGATCACGTCGTGGCCCGAGATGATGGCGTTGGAGAGCTGCGGCAGGACGGTCTCGTCGTAGCCGACGATGCCGGCCAGCAGCTGCTCGCCTGACTTCAGGCGCGCCAGCAGGTTGCGGCGCATCTCTTGCTTGACCGATTCGCGGACGTGACCGGTGGCGCGAAGCTCAGCGATGGTTCGAGGGGTTGCGGGGGCCATGCCGTGCACTATAGACAAGGTCGT
>DATDML010000077.1:0-68761 GCA_036518815.1 Candidatus Dormiibacterota bacterium
CATGGCCTACGCGGCACGCAAGCGCGGTGTGCGTTTGACCGTCTTCGTCGCCGATAACGCCAGCGTGATGAAGATCCAGCGCATGCGCGCGCTCGGTGCGGAGGTGCGGTTGGAGGGCGTCGACTTCGACGCAGCTAAGGAAGCTGCCCGCGCGCACGCCGAGAATGTCGGCGCAATGTTTGTCGAGGACGGCGCCGTCGCTGCCATCGCGGAGGGCGCAGGCACCATCGCCGTGGAGCTGCTGGCGATGGAGACCTCGGTCGACGCGGTGCTGGTGCCTCTGGGTGATGGCGCGCTTGTCACCGGCATCGCGACGTGGATCCGGCATCATGCGCCTGACACTCGGACCATCGGTGTGGTCGCCGATGGTGCGCCCGCGATGGAACTTTCGTGGCGCGCGGGGCATGTAGTGCCCACCGAGAAGGTCACCACCATCGCCGACGGCATCGCGGTGCGCGTTCCGGTCGCTACCGCTGTCGACGACGTGCGCAACTCGGTCGACGACATCGTGAAGGTCAGCGACGACGAAATGATCGAAGGCATGCGGTGGCTGTATCGCGATGCGGGGCTGGTCGTCGAGCCCGCGGGTGCGGCGGGTGTGGCCGCGGCGACGCAATTGCGCGCGCGGCTCTCAGGCCAACGAGTCGCAACCATCATCACGGGGGGCAACATCGGTCTCGAACAGTTCGAGCAACTGGTGCGCGCATAACACGCGAGCGCATTCACTCGCGGGGAAAATCGCCCGAATAGCATGCGAGTGCATTCACTCGCGGGTTATCGAATTCGCTAGCTCAGCTCCAGGTTCGCGAGGTAATCCAGCGCCGCCAGCGGCCCGTACTGCGCGAACGTGTCCGGCACCGCCTTCTGCAGGCTCTGCTGCATCGTCGCCGCGAGGTGCACGCGGATGTCCAGCGTCAGCTGCGGCCGGCGCCGCGCGTACGAGCTGACAAACCGCCGCAGGTCCGGATCCAGGCGCCGCAGCACCACGTCGGCGTTGGAAGCCGTCGCATATGCGGGCGAGGGCTGGGCCGGCGGTGGCGCCAGCGGCGGCGGGGCCGGCGGGTACGGCGGATAGCCGGGCGGCGAGGGCGGCACGGCCCCGGGCTGCAAATCCGACGGACGCGCGCCGGGCAGCTGCCACAGCCACACGTGGTCCGAATCCTTCACCACCAGCGTCCCGGCGGCCAGGTCGCCGAGCCGCTTGCCCTTGCCGTTGATGAACAGCACGACCAGCCCCACGCCGTACCCGTAGGGCAGGAAGTCGATGATGCGGACGATGTTGCGGATGCCGGCTTGCACGAAGGTCAGCGGCTCGCCTCGATCCCCCACCGCGCGCAGCCGAAATGCCTTCTTGCCGATGGTCTGGCCTGACCACATCGCCTCACTCACCCAGAAGTAGCCGAACACGATGACGAAGCTGCCGAGGATCTGGATGAGGTCGAAGATCACGGCGTTGTCGAAGATCGCGCCCATCGCGCCGGCCGCGAAGATCAGCGCGACCAGGAGCGCGGTGACGATAAGAAGGTCGAGGAGTTGCGCGATCGCGCGGGTGCCGAGCCCGGCCACCTGGTAGTCAAAAGAGACCCTCTCCGGAGTCGCGACAACGAGCTCTGAATCGGGGAGCGGCTGCTCCATTCGGCTATTTTGCGAGTGGTGAGAGCTGAGGAGTTCGTTGCTGGCCGCCGTGAGGACTGGAATCATCTCGAGGACCTGATCGCCCGGGCCGGCACCGGCCGGCTGAACCCGCTGCGGCCAGGCGAGGTGCTGACCATGGCCGCGCTTTACCGCCGCGCCACCGCCGACCTGGCCCGGGCCCAGCGCGACTGGCCGGGCGAGCCCGTCCACCGCTACCTGAACGGGCTCGTCGCCCGCGGCCACGGCGTCGTGTACCGGCGAGGCGGCAACGTGCTCGCGCGCATCCGCGACTTCTATGTGGAGACGCTGCCGCGGACGTACCGCGAGTCGTGGCGCTACCTGGTAGCTGCGGCCGCACTGCTCTTCGTGCCGGCGATCGTGGCCTTCTTCGTGGTGCTGGCCAACCCCGACGCCGCGTATGCGATCGCCTCACCCGACCTCATCGACCGCGTCCACCATCACCAGCTCTGGACGCACATCCCGCCCGAGGAGCGCATCACCGCGGCCGGGCTGATCATGACCAACAACATCTGGGTCTCGATGCTGGCCTTCGCCTTCGGCGTGGTCTTCGGGCTGCCCGTGATCTACGTGCTGGTGGGCAACGGCATCAGCCTCGGCGGCATCTTCGGCCTGACGCAGGCTTACGGCCTCGCGGGCGGACTCTTCGATTTCGTCATCGGCCACGGCGTGGTCGAGCTCTCAGTGGTGGTGGCGCAGGGCGCGGGCGGGCTGATGATGGGCTGGGCGCTGATCTCGCCCGGCAATCGCAAGCGATCCGACGCGCTCGTCGCAGCCACGCGCAAGGCGTTCGTGCTGCTCCTCGGTCTCGCGCCGCTGTTGATCATCGCCGGCACGATCGAGGGCAACATCTCGCCGTCCGACGTGCCCTTTACGGCCAAGCTGCTCATCGGCCTCAGCACGGGGTCGCTTCTCTACTCGTACCTGCTGCTGACGGGCCGGCGGCCTAGAGTAGCGCGCGCTCCTTCAGCTCCAGATACCTCTCGACCAGCGCAGGGCTGAGGTTGCCGGCGACGACGTCGAGCCCGAGCACGCCGCCGCGGCGCAGCAGCTCGAAGCTCTGGCGCCGGCTCGCGACGAATTCTTCAGCGGCCGCCCACTGATAGGCACGCGCCGAGGACGTGATTGGCGCGTCACGCGCGCTGATCACCTCGGGGTCGCTCATCGCCACGACCAGCACGAGGTGCCTCGCCGACAGGCGCAGGCAATGGGCGACGAGCTCGCGAGAGGCGTTCGGATCCTGGACGTCGGTGAGGATCACCACCATCGACCGCCGGCCGACCCGCAGCGCCAGGTGCGTTAGCGCATGCCCGAAATCGGGCTCTACATAAGAAGGACGTAGGGCGTAGAGCGCTTCCGTGATGAGGTGGAGCTGCACAGAGCCGCGCTCCGGCTTCAGAAAATGAGTGACCCGGTCGTCAAATGTCATCAGCCCGACGCGGTCGCCGTGAGCCTGCGCGACCCATGCGAGCATGAGCGCGGCGTTGATGGCGTGGTCGAGCTTGTCCAGCTCGCCTGCCGGCGCCGTCATCAAGCGGCCGCAGTCGATGGCGATCATCACCTGCTGGCCGCGTTCGGCCTCGACTTCGGTCATCACCGGGCGGTCGCGCCGCGCGGTGGCGGTCCACGAGATGCGGCGCACGTCGTCGCCGCGGACGTAATCGCGCAGGCCCGCGAACGATGTCGACGCGCCCGGCGGTCGCGCGCGGCGCTGGCCGACCATTGTTCTCAAGCCGCGCCGGAGCGAGAGCTGCACGCGCTTGATCGCCACCACGTTGGGAAAGACCGCAACGTCATGCGGGAGATCGAGCTTGACCTGGCGGCGCCACCAGCCGGCGCGACGCCACACCTGCAGGTCGACCTGGCCGAAGTGATACGCGCCTCGGCGCGGCGAGGATGTCGTGTATTTGAGCGCGACAGTGCCGTCGCGGTTGAAGCTGCCGGTCACCTCGCGCGGTCGCGGCCGCAGGGCGTCCGGAGCGTGGTCGGAAATGCGCGCGTTGAGACCGGCCGCAGCGCGGTTGGTGATGAGCAGACGCACGTCTTCGTGCTCACCTAGCGAGAACGGCTCCGGCATGGAGCGGCGCACCACATAGCCTCGCCGGCCGGGCAATAGCGCGATGTCCCGAATGACTATCGCCGCCAGGCCGAAGTGGTACAGGATCGCGAGCAGCGCCAGCACCGGCGAGACGACCGACAGAGCGATCAGGACAGCGCCGATGCCGACCGCCCAGATCAGTCGCGGCTGCGGGGCGAAACCTCGCACTACCGCGGGGGGACGACGCGGCTCGCCACAGCCTCGAGCACGCTGTCCGGTGTCTGGCCCGCCACCTCGGCCTCGGGCCGTAGGAGCAGGCGGTGCCGGAACGCGGGCGCGAGGAGCACCTTCACGTGGTCCGGCGTGACGAACTCAGACCCGTCGAAGGCCGCCAGCACGCGCGCCGCGAGCATCAGCAGCACCTCTGCTCGCGTGCTCGCGCCCAACGCAATCTCCGGCGCGTTGCGGGTCGCGATGGCCAGGTCGACCACGTAGCGGCGGATCTTCTCGTCGAGCACCACGCCCGCCACCGCCTGCCGGCACTGGTCGATGTCGGCCGCGCCCAGCGACGGCTCGACGCCGGCCTTCGCGGGATCCTTCAGCTCGATGCCCGACTCCCAGCGCCGCAGCACCTCCATTTCGTCGTCGGGGTTCGGATAGTCGAGCCGGACTTTGAAGAGGAAGCGGTCCTGCTGCGCCTCGGGCAGCGGATACGTGCCCTCGTACTCGACAGGGTTCTGCGTGGCCATGACGAAGAACGGCGCCGGCAGCGGCAGCTGCTGGCCTTCGAGGGTGACGCCGCGCTCCTCCATCGCTTCGAGCAGCGCCGACTGGACCTTCGCCGGGGCGCGGTTGATCTCGTCCGCCAGCAGGACGTTGGTGAAGATCGGGCCGCGCCGCAGGGCGAACGTGCGGGAGGTCAGGTCGTAGACGGACGTGCCGAGGATGTCCGCCGGCATGAGATCCGGAGTGAACTGGACGCGCCCGTATTCGAGCGTGAGCGCGCGGGCGATGGCCTTCGCGAGCAGGGTCTTACCGGTGCCAGGCACCCCCTCGAGCAGCACGTGGCCCTGGGCGACCAGCGCCACGGCGCAAAGCCGGATCGCGTCCTCCTGGCCAACGACGGCCTTGGCCAGCTGCTCGCGGAAGCGGTTGTAGAAGTCGACTGCGCTCATCCCCGTCATTGTCGCGGTCGCCGCCGCCGGTCTTGCTGGGGATACGCGATGCCGTGCAGCCGCTGCGCGGCTGCGAGCAGATCCCTTTCGCTGTGCTCCGACCCGTAGAGGGCGCGCTCCGCGCTGTCCAGGCGCTGGGCGATGTCCGGTGCGCGCTGCCAGAGCGACTGCCAGAACCGTTCGCGCGGCTCGACCGGCAACCCTGTTTGCATCGCCACCGCGCGCTCGCTCGCCCGCGCCAGCACACCGAGCGTCACGGCGCGCGCCCCCGCGCGCCGAAGGAGCTCGCCGACCGCCACCGACCACTCGGCGTCGAGACGCGACGTCTCGGCGGCGCGCGGGATCAGCGGGCCGAATCGCCGGCCACGCAGGAAGAGCCCGAAGAACACCGCCAAGATGAGCCAGAGCAGCGCGGCGCCCCACGGCGTGAGAATCCACGCCGCCGGCGACACATCACTGGCGGTGATGCCGTGGTGGTACTCGTCGAACGCGACAGGGGCGCCGGCCGGCACCAGTCCGAGCAGATCCGCGAGGAATCGTCCGTTGTCGAGCTTTTCGAGGT
Source organism: Candidatus Dormiibacterota bacterium (assembly GCA_036518815.1). GTDB lineage: Bacteria > Chloroflexota > Dormibacteria > Dormibacterales > Dormibacteraceae > CF-118. The sequence goes on from DATDML010000077.1 coordinate 5,429, forward strand.
AGCCGTTGCAGATCTCGAGCGGGTCGGCCAGCGCGACCACTTGACCCATGCCCACCTGTTCCGTGTACGCAACCGCCGTTCCATTCGAGCGCAGCAGACCGACCTGGCTGCGCGACAATCCAAACGGCTGCGCGAAATTGCCGCCGGCGACCTTGCTGACGCCGTCGAGGTACGGCCCTCCGCTGGCGACCGTGGTGGCCCCGACCAGTGTCCCGAGCCGCTCGACGTCGAGCGCATTGTCCAGTTCAGGGTCGCCCTGCTCGCTCGCATAGACGAGGACGCCCCCGCCGCGTACCCAATCGACGACGGCCGCGGCCTCCTCGGGTGTGTAGGGGCTGGTCGGCGTGAAGACGAACATCTCACCGTGCTGCGACGGCAGCGCGAACGAGCCCTCGATCTGGCTCGCGGGGTGCCCCATCGCCCGCGCGTAGAGCAGCACCGCCGACGCCCCGTTCGCGGCGTCGCTGTTGGTGTTGTGCTCGGGGGAATCCGGCTTCTGCTGCCCGATGATCACGGCGGCAATCACGGCCAGCCCGATGGCGATCGCCGCGACCCACACGCGCCCGCTTCTCATGCCGCCTGCTCCACCGGAGCGCGGAACCGTGCTGCGACCTCGGCGGCGCGTTTGTATGTTTCCTCGTCGACGTCGCGATCGCCGTAAACCGCTGCTTCAAATGGCCGCAGCAGCGGATCGAGCGATCTTGGGTCCGGTGCCCGGCGGAAGATCTCGCGCACGGTGAGCGGGCTACCTTCCCACGTGCGCTCCCCCGCGAGCGTGCCGGCAACGCCCGCGCAGAGCGCGCGGATCGCGCCGACGCGATCTCCCTTCGCCGCGAGTCGGTCGGCTTCGGCGAAATAGTCGGCCGGAGCCTGAGGGCCAGAAAGGCCGCCGGCCGCAAAGCCTCCGCTGAGGCGGCCTCGCGAGGACAGGAACACGACGATGAAAACGACTACGAGAACGGCGACCCCAATGGCGTACACCACCCACGTCGGCACCACACCGCCCGGGCCGATGCCGCTCGCGAGCGCGCGGATCAGGTCCTGGATGCGGTCCTGGATCCACTGGCTGATGCGATCGAACAGGGATGGCGGCCGGCGCAGAGCGTCGTAGCGCTGCATCGACATCACCTCGTGCAACCGCTGCTGCGCGAGTGCCGGGTCAGATGTGGCGGCGGGGTGATCGAGGGCGTAAATCACGGCGCGCAATTCGGTGGCCGCTCTGCTGTAGTCGGGTGGCCGCACGCGGAGTGCGGCCTCGACCTCAGGCTGCGAATGTCCGACGCCTGAAGTGAGCACGTCCAATGCGTGCTGCGCGGAGGCAACGTCGTTGGGTTGCGCGGCCTGCACGATGTCGAGCGTGTCCGAGATCACCTGGCGGTAAGCGGCCCTGGCGCTGTTGTCGGCGCTCACGGGCACCGCGGCGCTCAGCGCCAGGCAGAGCGCGACGAGAGCGAGGGCGACCTTCACGCCGGCGCGGGGGGTGCGGACGTGACCTGCTGCGCGAGCTGGAACAGGTCGAGGCCTTCCTTGCGCACGCGCAGGTCGAAGTAGATGAGGACCATCGCGATCAGAAAGATCGGGTTGATCAGCGCGTTCGCAAGCACGACCACTCCTTCGTAGATCGCGAGAGCCAGATACGCCGACAGGAAGACCGACATCAGGGCTTCGGCCAGGTAGAAGAACGCGCCCAGCGCGGCCGAGATCACCACGGTGAGGACGTACATCAGAAAAAGGATGAAGAACGTGCGCCACCAGCGCCCTTGAACCAGACGCCAGCTGCGACTCATCGCTGCGAACAGGCCCACGTTCTCGATGAACATCACCGGCAGCACGGTGATCCAGCCGACCAGGATCCAGAACCACAGCGGGAACAGGCAGAAGGCAACGATCATCAGGCCGATCAGGATGTAGAAGAGCGCGATCTGCAGGTAGCGCTTGAAGGAGCCCCGGATGGCGGTCCACATCGTCACCGGCCTGCCCATCGCGGACTGGCAGGCCGCGTACGAGACGCTGCCGTAGAGGAACGGAAGAACCAGCAGGTTGACGACGGTCCCGATGGCCAGTGGGACCAATGCTGAATAGAAGCCGGTCAAATCGCCCGGGTTGGTGCTCGTCGCCTGCGACCCGAAGAAGTTGAACAGCGCGAAGTAGCCGTAGCCGGAGAGCGCGGCCAGCGGGATGGTGAAGATCATCGACAGGCCGGCGAGCACGATGAAGTTCCGCCGGTACATGCGGAACGTCTCGTCCAGGATGTCGCCGATCTCGAGCGGCCGGAGCCGCAAAGCAACGGGGGCGCTCACGGCGCCCATTGTCTCGGATGACGCTTGAAACTAGGCTACCGTCCCCACCCCCGCCCCCTCCCCGCGAGCGGGGAGGGCTTATGCCTTCGGAGCAGCGGTCCCAGCGGGTTCTTTCTGCTTGTGCTTGATCGGCGTGAACTTCAGGTCGTTCTCACCCTCGACGTCGATCTGGACCGTGTCGCCGCGGGCGATCTTGCCGCGCAGCAGGTGCTCGGACAGCTGGTCCTCGATGCGGCTTGTGATCACGCGTCGCAGCGGCCTGGCGCCGTAGGTGCGGTCATAGCCTTCCTTGGCGATGAGGTCCTTGGCCGCGTCGGTGACCTCGATCGTGATCTGCTGCTCGGCCAGGTGCTTGCCCAGCCGCACCAGCTGCAGGTCGACGATCTCCCGGATCTGCTCCGTCGTGAGGCTCTTGAAGACGACGACCGCGTCCACGCGGTTCAGGAACTCGGGCCTGAACATGCGCTTGAGCTCCTCGTCGATCTTTTCCTTGGTGTTCTTGTGCCGGCGTTCGACCTCTTCGGCTTCGTCAACGACGGCCGGCTGGAAGCCCAGCGTCGTGGCGGCCTGGTTGACATCGCGGATACCGAGGTTGGAGGTCATGATGATCACGCTGTTGGCGAAGTTGACGACCTTGCCCTTGGCATCGCTCAGCCGGCCATCCTCGAGTATCTGCAGCAGCATGTTGAAGACCTCGGGATGCGCCTTCTCGATCTCGTCGAAAAGGATCACCGAGTAAGGCCTGCGGCGCACCGCTTCGGTGAGCTGCCCGCCCTCGTCGTAGCCGACGTAGCCGGGAGGCGACCCAACCAGTCGAGCGGTCGTGTGACGCTCCATGAACTCAGACATGTCGAGCTTGATCAGCGCGTCTTCCGAGTCGAACAGGTACTCGGCGAGTGCGCGAGCGAGCTCGGTCTTGCCGATGCCGGTCGGGCCCAGGAAGATGAACGAGCCGATGGGCCGGCGCGGGTTCTTCAAACCGGCGCGCGCGCGGCGCACCGCTTGCGAGACCGTGACGATGGCCTCGTCCTGGCCGACCATCCGCTTGTGGAGCTCTTCCTCCATGCGCAGCAGGCGTGACGTCTCCTCTTCGACGAGGCGCGACACCGGGACGCCGGTCCACGCGGCCACGATCTGAGCGATGTGCTCTTCATTCACCTCGGGCACGGTCTCGCCGAGCTTGTCGCGCCACGCGGCTTCCTTCTGCGCGAGCTTGTCCTGCAGCTTCTTCACGCGATCGCGCACGGCGGCCGCGGCCTCGAAGTCCTGCTTATTGACCGACTCGTCCTGGTCGATCTTGTACTTCTTGATCTCTTTCTGAAGCTCTTTCAGATCATCAGGCGTCGTCGTGAGCTTCATGCGCACGCGGGCCGACGCCTCGTCGATAAGGTCGATGGCCTTGTCAGGCAGGGCACGGTCGCTGACGTATCGGTCGCTCAGCACCGCCGCCGCGTGAATGGCCGAGTCGGTGATGGTGACGCGGTGGTGCTTCTCGTAGAGCGACTTGATGCCGTTCAGGATGTCGATCGTTTCGGCCAGCGTCGGCTGGTCGACGTAGACCGGTTGGAATCTGCGCTCCAGGGCGGCGTCCTTCTCGATGTACTTGCGGTACTCGTTCAGCGTCGTCGCGCCGATGCACTGGATCTCGCCGCGCGCGAGCGCGGGCTTGAGGATGTTGGCCGCGTCGATGGCGCCTTCAGCGGCGCCCGCGCCGACCAGCGTGTGCAGCTCGTCGATGAACAGCACGACCTCGCGGCTCGACCGGATCTCGTCGAGGATCTTCTTCAGGCGCTCTTCGAACTCACCGCGGTACTTGGTGCCGGCGACCAGCGCGCCCATGTCGAGTGTCAGCACGCGCTTGTGCTGCAGCGACTCGGGCACGTTGCTGAGGTTGATCGACTGCGCGAGGCCTTCGGCGATGGCGGTCTTGCCCACGCCTGGCTCGCCGATCAGCGCCGGGTTGTTCTTCGTGCGCCGGCTGAGGATCTGGATGACGCGCTCGATCTCCATCTCGCGCCCGATGACCGGGTCGAGCTGGTTGCGGCGCGCGAGCTCGGTGAGGTCGCGGCCGAACTGGTCGAGCAGCGGCGTCTTCGACGGCTTCTTCGGCGCCGGCTCGGCTTCGGTCTCGGCCGAAGAGTCGTGCAGCAGGCGCTCGATCTCCGCGCGCACCTTGTCCAGCGTTGCGCCGAGGTCTTCCAGCACGTGCGCCGCGATGCCCTCGCCCTCGATGAGCAGGCCCAGCAGCAGGTGCTCGGTGCCGACGTAGTTGTGGCCCATGCGCCGCGCCTCTTCGAAGGAGATCTCGATGACCTTCTTCACGCGCGACGTCGGAATGATCTGCTGGATGATGATCCGCTCGTTGCGACCGAGCACGGACTCGATCGTCTGGCGAACCTTGCCGATCTCCACGCCAAGGTTGTTCAGGACCTTGGCGGCGAGGCCCTCGCCTTCCCGGAGCAAACCCAGCAGGAGATGCTCGGTGCCTATGTAACTGTGGTGGGACCTTTCTGCTTCTTCCTGGGCGAGTGTCAGAACCTTCTTGGCTCGCTCAGTAAATCTTTCGAACGGATACATCGTGCTCATAGACGATCCTCGATTCTTATGGGTTCTCCAGCGACTCGGTGGGGCCAGCACCTCCTCGATCTAATCACTCGACTGCCCGTGGCAGCGTGCAAAGTAATATACCGTCCCCTACAAGCTGCAGATTCCACCTAACAAGCCTCCCGCAAGCTCGATTTCCGATCGTCTGGGCGCCTGGCTGCCGGCAGTCATCGCCTTCCTGCTGCCGACAGTTTTTCTGCCCGACAGGATCGCCGCCGACCAGTTCATCCTGCCGCGCGTCTCGATAGTCATCGCCGGGGCATGCTTGGGCGCGGGCCTGGCGCTGCTGGCGACGAATCGCCCGAGCCTGGGCCAGGTCCGCTGGCCGCTCCTGGCCGCGATCGGCGCCGCGGTGGTCGCATGCATCTTCTCTATTAACGTCGGGACCAGCCTCGCCGGCTCGTACCTTCGGTATGAGTCTTTACCCGTACGCCTGGCGTACTTGGGGCTGCTGGCCGTTCCGGTGTGGCTGCTCCGGGACGACCGCGATCGAGACCGGGTGGTGGCCGCGTTCGTCGTCGGGACGGCTATCGCCAGCATGGAGGCGATCTGGCAGCAGCTGACCGCCCAGCCGTTCCGCCCTGACGGCAACGTGGGCAACGCTGGTTTGCTGGGGGCCCTGATCGCCATGGCGGCGCCGCTGGCCATCTCGCGCGCCCTGCGCAACGACTTCTTCGTGGTCGCCTGGTGGATCTTCGTCGCCGCCCTCGTGGGCGGGCTGCTCGTCTCCACGTCGCGTGCGGGAGGCCTGGGCGCCGTGGCGGGTTGCGCCGTCCTGGTTGTGATGAGGTTCCGCGGGCGGGCTCTCAGGATCGCTGCGCCGGCGGCAACGGGGCTGGTGGCCCTGGGCCTGGCCGCCATCCTTTTCATACAGCCGCTGCGCGAGCTGAACGGCGACCCTGGCCCGGCCCGCCAGCACCTCTGGACCGACGGCCTATCGATGTTCCTGGCCCGGCCGATCACGGGCTGGGGCGAGGACGCCACGGGTCTGGCCTTCGGCCGGTTCCTGACGGGCGCATGGTCGGGGCCGCTCGTCACCTTCGACCGCATCCACAACGGCGTCCTGGACGTCGCCGTCACCCAGGGCCTGCTCGGCCTGATCGCTCTCGGCGCGGTGATCGCCGTGGTGGCGCGTGGGGCGTGGCGCCAGCGCTCCTCGGGCTCAGTCGCGCCGCTCGCGGCGGCTTGCGCCGGCTATACCGTCTGGGTCTTCTTCAACTTCGACTGGGCGCCCGCGACCGGGGCGTTCTGGCTGCTGCTGGGCACGTGCTGGTCGGGCGTGCGCGCCGCGCAGGGTACCGAGCAGCCGGTCCTGAACACACAACCGATCCTCCGCGCGATCGGCGCCGTCCTGCTCGCTCTTCTCGCGGCAGTGCTCGCCAGCGGCCCGGTGCTGGCGGAGGCCTGGTACATCGAAGGTCACGCCGACCTGGCGGTGCGCGCCGATCCGCTGCAGGCCCAGTACCACCGGGCGCTCGGCGAGGCGCTCATCCAGCAGGGATATGACTTCGACGGGCTGCAGGAGCTGCGCCTCGCGGGGGCGCTGGGAGATTCAGACCCTGGTTTCTGGGTCGAGCTCGGCGATCAGGAGCTGCGGCTGGGCAACCCCAAGGCTGCGCGCGCCGACTACCAGATGGCCCTCACCGTCGACCCGTTCTGGCAGCCGGCGCAGCAGCGGCTGGCCGGGAGCAGCGCACCCGTACCGATATAGAGGGTCTGCTGTCCCCACCCTACCCTCCCCGCAAGCGGGGAGGAACTCCCACCTAACTACTCGTCTTCTGTGTCGTAGAAGTCCTGGCGGCCCGAGGCCCGAGCCGGCGCCAGGTTGGCCGGTGGCGCGGACAGCTGCTTGAGGCTCAGCGAGATCCGGCGCCGCGCGGTGTCGATCCCGATGACCTTCACCTGCAGCGTCTCGCCCACCTTGAGCACGTCCTCGGTGCGCTCCACGTGATCCCAAGAAAGCTCGGAGATGTGAAGCAGGCCCTCGATGCCGGCCATGATCTGCAAGAACGCGCCGTACTTCTTGGTCTTGGTGACCTGGCCCTCGACGATCGAGCCGATGGGCATCGACTGCACGAGCTTCTCCCACGGGTCCTGCTGCAGCTGGCGCAGCGACAGCGAGATGCGGGTCTGCTCGGGGTCGAGCTTGATCACCTTGACCATGACCTCTTCGCCGAGCTGCAGGACGTCGGTGACCTTGGACACGCGGTCCCACGAGAGCTCGGAGATGTGGATCAGGCCGTCGGCGCCGCCGATGTCGACGAATGCGCCGTAGCTGGTGATGCCGGACACGGTGCCCTTCACAGTTCCGCCCGTCTGCAGGCGGCTGAAGAGCTCCTCACGCTTGCGAGCGCGATCCTCGTCCTCGGCAGCCTTCTGGCTGACGATGAGGCGGTTGCGCTTGCGGTTGACCTCGAGGATCTTGACCACGATGCGCTGACCGACCAGAGAGTCGAGCGAGCCCGCGTAGGCACGCGCCACCTGGCTCGACGGCAGAAAGCCGCGCAGGCCCAGAACGTTGACGATGAGCCCGCCCTTGTTCTGCTCGCGCACGTCGGCGTCGATGACCGAGCCGTCAGTCTGCTTCTCCGCGGCCACGAGCCAAGTCGTCTCGGCGCGAGCGCGCCGCAGGCTCAGGACCACGTTCCCCTCTTCGTTCTCCGGCTGCAGCACGAAGACCTTGATCTGGTCTCCAGGCTCCAGCCCCAGCGCGTCGGTCTCGCCGCGCAGGCCGAGCTCCTTGCTCGAGATCACGCCTTCGGCCTTGGCGCCGATGTCGACGAGCACCTCGTCCGGGTCGACTCGGACCACGATGCCATCGACGATGTCCCCGTGGTTCGGGGTCTTGAAGGCCTCCTCCTCGTAGTGGAGGTAGTCCTCCATGGTCATCGCCGCGGCTTGGTCCTGCTCTGTCTCCTCCTCAGACTCAGTCAGGACAGCACCGGATTCATTGGACAACGTACGAACCCCCTAAAGATTTTTGGTGTGGTGTTGGTCGTCAAAACGGCCTTCGCCAAAACGGAAAACCAATTGTAACTCACGATTTGCGGTCAACCCGGAAAAGGTTTGCTCACGTCGTGGTTGTCGATCAGCCTCGTTTTGCCGATCGTCACGGCCAGCACCGCGAGGGTGCCAGAAGGCCGAAAAGTCGCCGGATCGACGAGCTCCGCGTAGTCGATCTGGGCCAGCGGCTCGGCGGCCAGGACGGCACGTATCCGCTCCTGGATCGCGGCCAGATCGCGATCTCCGCCCGCATACCCGGTGGCGCCGGCACTCAGGGCCCGGCTCAGGCTGAGGGCGGCCTTCCGTTCGTCGGCAGTCAGGTACACGTTGCGCGAGCTCACCGCCAGGCCATCGGCATCGCGCACGATCGGGCAGGCGATGATCTCGACGCCGGTGTCCAGGTCGGCCGCCATGCGCTTCACGACCGCCACCTGCTGCGCGTCCTTCCGGCCGAAGTAAGCGCGATCGGGCCGCACCGCCGAGAAGAGCTTGGCCACCACCGTGGCGACGCCCTCGAAGTGGCCGGGGCGCGCCGCGCCCTCCAGCGTCTCGGCAACGCCGCCGACGACCACGCGGGTCGTCGCACCCTCTGGATACATGTCCGCAACGCTCGGCATGTAGACGGCGTTCACGTTCAGTTCGCGGAGCATCTCGAGGTCCTTCTCGATGGGCCGTGGGTAGCGCGCGAGGTCTTCGTTCGGCCCGAACTGCAACGGGTTCACGAAGATGCTGACCACGACCCTGTCGTTCTCGGACCGGGCGCGCTCGATCAGGCTGCGATGCCCCGCATGCAGCGCCCCCATGGTGGGCACCAGCCCGATCGAAGACGCGCCCCACTCCCGAACGCGCGCCCGCATTGCCGCGGGCGTTTCAATCGTGATCAGGCGCCGTACTTGACCTCGTGCGGTACCGCCGGGGAGCCATTCGCCGAGTACTCGTGCTCGGACGCCGGGAACGTTCCAGTCCGTACGTCGTCGGCGAACCGATGGGCCGCGCGGTCGATCTCCTCCGCGAGGTTGGCGTAGCGCTTCACGAACTTGGGCGCCTTGCCGGTGGTGAGCCCGAGGAAGTCGTGGTAGACGAGCACCTGGCCGTCGGTCTGCGGCCCCGCACCGATGCCGATGGTCGGAATCCGGAGCGCCTTGGTGACCCGACCAGCCAGCGCGGACGGCATGCCTTCGAGCACGACGCTGAACGCGCCTGCCTCCTCCAGTGCCTTGGCGTCTCTCAGGATGCGTGCGGCCTGGGGCTCGGTCTTGCCCTGGACTTTGAATCCGCCCATCGCGTGCACCGATTGCGGCGTCAGTCCGAGGTGGCCCATCACCGGAACCCCGGCCTCGGTCAGGCGTCGGGTGATCTCGACGATGCGATCGCCGCCGCCCTCGAGCTTGACGGCATGCATGCCGCCTTCCTGCACGAACCGCCCGGCGTTGCGCACCGCCTCGTCAGCCGACACCTGGTATGACATGAAGGGCATGTCGCCGACCAGCAGGGCCTGTCGCGCGCCCCGCGACACAGCCTTGGCGTGGACGAGCATGTCGTCCATCGTCACGGGCAGCGTGGTCGGGTGGCCGAGCATCACCATGCCGAGGCTGTCGCCGACCAGCAGGATCGGGATGCCGGCCTCGTCGAGGATCCGCGCGCTCAGGTAGTCGTAGGCCGTCAGCATGGCGAAGCGGCGGCCTTCGTCTTTGAACCGCTGGACGTCCAGCACCGTCGTCATCGACGCTGTCTCCTTCGGGTCGCTGCCACATCTCGGGTCAACGCCCTTCGCACTCGCCTCGCCGCGGCGGGCTCGAGGCCCGCGGCTTCCGCGATCTCGAGTGCGATCGATCCAAGGATACGGTAAAGATCGGGCCGTTCCACAGCCTCCAGGTGGCGGCTGACGGTCTCCTCGTCGCCCCTCCGGATGGGCCCGGTCATCGCCGCCACGACGCCCTTCCGGCGGATGTTTTCGACGGCGCCCTCGACCAGCGGCATGAGCGCCGCGGTGGCCTCCCGCTCGCTCCAGCCGATCGCCTCCAGCTCATGCACCGCCTCGGCGATGACGGCGTCGACGAAGTTCGAGGCAAACACGGCTGCCGCGTGATACCGAACGCGCTCGCGATCGGTCACCAGCTTGGGCCGCGCGCCGAGGCCGCGGGCAAGCCCGAACAGGCTCTTGCGCAACGCCGGCATTGAAGCGTCGATCGCGATGGTGATGCCGCGGAAAGCAGAGGGGTCGCGATAGAAGGGAAATGACTGCAGCGGATGAAATGAGCCGACCGGGTTGTGCTTCAACGGCGCCAGGGCGTCGAGGCCGAGCGCGCCGCTCAGGTGCACGAAGCTGAGCTTGGGCGAGGGATCCATGCCCGCGATGCGCGCAGCCATCTCGCCAACCGCGCCGTCAGGCACCGCGAGAAAGACGATGCCCTCTCGCGGCAGCCGGAAGCCCTCGCGCGAATTGACCGCGCCGGCACGCAGCGCGACCGTGAGGCTGCGGCCTAGGTTGCCTCTCCCCGCAACGGTAAGCCGGTCCGGCGTTCTAGCTGGCTGAGCTACCGGCGGCCGCGGGAGCGTCTGGCTCCTGCGCCAGGATCTCGTCGAGCTCCTTGGCGTCCAGCGTCTCGACCTCCTTGAGCTTTTCGACGACCGCGTCCATCTTGCCCCGTTTCGCCACCAGAATGCCCTTCGCGGTCTGATAGCCGTGGTTGATGATGGAGCGGATCTCCTCGTCGATGATCGCCGCCACCTCTTCGGAGTAGTTGCGCTGCTCGCCGAGGTCGCGGCCGAGGAACACAAGCTCCTCGCGGTGGCCCATGGCGACTGTGCCCAGCTTGTCCGACATGCCCCACTGCGTGACCATGCGCCGCGCCATCTGCGTCGCTCGCTGGATGTCGTTCTCAGCGCCTGACGTGACGTCCCCGAAGACCACTTCTTCAGCGACGCGGCCGCCCATGATGCCCGCGATCTGGTCCATCAGCTCGTCCTTGCTGATGAGGTACTTGTCCTCTTCGGGGAGGCTCAGCGTCCAGCCGAGAGCCATGCCGCGGCTGATGATCGAAACCTTGTGCACCGGGTCGGCGTGCGGCAGCGACTTCATCACCAGCGCGTGACCGGTCTCGTGATACGCGATCACCTCTTTCTCGTGGTCGGAGATGCGCCGGCTCTTGCGCTCGGGGCCCGCGATCACGCGCGCGATCGCCTCCTCGAGCTCGTCCATTCCGATGACCTTCTTGTTGGCGCGCGCCGCGAGGATCGCCGCCTCGTTGATGAGGTTGGAGAGGTCGGCGCCGCTGAAGCCCGGCGTCTGGCGGGCCAGCACGTCGAGGTCGACAGTCGTGTCGAGCGGCTTGTTGCGCGCGTGCACGTCGAGGATCGCGCGGCGGCCCTTGATGTCGGGGCGGTCGAGCGTGACGTGGCGGTCGAAACGGCCCGGGCGCAGCAGCGCCGGGTCGAGCACGTCGGGGCGGTTGGTGGCGGCGATGACGATGACATGCGTGTTGGTGTCGAATCCGTCCATCTCGACGAGCAACTGGTTGAGGGTCTGCTCGCGCTCGTCGTGACCGCCGCCGAGGCCGGCGCCACGCTGACGCCCGACGGCGTCGATCTCGTCCACGAACACGATGCACGGTGAGTTCTTCTTCGCCTGGTCGAACAGGTCGCGGACACGGCTCGCGCCGACACCCACGAACATCTCCACGAACTCCGAGCCGGAGATCGAGAAGAACGGCACCCCCGCCTCGCCGGCCACTGCCTTGCTGAGCAGCGTCTTGCCGGTACCGGGAGGCCCGACGAGCAGCACGCCCTTGGGGATGCGCGCGCCCAGAGCGACGAACTTTTCGGGGTACTTGAGGAACTCGACGATTTCCGTGAGCTCCTGTTTGGCCTCGTCCACCCCCGCCACGTCGGCGAACGTGATCGCCGGCTTGTCGCCGGCGATCATGCGCGCGCGCGATCTACCGAAGGAGATGGCCTGGTTGTTGCCACTCTGGGTCTGCCGCAGCACCCACCACATGAATGCCGCGATCAGGACTACCAGAATGATGTTCGGCAGCAGGACGCTCAGCAGGTAGGTGCCGCTGCTGTTGGTGTCGAGCTTGATGTTGGTCTTGCTCGCGTACTGCGTGCACCAGTCGTTGCCGGCGCTGCTGGAGCAGTCGGGCACCGTCACGTTGTGCTTGTTGTTGCCGTTGTCGGTCGCGACCGCGTCGTTGCCCTTGACCTCGACCTGCTTGACGTTGCCGTCCTGGATGTTGGAGATGAGGTTCGAGTAGGACCAGTCGCTCGCGGCCTGGTTGCCCTGGATCGACTGCCACGTGAACCAGAAAACGAGGCCGAGAACGACGACTAACGCGAAATAGAAAAGGCTGGAGCGGGGAAAGCGACTCAACTCGGATCTCCTCGAGGGGTGTCGGGCGATTCTAGCACTGCCATTTGTGGGTTCCTGTCCGACAGGATACGTGTGACAGTTACGTGCAGTGCGGGTTCAGCCGAGCCCGCCTTCAGATCCCGGTCGACCGCGACGCCCGGGACCCACGCCAGGCGGTCGCCGGCGAAAACCAGCGGCCACGCGTCGCGCTCCTCGCGAGGGACGTGGGCGTCGACCATGATGTCCTGCAGCTTGCGGCTGCCGGCGCCACCCGCCGGCCGCATGCGCAGGCCAGGTTCGCGACGGCCCAACCGCAGTTCCAGACCGCGCTTCAGATGCACCGCCCCGGCCTCATCGCAGCCCGCGCATGGCCGGACGCTCAACACCGCGTCCATCATCTGGAAAACGCGCGGCACGACTTCTACCCGGGATCCGACGACCCGAAAACGCAAGCCGCCGGGCAGGTCGATCCCGCCCCCACCGCGCTCGCCTGTCGCCAGCCGGACCATGGCCGCCAGCTGGCGGCGGCTCAGGGCGGGCAGGCGCCCGCCCGCGTCCGCATAAAGAAGACGCATGTATTCGCCGGCCACCGGCGGGCTCATGGCCGCGATCGCCTGGCGGGGCTGCGGTCCCGCCGCCTGAGCGGTGAGCGCATCTTGGAGTCGGGCCGCCTGGGTGGCGGCGCCGTGGAGCCGGCGGATGATTCCCGGGCAGTCCCGTTCCAACGCCGGCAACACGTGCTTACGCATGCGGACGCGCGCGTAGGCGAGGTTGGAGTTGGCCGGATCGTCGAGCGCTGTGACTCCTCGCGCCTCGAGGTACGCGACGAGCTCGCCGCGCCAGACATTTAGAAGCGGTCGAACGAATGGACCGCGCCGCGCCGGCATGCCCCTCAGTCCCGCCAGCCCGCAGCCGCGCAGGAGGTGCATCGCGGCTCCCTCCACCACGTCATCCGCGGTGTGAGCCAGTGCGATCGTCGGCGCACCTGCCTCGCGGGCCGCGCGCTCGAGGAATGCATAGCGGAGCTGCCGCGCGGCTGCCTGCACCGATCCCCGGGCCAGCGCCTCAGTGCGGCGCTCAGCGATTAGCGACACACCCAGCGACGCGCACAGCTTGCGCACGTGCTCCGCGACCGCCGCCGATCCAGTTTGCAGCGCGTGGTCGTAATGCGCCGCGACGATGTCGTGGCCTTGCTCGTGGAGCATCAGCAGCAGCGCGGTCGAGTCGGGTCCGCCGGACACGGCCACCAGCACGCGATGGCCGGGGTTCAGGCCGGGCGCTTGAATCGCTTCAACTCCCGCTGCACCTCGTCGCCGACGTAGCAACCGCCGACGTGGTCGTTCACCAGCCCCATCGATTGCATGAATGAATAGACGGTGGTCGGACCGACGAAAGCCCAGCCGCGCCGGCGCAGATCTTTGCTCATCGCCGCGGCCTCGGGGCTGAACTTGATCTGCATGAGCTCAGCCTGGTCGATGAGCCTCGCGCGCGCCGGCGGCGCGAATCTCCAGGCGTACGCGGCGAAGCTGCCGAACTCTTTGACGACCTCGCTGTAGCGCTGCGCGTTGTTGATCGTGGCCGCGATCTTGGCCCGGTTGCGGACGATCCCTGCGTCGCCCATTAACCGCTCCTCGTCGGCCTGGGTGAACCGCGCGACCGCGGGAGGGTCGAAGTTGGCGAAAGCGGCGCGGAATGTCTCGCGCTTGCGCAGGATCGTGAGCCAGCTGAGGCCGGACATGAATCCCTCGAGGCTGAGCTTTTCGAAAAGGCGGCGGTCGTCCGCGGACGGACGTCCCCATTCGGTGTCGTGATAGGTGATGTAGAGGGGATCGCTGTTGCCCCACCAGCATCGCGGCCGTCCGTCCGGGCCAATCTCAATTCCGGCGGTCACCGCGCCGGCTGGGCCATTGGCGCTGGAAAGCCCATCCGCACGACGGCACTCACGTGAGCGGCGAATCCATCCCGGAACTGAAGCAGCAGCTCGAGCTCAGTTGCGTTCCTCACGCGGTTCCTCACGCGGTTCCTCCGCCGGTTCACCAGCGCCGACACAAGGGGTCCACTGATCTGAAAGCTCACCCGATCGAGGTCGAGCAACCACTGCATCATGCCTTGGTCGATCAGCATCACAGCCGCGCGCGGGTCGTCCGCGCGGATCTCGAAGCAAGACATGAAATCGATGGACTCGAAGCCGACCTCCTGGCCACGAGCGCGCGGCAGCACTGAGACATCTCCTTTCCGAGCGGCGGCAACGTAGGGCAGGTTCAGTCCGTCGACTTCGAACATCAACATCGCTACGGATGTCGAACTAAGTGCCGAGCCGCTGTCCCTCACCTCCGAGTACCAGAGCGACATGTCCGGGGTGGCAAACGTGTTGCGGAAGCCGGCCTGGATCAACGGAAGCATGTCTGGCATGTTGGGCGGTCTGAAGTTGTCCGCCGGCCACATGCCGCGCTGCGCGCAGAGGTCGTACGTCGCCTTGTCATGCCTGAGCCGGCCCGGTAGCCGAAAAACCGAAAGGATTAGCTGGAGCGCGCCGAAACCGAGAAAGACCGATGCGATGATCCACGCCCAGAGTGGATACCCGAGCCAGAGCCGCCACACATTCGGTGCGATTCTAGGTCGGGGCTGTCCATGTCAAGGCCGGTGCAGCCACGATGGTTGCCGGCGGCGGGGTTTGTCCAGAAGCGCGGGCGTGGTGGTGCCGGGTGGACTCGAACCACCGACAACACGATTATGAGTCGTGCGCTCTACCACCTGAGCTACGGCACCATCCCGGGTGGGGCCGTGGAATCCTAGCGCGCCGCCCCTGCTCGCGCCTTGAGCTTTCTCTTCTTCGTCCGGCGCTTGGCCAGCGCCACTTTCTTTCTCTTGTTCACTCGAAGCCTCGCCGAGTATACCGTCGGCCTCAATCACGACCTCGATCCGCCTGGCCCCAGATGTGGACAGACACGGGGCCATGGTGCTAGACCGTCCCGCACATGATGGCCACCATTCCAGGACGGTCCGGTTCCAGTGCCTGGCTTCGCTTCGGACTCTGGGGCGCCCTCTTTGGGGTGGCATCAGTGGTCTTTGTTGTCTGGCTGGCGCTCAGGATCGGCGGGGATCAGGTCACGACCGCTGTCGACGACCTCGGGGAGGCTGTGGCGGCCGGCACGGCCGCGCTCAGCTGCGGGCTGGCGGCGAGGCGCACGCGGTTCCGGCTGCATAGAGCCTGGACCCTGCTTGCAGCTTCGGCCGGGAGCTGGTGCGCGGGCGAGGTGGCCTGGTCCGTCTACGAGGTCGCCTTGCACCAAGAAGTGCCCTTTCCCTCGGTCGCCGACATCGGCTTCCTCGCTGCCATTCCTCTCGCCATCGCGGGCATCCTTGCCTTCGCGCACACTTCGCGCGGCACTTCGACCGGCCTCAGGCTGTGGTTCGACCGGATCATCGTCGCGACGTCGTTGACATTCGTCGGATGGGAGCTCGGCCTGGGCCAGATCCTCGCCGCGACTGACGAGAGTCTTTTCGACCGACTCGTCAGCCTCGCCTACCCCATCGGCGATCTGCTGATCGGTACGGTGCTGATCCTGGCGATCCGGCGCGCGACCGACGAGACTCAGGGCCGTCTGCTGCTCCTGCTCGCCGGTCTGGGCGCGAACGCCATCGCCGACAGCGCCTTTGCCTACCTCAACGCGACTGGCAACTATGGAGTCGTCGGCAGTGAGCTCGACGCCGGCTGGGTGATCGGTTATCTGGCCATCGCGCTCGCGGCGTTGTGGCCGTCGGAGGTCCGCGACCAGACCCACGAGGAAAGGCCTGTCGACGTCTGGCAGCTGATCCTGCCCTGGATCACGATCCTCGTGGGCGGTTCGCTGGCGGTTGTCCAGGTCTTCCGCGGCCATCCGCTCGATGTCTCGGCCACCGTCCTCGCCGCTCTGGTCATCGCACTCGTGATGGTCAGCCAGGTCCTCGCCCAGCACGATTCGCTGACCTTGGTCTACCGGAGCAAGCTCGCGGCCACGACGCTCAACGACGTCATCGTCAACGCCCCGCTGGGAATGTCGCGGGTTAGTACGGACCTGACTGTCTTGCAGGTCAACCCCACCCTGGCGGCCGTGCTGGGCACGAGCGTCGCAGGCCTGACCGGGGCGAAACTGCTCGACTTCTTCGCCGAGTCGGAGCGCCCTCTCGTTCGCCTGAGCATCGCCAGCGCTGCGGAGCTCAGCACTGTCGAGTTCGAAGCAGCTGCGAACAGCGCGCAAGCCTCGGTCGTGTGGCTGCGGGTCAAAGCGACGGCCGTCCGCAGGGCAGGTGGCAGCGTCGACTACTTCGTGGTGATGTTCGAAGACGTCTCTGCGCAACGCGCGGCAGCCCAGACCGCCGCCGCCAACCTCGAAGTGTTGCAGCGGCTAAATCGCGTGAAGAGCCAGTTCATGACCAAGGTGCGGCACGAGTTCCGCACCGCCCTGGTCGGGATCGAAGGCTTTGGCGAGTACATCGCCCAGACCGACGACCTCGACCCAGCCGATGTGCGCTCAATGGCCGGCGACATCGTCAAAGAGGCTCGCCACCTCGGCGTGACCCTCGACGACATGGTGCGCCTCGACTCGGCCGAAGAACGGACGTCGACGATCAAGATCAGCGACGTCGATCTCAGTTCGCTGTTGCGCGACGCGGCGGCCAGCGTGCAGATGGGCGCGGCCGGCCACCCCATCCGCGTCGAGATCGGAGATCTGCCCATCGTTCAGGTCGATCCTGACCTGGTGACGCAGATGATCACGAGCCTTCTCGGGCGCGCCATCGAATACTCCCCGCCCGACGCCGAGGTGCTGATGAGTGCGCACGCATCTGATGCCGAGGTACGTATCAGCGTGAGCGACCGCGGAGCTGCGTTTGCCGCCGACCTGGAGGCGCAGCTGATCGGCCATGGCCGCGGGACCCAGTCACGCTCTCCCGCCAGGGCTTTGAGCACAGACGTCGGCCTGCCGATGGCGAGGCAGATCGTCGAACAGCACGGTGGGCGCATCTGGTTCGACGTTGGTGACGGGACGACGTTCTATGTCGTGCTGCCGATAGTTGCGGGGCAGCGAAGGACTTCAGAATCCGCCGGCGCCGGCGTGCCGTCGGGCTGAGTGCGTTGCGACTTGGAAGTTGGTTGCGGAGGTCGGATTCGAACCGACGACCTTCGGGTTATGAGCCCGACGAGCTGCCGCTGCTCCACTCCGCGAGGCCGATTATACCCGCGTCTTTTCAGGCCTTCCGGCCGGGGCTAGTGGGTCCAGGTCATGGGGTCGGCGACGCTTTTGGTAATGGCTTGGGCGATGGCGCGGCCGGGCTCGGTGTGCCGGCCACGAGGTACACGCGCTCGTAGGGCTTCGCGTAACCGTTCTGTCGCGCCTCTTCCTCATCGGCCGAGCCGTTCTTGATGGCTGCGA
The DNA here is from genome assembly GCA_036518815.1 of Candidatus Dormiibacterota bacterium. Taxonomy (GTDB): domain Bacteria; phylum Chloroflexota; class Dormibacteria; order Dormibacterales; family Dormibacteraceae; genus CF-118. The sequence goes on from DATDML010000077.1 coordinate 23,101, forward strand.
TGTCGCGGCTGTATCCCTGGTTCTGCGCGGCCAGTGTCGAGTTCTGCGACCGGAGGTCGCTCACTTGCTGGCTCAGTCTGTGACCCAAATACGCCTCTTGCGCGTAGGCGAGGCCGGCCCAGCCGGCGGCGGCAAGCGCGACGACGAGGACGACGGTGCGCTTGGCGGATACGAGCGTGATGCTTTGTCTCATTGCTGTGGCGTTGGCGGGGACGTCGGGCAGTACGAGCGGCGCGACTATAACAAACGCGCTCGCGTTTGTCGGCTCACCACGGTCTGATCTCCCCACCTGGCCTCCCCGCAAGCGGGGAGGAAACTAGTGGGTCTTCTCCCAGCGCGCCATCAGCTCGGCGCCGTCGAGGTCGCGAAACGATTTGCCGTCTTCGACCAGCTGCGATTGCATTGCCGCGAATCGATCTCGGAACCGCTGACCCGCCACACGCAGCGCGTCCTCGGGGTTGATCTTCATGCGCCGCGCCAGCGACACGACGGCGAACAGCAGGTCGCCGAGCTCATGGAATGCCGCCTCTGGATCGTCTGCCGCACCGAGCTCGCGCGCCTCTTCCGCGACGGCCTCGACGGTGTCGGCCGTTGACTTGAAGTCGAAGCCGACGCGCGCGGCGCGCTTCTGCAAGCCGAGTGTCCAGGCCAGGGCCGGCAGGCTCGCCGGGACGCGGTCGACGACGGACTCGTCCTCGCGGCCGGCCGCGCGCGCGTCCTCGAGCTTGTTGAGCTCCCAGTTGTGCAGGACCTGGTCGGAGTTCTCCACCGCGACGTCGCCAAAAACGTGCGGGTGGCGCTTGACCATCTTCGCCGCCACGCCCTCTGAGACCTGCGTGGCATCGAAGCGGCCTTCCTCCGCGGCGATCTCCGCATGCATCGCCACCTGCAGCAGCACGTCGCCGAGCTCTTCTTTCATCTTCTCGTCGTCGCCGGAGTCGATCGCCTCCAGCAGCTCGTAAGTCTCTTCGAGCAGATAAGGACGGAGCGACTCATGCGTCTGCTCGCGGTCCCAGGGGCAGCCGCCGGGCGCGCGGAGCCGCGCCACGACCTCGAAGATCGATCCGATTCCGGGCGAGTATGGAGTGTCCTCAGCCACGTCGAGATTCTGTCACGGCCAGGTTGGCGGTCCGGTAGAGGTCCGACATCTCGTCGAGCAGCGCCAGCAGTTCCTTCTGCCAGCCCTCGCCCTGCCGCCGCATCTTGATGCGGTTCACGCCGATGGACAGCCGCCCGGCCATGCGCCGGTTCAGCTCATCGACGTCGAGCAGCCTCTGCGGGTCGACGCGGATGACGATATCGTGCCCTTCGGCCACTACGCCGCGGAGACCCATGCGCATGCCTCGCAGCTTGACGCGCAACGAATAAACGAGGTTGTCGAGCTGGTCCGGCCCCGGACCATAGCGGTCGATCAACGAGCGCAGCACCGCATCGAGCTCGGTCTCGTCCTCGGTCGCCGCAAGCTGGCGGTACGCACCGAGCCGCAGCTTCTCATCGCGGATGTACGAGCGCGGGATGAAGTGGTCGAGCGGCAACTCGAGGTTCATCTCGGCTGTCGAGAGCACGTCGGTGACGGCGGTCTCGTCCGCGCCGGTGCGCAGCTTGTTCACCGCGCTCTGCAGCATTTGCAGGTACATCTCGAATCCGACCGCGGCGATGGCTCCGTGCTGCTCGGTCCCCAACAGGTTGCCCGCGCCGCGGATCTCGAGGTCGCGCAGAGCGATCTTGAATCCCTGTCCGAGCTCGTGCAGCCCCGAGATGACGTCGAGCCGCTTGTCCGCGCCCTCGGTGAGAGAGCGCCGAGGGTCGTATAGGAAGTACGCGTACGCCCGACGCCCGCTGCGGCCGACACGCCCTCGCAGCTGGTACAGCTGGGCCAGCCCGAACCGGTCCGACCTCTCGACGATGATCGTGTTGACGTTCGGGATGTCGAGGCCGGATTCGATGATGGTCGTGCAGACCAACACGTCGAACTTCGCCGATTCGAAGTCCACCATCACTTTCGCGAGCTCGTCCTCGGCCATCTGCCCGTGCCCGACGACGACGCGCGCATTCGGTACGAGGCGGCGCACGCGTTCGGCTGCTTTCTGAATCGTGCGGACGCGGTTGTGCAGGTAGTAGACCTGGCCGCCTCGTTCGAGCTCGCGCGACAAGACTTCCGTCACGAGGTTGTCTTCGTCCGCGGTGACGAAAGTCTTGATGGGCTGCCGCTCCTCGGGCGGCGTCTGGATGACGCTCATGTCGCGGATGCCGCCCACCGCCATGTGGAGCGTGCGCGGAATCGGCGTCGCGGACAGCGACAGCACGTCGAGCTGCGTGCGCAGCTTCTTCAGCCTTTCCTTCTGCATCACTCCGAACCGGTGCTCCTCGTCCACGACCAGCAGGCCGAGACGCTTGAAGCGGACGTCCTTCTGCAGCAATCGGTGCGTGCCGATGACGATGTCGACCTGGCCCGCCTTCAGGCCTTCGATGGTTCGGGCCTGCGTCTCGTCATCCACGAATCGCGACAGCATCTCCACCGTCACGGGAAAGTTCGCGAGCCGCTCGCGAAAAACGTGGAAGTGCTGCTGCGCCAGGACCGTCGTCGGCGCCAGCAGGGCGGTCTGCTTGCCGCTCATCGCCGCCTTGAACGCGGCGCGCAGCGCCAGCTCGGTCTTGCCGAAGCCGACGTCGCCGCACAGCAACCGGTCCATGGGCCGGTCCGACTCCATGTCAGCCTTGATCTCCGCCAGCGCATTGAGCTGGTCGGGAGTCTCCTCATATTGAAAGGACGACTCCAGCTCCTGCTGCCAGGCGGTGTCAGGCGCGAATGCGATGCCGGGGCGCGCCTCTCGCTGCGAGTAGATGCGCAGCAGGTCCTCGGCCACGTCCTGCACGACCTTCTTCGCGCGGCTGCGGGCGCGCGTCCAGTCGCCGGTGCCGAGCCGGTGCAGCGTCGGCTGGCCTTCACCGCCGAGGTACTTCTGCACGCGATCGAGGTTCTCGACCGGCACGAACAGCTTGTCCGCCTCCGCGTACTCGAGCTCGAGGTACTCGCGATGCGTGCCGTCCGTGTCGATCAGCCGCATACCGCTGAAGCGCGCGATGCCATGGTCGACGTGCACCACCAGCTCGCCCGGCGCGAACTCGAGGGTGAACTCCTTGGTGAGCTCTTCGGCGCGCGCGCGACTCGATGTGCCGCGCCGCGACGGCCGGCGCACGCGCCCGAACAGCTCAGCGTCCGTCAGCAGGTGGAATCCGATGCCTGCGTGCGAGCAGCCCGCGGCGACGTCCTGCTCCGCAGTTTTCAGACCGGGCGTGACGTCCAGGTCGACGTCGAGGTCCACGACCGCCGCAGGCACGACGACCTTGTCGGCCTCGAGCAGCTCACGCAGTCGATCCGTTTGCTCCGTAGCAATGACCATCGCCGCGCCTTCGGCCTGTCTGGCCAGCGACGCGAAGGCGTGCTGCCGGGCGACCAGCGGCTCGGCTTCCGTCCAGCCGAGATCAACCGCGCCGGCCGCGCCCTCCCCCGCGGTGACTTCGACGACAGGGCGCGCCGCGTCCAGCTGCAGCCTCGCCAGCTCCACCATCGGGAGCTCGAAGCCCGCCGGCAGCTCCCCGTTCTCCGCCTCGGCGGCCGCAAGCATCGCGGTGTCTTCACTGATGGACCGCGCGTCCGCGAGCTGGCGGTCGGGTTCGAAATCGAGGACGACGATGTCGTTGGGCACGTGGTCGAAAAGTGACGGCCTCTCATCCCCGAGGTACGCCGAGTAGAACTCGACGCCAGGGAACGACGCGCCCGCGTCGAGCCTGGTCAGGTCGTCGTCCCACTCCGCCCGCACGTCGGCCCGCAGGGCGACCAGGTCCAGACTGGTGCGAATCCGGTGCGCCGCGTGCGCTCCCCGCTCGGGCCCGATCATCAGCTCCCGGCCGGTGCGCACCACGAGCCGGCCGAGTCCCATAACCGATCGTTGGTTCTCTGGATCGAACACGCGAAGCGTGTCGACTGTCTCGCCCAGCCATTCGGCCCGCGCTGGCGCGTCGGCGCCCGCTGGGAACACGTCGAGAATGCCGCCGCGCAACGAGAACTGGCCCGGCTCTTCGACCAGCGCTTCGCGCGAATAGCCCAGCTCCGTCAGACGCCCGGCGACCGTGATCGGGTCCGGCCCTCTGCCCGGTTCGAGGTCGACCGTGCCGGCGGCCAGGTCGGCCGGCGAGATCGTCGCCCGCAGCGCCGCGCGCCGCGATGACACGAGGACCGCGGCCTCGCGATCCGAAGCCGCCAGCGCCGCCAGCGCCTCCAGCCGCATGCTCACCGCCTCGTCGAATGCCGGCGGATGGTCGAGAAACGAGACGGCGATCTCCGCGAACACATGCACCGGCGGCTTTCCCGCCAGCCACGGTCTCAGGTCGCCGGCGAACCGCTCCGGCGCCGGCGCGAGGATCAGCACGGATCGCCTGCGGGTGATGAGGTCGCGTGCGACAGCCGCGGCGACGATCGGCCATGCAGACCTCGGCAGCCTGCCGGCGCGCAGCCGCCGGTCCGGCCGATCCAGCCATCGCGCCAGTTGCGGCGCCGCGTCGAGCGCGGCCTGCCACAGCGCCGTCACACCGGTTCCTCGCACCCCAGCGACCCGGCGCGGTTGTATCGGTCCATTGCCCGCTCGATGCCCGACCCGAGCGCCAGCTCGAGCGCGTCCGCTACGCCGCTCACCACCTTTTCGAGCTGCTCGGCCTCTGCTTTCGTGAACCGGCCGAGTACATACCGACCGCCCGCCTGCGACGCGCGATGTGACGGCTTGCCGATGCCGACGCGAAAGCGGACGAAGTCCTGCGTGCCGAGCGCTGACATGATCGACAGCACGCCGTTATGCCCCGCGCCGGAGCCGTCGCGCCGTATGCGCAGGCGGCACAGGGGCAAGTCGAGCTCGTCGTGCACGACCCACACGTGCGACGGCGTGACGCCGGTGTCGCGCATCGCCGCCTTGACAGCCTCACCGGAGAGGTTCATGTACGTCTGTGGCAGAACGAACCACACGCCATGGGATTCAGTACGGCCGATCAGCGATTTCCACCGCTTGCGGTCGACCTTGACGTCGAGGCGCGACGCGAGCGCGCGGACGCACGCGAACCCCAGGTTGTGCCTGGTATCCGCGTACTCGGCATCCGGATTACCGAGCCCGACGACCAGAATTTCGCGACTCTCTTCCATGCAGACGCAATAAGCCCGTGGCGAGCGCCACCGGCTGGTGTCAATTATCGGGGTCCCCGCGAACTCGCGGCGAAGCCTCCGAGTTCGTGGGGCCTAGAGTCTACGCGCCGAGAGCTTCACGCCCGAGGGCGCCAGCGCCGCCAGTGTCAGCCGGGTCATCTCGCGGTTCTGCGCCACGGTCGCGTGGTCCCAGCCGAGCAGGTGCAGCAGGCCATGCACGCAGAGCAGCGCGAGCTCCGCGTCCGATTGATGACGATGCTCACGCGCCTGCCTGACCACCGCCGGCCATGAGACAGCCACATCTCCCAGGTGCTCGCCCTCGCCCGCAAACGACAGCACGTCAGTGGCGTGGTCCTCGCCGGCGAACTCTCGATTGAGCCGCTGCAGCTCGGCGTCGTCCGTGAGACGAACGGCTATCGATGGGCCGCCTGCGGGGAGGCGCGCGGCCACCTCCGGCACCGCCGCGGCCCGCTGGATCACGCGGCGGACGAACGCCGGCGTCACCGGCGCCGGCACGGCCTTGGCCACATCGACTTCGATTACATTCACGACCGATGAAGATTCTCGTGACCGGAGGCGCCGGCTTCATCGCGTCGCACGTCGTCGACGCCTACCTCGCGGCCGGACACGAGGTCGCCGTCGTGGACAATTTCGCCACCGGGAGCGAGCGCAACCTCAACCCTGAGGCCCGGCTGCATCGAGCCGACCTCCGCGAGCCGAGCGCCGTGGCCTCGCTCATGGCCTCGTTCCACCCCGACATCGTCAACCATCACGCGGCCCAGGCCGAGGTACCGAGGTCGGTGGAGGATCCCGCGTTCGACGCCCAGGTGAACCTGATCGGCGGCATCAACCTGCTCAAGGCCGCCGTCGACCACCGCGTGAAGAAGTTCATCTTCATCTCCACCGGCGGCGCGCTCTATGGCGAGCCCGATGTGGTTCCCTGCGACGAGGACCATCCTGTCCGCCCCCTATCGCCCTACGGCACCAGCAAGTTTTGCTTTGAGCAGTACCTGGGCACCTTCCAGCGCACGTTCGGCCTCGACTACACGGTTCTGCGCTACTCGAACATCTACGGCCCCCGTCAGGATTTCCAGAGCGAAGAAGGTCGGGTGATCGCGATCTTCGCGAGCCGGATGATCGAAGGCCGGCAGCTAACCATCGACGGCGATGGCGAGCAGTCGCGCGACATGCTGTACGTCGGCGACGTCGCGACGGCCAACCTCGCGGCGCTCGAGCGCGGCGCCAACGGCACGTATCACGTCAGCAGCGGCTACGCGGTGACCGTGAACGAGCTCTTCCGCAAGCTTGCGCTGCTCACCGGCTACAAGCTCGAGGCCCAACACGGCCCGCGACGCAAGGGCGACGTGTATCGCATCGCGCTGGACAACTCCCGCGCCGCTCGCGACCTCGGCTGGAAGCCCGCCATATCGCTCGAGGAGGGATTGACCTCCACCGTCGATTACTTCCGCGGCCGGATCAGTGAGTCGCGCCGGACATGACTACGTGACCGACACGATCGTTTTTCTCCACCGCGTCGGCGCGACCGCGCTGGTCATCTTCGCGGTCGTGCTCGGCCTATGGGGCGCATACCTTTATTTCCGGCGCTCCGAGCTGACGGGCGGATTCCGCTCGAGCTTTCTGATCATGGCCGGGCTCACGGCCGTTCAGGGATTGTTCGGGCTCATCGCCTTCATCGCCGGCCAGCGACCGGCCGAGATCCTGCACGTGGTGTACGGCATCTTCGCTGTGCTCTTCCTGCCCGGCGTGTACCTGTACGCCCAGGGCGGGACGAAGCGACGCGAGGCCGTGTTCCTCGCCGGGGCGTCGTGGATCGTCGCTATCGCGTACCTCAGGGGGTTTATGACCGGCTAAGGTAGGCCGCTGGTGGCACGGCGCGCTCTCATCACCGGCGGTGCAGGTTTCCTCGGCGTCAACGCCGCGTCGCACCTGGCGGGTCGGGGCTGGCAGGTCACGCTGCTCGACAACCTCAGCCGCGATGGCGCACGCCGCAACCTCGAGTGGTTGCAAGCACACCACTCCGGCCAGGTCGAATTCGTCAAGGAGGACCTGCGCAACTATCCCGGCCTCGAGCCTCACGTGAAAGGCCAGGACGCGGTGCTCCACCTCGCCGGCCAGGTCGCAGTTACGACCTCGCTCATCGACCCGATAGCCGACTTCGAGATCAATGCGCGCGGCACGTTGAACCTCCTCGAGGCAACCCGCCGGCAGAGTCCTGAAGCAGCCTTTGTTTTCGCATCCACTAACAAGGTGTACGGAAAGCTGCCGGAAAACAACCGTGCCTGTAAAGAGACGCAGCCGATCGACTTTCACAGCCCGTACGGCTGCAGCAAGGGCGCGGCCGATCAGTACGTGCGCGACTACGCGCGCTGCTTTCACATGAACACTGTCGTGCTGCGCCAGAGCTGCATCTACGGTGCGCATCAGTACGGCACTGAGGATCAGGGCTGGGTGGCGCACTTCGTGCACTCGATCCTGCACGACCGGCCGCTGACCATCTACGGCGACGGCACCCAGGTGCGGGATCTGCTGGACGCGCGCGACCTGTCGCGCCTTTACGAGCTCGTGATCGACCGCATCGCCGATGCGCGCGGCGAGATCTACAACGCGGGCGGCGGTCCCGAGAACCAGCGCAACCTGCTGCAGGTCATCGAGGCCGTCGGCCGATTGACCGAGAAGAAGCCCGTCTATTCCTTTGCCGAGTGGCGCGAGGGCGACCAAACCTACTACGTCAGCGACATCACCAAGCTGCAGCAGCAGCTGGGCTGGCGGCCCGAGATCTCATTCGACCAGGGATTGGACGACCTGGTGCGCTGGGCGGCGACCGCCGCGTAGAGGTTTAGGCGGTGGCCGCTTCGGCCGCCACGCGCTCGTGTGAGCGCGCGACTTCGAGCACTGTGCGCTCCAGGACGTCGATGTGCCGCTCCCAGTCGAACCGGCGCGCCCACGCGAAGGCCCGCTCGCCCGTGGCCTGGTTCGCATCGGGATCGTCGAGCAACTTGATGATGCCGGCGGCGTAGTCCTCGACCACCAGCGGCTCCGCCAGGTATCCGGTACCCTCGCCCACCGTCACCGTCGGACCCGCCTGGTTCCACGCGACGACCGGCACGCCCTTGGCCATCGATTCGATGACGCCCATGCCGAAGTCCTCTTCGGGGGCGGGATACACGTACACGGCCGCGCCTTCATAGATGCGCTGCAGCTCTTCCTCGGTGATCGTGCCGAGAAACAGCACGTTGTCGGAAAGGCCGAGCTCCTTGACCAGCTCGTGCAGCTCTGCCGTGTGCGACGTCGCCGGTCCTGGGATCAGCAGCTGCGCGCGCGGATGCTGCGCGTGCACGAGGGCCATGGCGCGGATGACGAGGTCGAAGCGCTTCTGGGGGTAGTGCCGGTTCGTGAGCAGGATGTACGGCCGGCGGATCGGGTAGCCGTTGATCGTCAGCCCGCCGCTGAATCGCGACGCTGCAGGCAGCGGGAAGCCTTCTTTGGCGACGTGGCAGCCCGCCGGGCAGTCGATTGCATCGCGCTTGTAGATGCCGCGGATGATGTCGCCGATGTAATCGCCGTTGACCAGCAGCTGGTCGGCCTCCTGCACCGACCGACGATCAGCCCACGCGACGAAGCGCGTGGCGCGCATGACGATCTCGGCCAGCAGGCGATAGTCGGAGTTGACGATCCAGCCCGTCTGCCTGTCGACGTTGCGCGGATAGACCAACCGGTTCGGCTGATTGAGATACACGGCGTACGGCACATCGATGAGGCGCGCCGCCCACCAGGCGATCCACGCGCTGGGTTGGTTGCAGCCCACGATCGCGTCGACGCCGCGAAAACGCCACGCGTACAGCGGCATGAGCAGCGACGTCGCCGCCATCTGCATCGCCTCGCGAAACGGGAACCATCGCGGCAGCTGCGGCAGAAAGGTGCGGACTTTCACGTCGCCGATGAGATCCGGGTAGCAGCGCGACTGGTCGACCGTCGGCGCGTAGCACTCGACCTCGTAGCCACGACGGCGCAGGCCGAGCACCTCTTCGATGACGATGCGCTCGCCGCCGCCCGAGTAGGTGAAGCCGCAGTGGAAGACGGCGATGCGACGGGGTCCACCCGCGCGCGCTTTGCGCCGGCCGCCGACCAGCAGGAATCCGAACAGGCCGAGGACCAGCGCGTAACCTGCGGTCAGCGCGTGATAGACGACTATCGCGCCGGCGGCCACCACAGGCGCTAGACCGAGACCACCGCCAAGCACCAGCGACCCTGCCACCTCGAGGTTCCCCAGGTAACCCGGTCCAGCGGGCACTGCGAAGCTCAGGAGCAGCGCGGGATACGCGGCCATCGCTTTCCAGGCCGGCACGTCGATGCCAACCGCGGCGAAGAGCAGCGTGAAGTTGAAGGCGTCGATGACGAGCGCCAGCGCGGTCAGCCCAACCAGTCGTGCCGCGAGCGCCGGCGTCCACAGTCCTCGCGCGCCGGCCCTGAACGCGAATGCCTGACCCGCGACCGCAGACGAGATGCGCGCCGGCAGCAGTCGCTTGACGAGTGGCGAGCGCGCGATGCGCGGACCGGCGATCGCCGTGCCAAACACCGCGGCGAGCAGGCCGACCGCCAGCGCCGCCGCGCCGAGCAGGCCGCGTGGCGCCGAGACCGCACCGGTCAGCGCGATCAGCTCGAGCACCGCCAGCACGAAGGCCACACCGGCGAGGTCGCAGGCCTTGTCGATGACGATGGTGGCGAGCGCCGAGCCGGCGGGCAGGCGATGCCGCCGCCACAGCCACCAGGCACGCGCGGCGTCACCCGAGCGGATCGGCAGCACGTAGTTCAAGAGGCCACCGGCTGCGTTCATCGCGAAGGACCGCACCACGCCGACCGGCGCGAGCGACCGCAAAAGCCACTGCCAGCGGCGCGCCCGGATGATGCTCGTGACCAGGAAAAGGACGACCATCACCGGCAGCACCCACCAGCGCTGCACGCGCATGTGGGCGATTACATCGGTCAGGGAAACCGTCCGCACCCAGAGGAACAGCAAAGCCAGCCCGAAGGCCGTTTGCAGCGCTAGCCTGAGCCAACGATTCACCGTTCTAAGGATCTCCGGCAAGTCCGACGGAACGGCCCGCATTATCCGGCGAAAACCCTTGGCATTTCGAGAGTGACATCGCAGGAATGTCGTCGAAAATAAGCAGAAAAAATTGTTTCAGGCGGGCAGGCACAGGCCTAGACTGAAATTCGCGAGGCGGGCGTATCGTGGTGCCTAAGGCCTCATTAAATAGAACCTCACCCCCCGCAGCCAAGCTCGGTGCCGGTGTCGAGAAATCGCCCGGCCCGAGTTTTTTTATGACTTTTTTCGGGCCCTCGCCCACTCCCTGACGCCCTCCTGCCAGGGCGGTAGCGGACCCACCCGCTCGGATCGCATGCACCCGTTGAGCGGCCGACTGGCCAGGCCGGGTGCCGGCTGCGTGGCCACCGATTGCACGGGCCAGTCGACCCCGCATTCGGCCAGCGCCTCGCGCGCGAATTCGTCCCAGCCGCAGCAGCCCTGAGCCACCAGGTGAAGCAGGCCGCTCATGCCGGATTTGACGTGCTCGATGCTGGCAGCCGCAAGGTGCCTGGTATGGGTCGGGTTGACCTTCTGATCGGAAACCACGTTCAGCGGTTTGCCCTCTTGAGCGGCGCGCACTATGCGGTCCGGGAAGCTCCCGCCTTTGGCACGCGACCCTTCTCCGCCGAAGAGGGCTGCGGTCCGGATGACGAGGGCCTCGGGGTATTCGGCCAGAACGCGCTGCTCACCCGAGGCCTTCGATCGCGCGTAGGCACCCAGCGGCGCGACCGGGTCGGATTCCACGTAAGGCCGGTCGAGAGAGCCGTCGAACACGAAATTCGTCGAGTAGTGAACGAACCGGACGCCCAGGGCGCGGCACGCGGCCGCCCCGTTGAAGGCGCCTTCCGAGTTCACCGCCATGGCCAGATCAGGCTCGGCTTCCGCCCTATCCACGGGGTTGTACGCGGCGCAGTTGAACACGACGTCGGGCCGGTGGCTTTCGATCGCCGCCCGTACGGCAGCCGCGTCGGTCACCGCGAGCTCTTCGCGCGGCAGGGCGACTGCCGCCGGCAGGAGGCGGGCGAGGTCGGTGCCCAGCTGGCCGGCGCCGCCGAAAATCAGCGCACGGTCAAAGCGCACGATTTTGTTAAGCGTGAGTTAAAGTGTCGTTTAGCGACTCGCCTTCACCCCTCCCTTGAGCCCTCCCTCCGTCCGGAGGGAGGGCCGGAGGTCCCCCAGCGGCGGCAGACGCCGCCGAAAGGTCCCGACCCGACTCGAGCAGCGCGGTCATCTCCGCCTCCGGCGCCGGCCGGCCGATGAAAAAGCCCTGCGCCGCGTCGACCCCGGCCTCGACGAGCATGACCTCGGCGTCGCGGTCCTCGACTCCCTCCGCGATCACCCGCAGGCCGAGGCTGTGGCCCAGCCCAACAGCGGCGCGGACGATGGCCGCGGCGTCCGGATCGCCAGGCAGCGTCTTGACGAAGGACCGGTCGATCTTCAGCTCGTGGACAGGCAGGCGCTTGAGGTAGATCAGGGACGAATAGCCGGTGCCGAAGTCGTCGAGCGCGAGGCGGACACCCATCTCCGCCAGCCGTTCCATCGCCTTGGCCGCAGGCCCCGCCATCGCCGCGCCTTCGCTGATCTCCAGCATCAAGAACTTCGGGTCCACCCGCGTTGTCGACAGCGCCTTGCCCACGTCCTCGACTATCGAGTGGTCCTCGAGAGTCTTGGGCGAAACGTTGACGGAGACCATCACGTCCAGGCCCATCGCCTGCCACGCCGCCAGCTGCAGCAGAGCGTTGTCGAGCACCCACGTGGTGAGCGGGCGGATCACATTCGTCTCCTCGGCCAGCGGGATGAACCGATCGGGCGGGAGCAAACCCTCGCGCGGATGGTTCCACCGCACGAGCGCCTCCACCGCGTACGTCGAGTGCGCGGGCAGCATGACTATCGGCTGGTAGTGCAGCACCAGCTCGCCCTGCGTCATCGAGCGGCGCAGGTCACCGGCCAGACCGGAGTGGCGCATCGTCTGCGCCTCTTGTTCGGGCGAGTAGACGGCGAAGCCGCCGCCGGAACGCTTGGCGACGTACATCGCGACGTCCGCGCGGCGGAGCAGCGTGCCGGGATCGTCACCGTGGATCGGATACATGGCGATGCCGATGGAGGCGCCAGTCTCGACCGCATGGTCGCCGACGGTGAAGCTGCCTTCGAGCGAGGCCAGGATCTTTCGCGCGGCCGCGACGACGTTGTCGGGATGCTTGGCATCGGTGCTCACCACGGCGAACTCGTCGCCGCCCAGGCGCGCGATCGTGTCGGTGGCGCGCAGCACTCCCTTCAGCCGCGACGCCACTTCCTGCAGCAGCGCATCTCCTCGGTCGTGGCCGAGCGCGTCGTTGATGTCCTTGAACCGATCGAGGTCGAGCAGCAGCACGCCGAACATCGTCTGGTTGCGACGGGCGCCAAGGAGCGCCTGGCGCAGGCGGTCGCCGAACAGAGTGCGGTTGGGCAGCCCGGTCAACGCGTCGTGCAGCGCCTGGTACTCGAGCGCGTCGGTGTGCGCCTTGCGCTCGGAGATGTCGCGCACTGTGGCGATGAACAGGCGGCGCGAACCGACCTGCATCGAGTTGACGAGAAATTCCAGCGGAAACAGGCTCGCGTTTTTGCGCTTCCCCATCGTCTCGAGCGCACCCGACGCGGGCAGGTCCTGAGTGAGCCGGCGTTCGACGTAGCTGGAGAAAGAGTTGCGATGCGTGGTGGCGATGAGGGCGTCGACCTTCTGACCAACAAGCTCTTTTTCGTCGTAGCCGAAGAGCCTGCTCACCGCCGGGTTCACAGACTCGATGACGCCCTCCGGATCGAGCGTGACCAGGCCGTCGGAGACGTTGTCGAGCACCGAGCGCATGCGCTTTTCGCTTTCCTGCAGTGCCGCCTCGGCGCGCTTGCGCTCGACGAACTCACCGATTTGCGTGCCGATGTCGTTCATCACGCCAAGTAGGGCTTCGTCCAGTTGGCGCGGCGCCCACGTGGCGAGCGAGATCATGCCGACCACGCGGCGGCCGCTGCGCACCGGGAATCCGACGAGACCGTGAAGGCCCGCGCTCAGAGCCGCGGCGGACCGAGGCGACGTGTCCTTGGCGAGGTCGGTGACCGAGACAGGGCGCGCCGCCTCCCACACGCGACCTCCCAGGCCTTCGCCGCGTCGGTACGAGTACTGCGGAGCGGTGGCCTCGTACAGCGATGTGTCGCGGCCCGGTCGTTTCCACGACACCACGAAGTGCATCTGCTCGCGCTGGGGATCCACCTCCCAGTACTCGCCGAGCTCCCAGTCGAGCGACCGGCACAGACCTTCGAGCACATGCGGCGCCGCCTTGTCCCAACCCGGCGATGTGACCAGTGCCTGCGTCACCGCAAAACGCGCCGACTGCAGAACCTCCGCGCGCATGCGATCGCGGATGTCGACCGCCACGGTCTGCACGTAGAGCGCCTTGCCGTCAGGGTCGCGCACCAGGCGCGCCGCGACGTCCACCCAAACGGCCTGCCCGTCCTTGCGCACGTAGCGCTTGTCGATGCGATAGCCCGGCGTCTCGCCGGCGAGCACGCGGCGCAGCGCCTCCTCGCTCGCGCGGAGGTCTTCGGGGTGCGTGATCTCGAGCACCGACACGCCGCGCAGCTCGTCCTCCGTGTATCCGACCAGCTGGCGGAACGCATCGTTCGTCGATGTGAGGCGACCGTTCAGGTCCGTGAATGCCATGCCCGCCTGTGATTGCGCGAACAGGGTTCGGAAGCGTGTCTCGCTTTCGCGCTCGGCCTCTTCCGCGCGGTGCCGCTCGGTGACATCGCGGACGACCGCCAGCAACCGATGGGAGCTCTCGGCCACCAGCGGCCGAATAGAGGTCTCGATCTGGATGCGACGGCCGTCTTTGGTGATGAGCGCCGACTCGTAATGCACAGGCACCTCGCCGCCACCCAGGCGCTTGGCCAGCTGCTCGGTGAGGTGCTCGCGCTCGTTCGGCGGCGCGAGCTCGATCAGTGACGGGAACAGGGCAAGCTCCTCGGGCGTGTAGCCGGTGAGCTTCACGTAAGCCTCGTTGCCGGTGACGAATCGCCCGTCCTCGGTGATGACCAGTCCTTCGCCGAGATCGCTGACCGCCGCCAGCAGGCTGCCCTGCCGGCCGGCCTGGGTCACGAGATTGCGGTCGACGACGTGGCGCGTGACGTATGCGAACAGCACCAGGCCCAGCAGCACCAGCGTCCACGTGATCACCTCGCCGAACGGGACCATGAGCGTCGCGATCGCGTCGACCCAGAGGAGCCCGAGGCCGGCGGCCGCGATCAAAAGGACGTAGCCGATCTGGCCGGCGCCATAGCCGGAGTCCCAGTACAAGAGCAGCGCCGCGAAAGACGCCACGGCCAGCGGCGGCAGCTCCTCTTGCAGCCACGGGCCCGCGATGCTGAGCGCGACCACAACCAGCCCGACGTTGATCAGAACGAGGAGCAGGCGCACCGGCTGGGCCCTCCCCCAGCTCATGGTCCGGATCCATACGGCGGCGGCCGCGTAGATGAGGCTGACGGCGATGATCGCCGCCTCCTGCTCCAGCACCCGCGCCGGCGCGCCCGAGGCGGCTATCCGATAGGTGACTCCACCCGCGACGGCGAGCAGAGCGACCGCGTTGAAGATCCGCAGAATGCGGGCGGGTCCGCCGAGCACCGGCGAAGCGGCCTGCGCTGAAGGGCGCCTGAGGCCGAAGAGCGGGTCAGGAGGCCGGCGCGCCAGGCCCGCATCTGAATTCATGCCCGCTCACGATAAACGGCCGGGCGGGGGTTACTTGCTGCGGCTTTTGCTCTTTTTGGCTGCCGGCTTGACCACTACTTTCGGGCGCTGGGGCACCGTCCGCTTCAGGGGCGTCCGGTGACCGCCGTGGGTCGGGATCTTGTGGCTCAGCAGCGCGTCCGGCGCCTCAGGACCGTCGGGGAGCAGGCGGACCTGCTGCTTGGCGCCCGCGGCGTGGAGCGCGCGGAGCTTGTCCAGGCGCTCCTTCTTGGCCGCCAGGGCGGTCCTCAGGGCGTCGGAAAGCTGGCTGTCGTTCATCGGCACCACCCGCAGGCGGGCCTCCAGCTCGCGGACCTCCACCTCCGCGCGGGTCAACTCGAGATCGATAGTTCTTGCCACTGCCTCTCCGCTCAGTTCAGAGAATATTGATACCCAACTAACTAACTACCAAATTTGCGCGCCCGTTATGCCGAATCCGGGCTCAGTCGAGCGAAATCGCATCCCGGAGACGCTCGAAAAAGCCTTTGGAGACCTTTTCGGGCTTGCCGGTGAGCCCTCCGACCTGGCGCAGGAGCGTCTTCTGCTCGGCGCTGAGGTCCTTGGGCACGACGATCTGCACCAGCACGTACTGGTCGCCCCGCCGCCCGGAGCGCACGTCGGGCATGCCCCGGCGGGCTAGCCGGAAGGTCTGGCCGTACTGCGTTCCGGCGGGGATGGCAATCTCCACCGGACCGTCCAGCGTCGGAACCTGGATGCGGTCGCCCAGGGCGGCCTGGACGAAGTTCAGGCGCAGCTCGTAGATCGTGTCGTTCTCGCGCCGGGCGAGCTCGGGGTGCGGCTTGACGCGCAGGACGACGTACAGGTCGCCCGGCTGGCCGCCGCGCAGCCCCGCCTCGCCCTCGCCGGAGAGGCGGATCTGGGAGCCGGTCTCAACCCCGGCGGGGATCCGCACCGAGAGCTTGCGCGTGTGCTGCCGACGGCCCTGGCCACCGCAGTCAACGCACGGGTTGCGCAGCACGCGCCCGGCCCCACCGCACGCCGGGCAGGTTGTTGCCGTCACCACCGACCCGAAGATCGACTGCTGGGCTCGGCGCAGCTGGCCTGAGCCCCCGCAGGTCGAGCAGGTGTCAGCACTCGTCCCCGGTTGGGCGCCAGATCCGGAGCACGTCTCGCACGTGACCAGCCGCGGCACGTCGAGCTGCTTCTCGACGCCCTTGAACGCCTCCTCGAAGGTGATCGTGAGGTCGTAGCGAAGATCGTCGCCCCGATTGGCGCGCTGCCGGCGCGAACGGCTGCCCACGCCGCCGCCGAAGAACGTCTCGAACAGATCGGCGAAGGGCATGTCGGTGAAATCGACACCGGGTCCGCCGCCAAACTCGGTGGCCGCGTGCCCGAAGAGGTCGTAGCTTCGGCGGCGGCCGGGATCCGAAAGCACGTTGTAGGCCTCGCTGGCTTCCTTGAATCGAGCCGCCGCCGCGGCGTCGCCCGGGTTGCGGTCCGGGTGCGAGTCCATCGCGATCTTCCGGAACGCCCGCTTGAGCTCCTCGGCGGAGGCCTGCCGGCCCACCCCGAGGACCTCGTAATAGTCCCGCTTTACAGCCAAGTCGCTAGCTGCGAGATTCTGCCGACGGCAGCTCTCGCCGCCGCGCGACCTTGACAAGGGACGGGCGGACGACGCGGTCACGAATGCGATAGCCGCGGCGCAGCTCCGAGACGACGGTGTCCTCGGGATGCTCCTCGGACTCGACGTGGCCGATGGCCTCGTGATAGCGAGGGTCGAAGGTCGCGCCGACCGATTCGATCGGCTCCAGGCCGTGTGTCGCCATCACCTCTTCGAGCTTGCGCACGCTGAGCTCGATGCCTTTGGCCCAGGCCTCGTCGACGCCGGCGGGCTTGTGGTCAAGCGCGTTGCGCAGGTCGTCGAGCACTGGCAGCAGCCGGCCGATGAGGTCGGATGCCGCGTGCTGGATGGTGTCCAGCTGGTCCTGGCGCGCGCGCTTCTTGTAGTTCTCGAAATCGGCGGCGAGGCGCAGGTAGCGCTGCCGTGACTCCGCAAGCTCGCCCTCGAGTTGCTCGCGGTCGACCGCCTTGCGGGCCGTCTGCTCTGATTCCTTTTCTTGCGCGATGCGCGCCTCCAGCCGGGCTTCGATCGGCGATTTGTGCTGGGTCTCCGGATCGTCCGGATGACCCTTTCGGGTGGTCATCACTGCCCGCTTCTTACCAAACGGGCAATGGGAGCCAAACCATAGACTTCATTGAAGTCATGGCCAAAACAGCCCTGATCACGGGCATCACCGGGCAGGATGGTTCTTATCTCGCCGAGCTCCTTCTGGGCAAAGGCTACGAGGTGCACGGCGTGGTGCGGCGCTCTTCGACCATGAACCGAGGGCGCATCGATCACCTGCAGCATGCCAATCCGAGCCACCCGGAGGGCTCCAAATTCCTCCTGCACTACGGCGACATGACCGACTCGGGCGGCCTCAACCGGCTGGTCAAGACGGTTCGCCCCGACGAGATCTACAACCTCGCCGCGCAGAGCCACGTCGGCATCTCCTTCGACCAGCCGGAGTACACCGGCGACGCCGACGGCCTCGGCACGACGCGCCTGCTCGAGGCCATCCGCACGATGGGCCTTTCGACGCGCTTCTACCAGGCCTCGACGTCCGAGATGTTCGGCCTTTCGCCGGCGCCCCAGAGTGAGACGACACCGTTTCATCCGCGCAGCCCCTACGCCGTCGCGAAGCTGTACGCGCACTGGATGACCGTCAACTATCGAGAGGCGCACAAGCTGTTCGCGTGCAGCGGCATCCTCTTCAATCACGAATCGCCGCGGCGTGGCGAGAACTTCGTCACGCGGAAGATCACGCGCGGCATCGGCCAGATCCTGTCGGGCCGGTCGGACAAGCTGCGACTCGGCAACATGGACGCGAAGCGCGACTGGGGCCATGCGCGCGATTACGTCGAGGCGATGTGGCTGATGCTGCAGCAGGACAAGGCGGAGGACTTCGTCATCGCCACCGGCGAGATGCGCTCGGTGCGGGAGTTCGTCGAAACGGCGTTCGGGATGGTCGGCCTCGACTGGCACAAGTACGTTGTGACAGACGAGGCGTACATGCGGCCGGCCGACGTGCATGAGCTGCGCGGCGACGCGTCGAAAGCCGTGCGCGTCCTGGGCTGGAAGCCGACGACCACGTTCGACGAGCTGGTGCGCGAGATGCTCGAGTCGGACCTGAACCTGGAAGGCGTCGAGCCAGGCAAGCACCTGGTCAGGGCCTAGACCCCGGCTTCGGCCATCCTTTCGCTTGCCGCGTGCGCGACCGCGCGGAGTCGCGCGACGGTCTGGCTGTACGCCATCCGCGTCGGCCCGATGACCCCGAGCACTCCTTTCAATCTGTGCGACGGGCCGTAGTTGGTCAGCACAACCGCGCAACCCTGCAGGTGCGATGAGGCATTCTCCGATCCGATCACTATCTGCAAATCGGAGTCGCCGATGAGCTCGCGCAGCAGCACCGTCAGGTAGCGCGTCTCCTCCAGCACCTCGAGCACCTGCTGCAGGCGCGAGGACTCGGCGAACTCCGGCTGACGCACCAGGTTGCGCACGCCGTCGTGCACCACAAGGTTCTCGGCGCCCTTCTCGTACTGATCGAGCGCGGCAACGATGCTGCCGACGACCTCTTTCTCCAGGCCCAGCGCTGAGCTGTCGTAGTGGCGTCGCACCTCGTCGCTCAACCGTCCGGCCAGCGCCTGGTTGAGGCCCAAGGCCAGATTCGTCAGCTCCGCCTGCGTCGCGGCCTTGGTGACCTGCAGCACCTGCTGGCGCAGCAGATTGCCGTCGAGGAGCAGGATGAGCAGGACCTCAGTCGGCTCGAGCGAGACCACGTCTATGTGCTTGACCCTCGCCTGCGAGCCCTGCGGCGCGCTCGCCACCGCGGCGTTCTGCGTGACCGCGGCGGCGGTCATCGCGACCTTCTCGACCAGGCCCTGCACGTCTGACGGCGCCTTGACGATCTCGTCGCTGATGTACGCACGCACGCTTTCGGGCACGGCCTCGAGGTCCATCAGGAAATCCACGAAGTAGCGGTAGCCAGAGTCTGTCGGGATGCGCCCGGCCGACGTGTGCGGCTGGGCCAGGTAGCCGGCCTCGGCCAGCTCGGCCAGCTCGTTGCGGATCGTGGCCGAAGACAGATTCACGAAATAACGGCTCTGAAGCGCCTGCGATCCGACCGGGACCGCGCTGGTCGTGAACTCGTGCACGACCGCCCTGAGGATCGCCTGCTTGCGGGATTCCATGGGCGATTCAGAGTACCGCCAGGGCGATCTGGTTGTGGAGATCCATGCCGCGCCGGGTAGGCGTGACGCGGCCGTTCTCGCGCTCGATCAGGCCGGCGCCGGCCAGCGTCGACAGCTCGTTTTCGAAGCCCGCCGGCACGGCTGCGCCCTCGGCCGTGCGCAGGCCGAGCATCAGCGCCTCCGCCTTCGTCTTGCGCGCATCGAGCTCCTCGCCATCAGCGCGTGGACCTGGACATGCGGCCACGTACTCGCGCGGGCGAGCCACGTTCCACCAGCGCTGCGCGGTCGCGCCATCGGTCGCGTAGGAATGCGCGCCTGCGCCCGCTCCGTACACCGGCGCACATCGCCAGTAGGCGAAGTTGTGCCGCGATTCGAAGCCAGGACGCGCCCAGTTGGAGACCTCGTATCGCGTGAACCGAGCAGACTCGAGCTCGGTGCATGCGGCGTCGAGCTGGTCCCATTGCAAGTCGGACTCGACCTCTGGCACCCTGCCCTCGGCGCGTCGACGGAACAGCAGCGTTCCCTCCTCGAAGGTCAGGCAGTAGGTCGACACGTGATCGGGCCCGAGGGCAATGGCGCGGCGCAGCGTCTCCAGCCACGAGTCGCGCGACTGAAAAGGCACTGCGTAGATGAGGTCGATGTTGATGTTGCGCATACCGGCCTGGCGCGCCAGCCTGAACGCCGCTGTCGCCTGCGCCGCATCGGTCCGCCGCTCGAGGACGGCGAGCGCGCGCCCGTCGAAGCCCTGCACGCCGAGGCTCAGGCGATTCACACCACCGTCGAGCCAGGCATCGAGGCGCGGCGCGTCCGTGCTGCCAGGGTTGGCCTCGAGCGTCACCTCCGCATCAGCCTCGACGTCGAAGATCTCCCGAATTCGCCGCAGCAAGCGCGTCATCAGCTCCGGCGGCAGCAGGCTGGGCGTGCCGCCGCCGAAATAGACGGTGCGCAATGCCCCGAACGGATAGGTCGCGCGCGCGTGCTCGAGCTCCGATACCAGCGCCTCGACGTAATCCGGCATCAACCGGTCCATGCCCGCGTAGGCGTTGAAGTCGCAGTAGCCGCATTTGTGGCGGCAGAACGGTATGTGCACGTAGAGGTTCCGGAACGGAACCTGGGTCATATCTGCTTGATGGTGTAGCGCTGCCCTCGCGCCGCCTCCAGCTCACGCGCCAGCAGCTCGTGCGCGCGCTTCTCGTTGGCGACCAACTCGTGGATGCGCTGCGACATGCGGTCTTCGACTCGCGCGATCTGACGCCCGATCGAAGCGACGTTGGCCCCCTGGTGACTTGCATAGCGCTCGCGCTTCCGCCACAGGCGCGCGTGCTCGTCGCGCAGCGGCGCGACCTCTCGGCGCACGCGGCAATCGAGGCACAGCTGCTCCTTGGTCTCGGAGCTGGGGACCTGCCGGCCGCAGTCGCGGCAGAAAACGAGAATCGAGCTCATCGGGTCTTGAGGTCTATTACCTCTGCCTTACTCAATTCCCGCAAGCGCGCCGGGTCAATCTCAAAAACCGAATCGGGCCGGCCCGCCGCCGCCCAGACCACGGGAAACGTGAGCAGGTCGCGATCCATGTAGACCGGCACGTCGGTCGCGTGCCCAAACGGCGGCACGCCGCCGATGGCGTATCCAGTCGCGCTGCGCGCGACCTCGGCGTCGGCTTTGGTGACTGGCTCGCCGGCGACCGCGGCGAGGCGTGATTCGTCCAGCCGGTTGCCGCCGCTGACCAGCGCCAGCACGGGCCGGCCGCCCGCCATGAAGACCAAAGACTTCACGATCTGGCCGATCTCACAGCCGACCGCGCGAGCTGCGTCGGGCGCGGTGCGCGTGCCCTGCGGAAATTGCTTTACAGCGATGCCAAGACCGCTGCCCTCCAGCCAGGTTTCGAAGCGACCCATCGGTCAGAGGATAGGATCAGCCGGTGAAAGTCGTCGTTACAGGTGCCGCAGGCTTCATCGGCTCGCACCTCGTCGAGCGACTGCTGAGCGACGGCCACGACGTCGTCGGCATCGACGGATTCACCGATTACTACGCGCGCAAGGCCAAGGAGCGCAACGTCGGCCAGGCGCGCACGCACAGCCGCTTCCGTTTCGAGTCCCTGGACCTGTCGCAGGATGACCTCCGCCCCGCCCTCGAAGGCGCCGAGGTCGTCTACCACCTTGCCGGCCGCCCCGGCGTGCGCACGGCGATCATGCAGTTCGAGCAGTACATGCGCGAGAACGTGGTCGCGACGCATCACCTCCTGGACGCCGTCAAGGACATGCAGCTGAAGGCCTTCGTGTACGGCGGCTCCGCATCGGTGTACGGCGACGCGGAGGTCTTTCCGACTGTCGAGACCACGGTGCCCGCGCCGCTGTCGCAGTACGGCGTCACCAAGCTGGCCGCCGAGCACCTGACGTACGTGTACTGGAAGACGTACCGCGTACCCGCGGTGCGGCTTCGCTTTTTCTCCGTCTACGGCCCGCGCATGCGGCCCGACCTGATGCTCGCAGTGGCAATGCAGGCGATGTATGACGGACGCGTCTTCGACGTTCACGGCGATGGCGAGCAGACGCGCGACTTCACATACGTCACCGATGCTGTCGACGTCACGGTGCGCGCCGCCGAACGCGGCTCGCCGGGCGAGCTCTACAACGTCGGCGGCGGCAGCAGCGTGTCAGTGAACCGCGCGCTTGACGTCCTGGCCGAGGTCGCGGGCATGCAGCTCACGCGGCGCCACGTCGAGCGGCAGCCGTTCGATCACCGCCGCGCCGGCGCTTCCATCACGCGGGCGCGCATGCAGCTGGGCTGGGAGCCGCGCACGTCCTTGCAGGAAGGGCTCGAGCGCCAGTGGCACTGGTTCCTGGAGACGCAGGAGCAGAAGGCTACTAAGGCGTAGAGGCGCGGCCATCAAGCCCACGCTGGATCTTCGGCGCGGGTTGCTGCCGCGCTCTAGGCAGCCAGGCGCGAGTGCCAGGAGTCGATGACGCGGCCCAGCGGCGATTCGCACGCGCGCGAGGCGGCTTCGTATGGCGACAGCGAGTTGCAGAACAGCAGGCCGACATGCGAGCCCGCCAGGAGGAACGCGTAGTACTCGCCGATGTTGGCCGCGTATCCCGACGCCACGCCGGATGAGTCGAGGTTGCTGCTGCCGATGGCAAGGTCGATCCAGCTCGCGGCGTCAGCATCGCTGGAGAAGGTGAAGACGACAGCGCGCACTTCCATGTTCAGGTCGGCGTTGAGCGCGTAGTCGCCGAACAGGAAGTCCTTGACGCCACGCGTGGTGAATGAATCGGTCACGTCCTGGGGCGACCCCGCGCCCAACAGCTCTGCGGCGGCCTCGATGGGCAACCTCACCGCGGCCGCGAGCGTGACGTCGGTACCCAGCGGCAGCAGCAATTGCTGATCGCCGGCGGGCAGCGGGCTCGGCTTCGCCTTGGATTTAGTGGCCGACTTGAGCTTCGACACAAGCTTGTTCGCGAGCTTGCCCATCTGGCTCGTTGAGGCGTAACCCTGCGCCTGGCTGAGGTCGATCTGTATCAGCACCTGGCCGAGGCGAACGAGGGCGTTGGTGTCGTACAGGGACGTATCAGTCGGTGTCCGCGTGTTGAAGTAAATCGCGCCGTCCCCCGCTTTTGGACCGGTGACGGTGGTGGTGTTGTTCTGCTCGAAGTTGAACAGCGCTGTCGCTGTGGAGACCGAGTTCAAAACCTCGTAGTCGACGATCAGGGCCTCCGACGATCCCACGTGCACGAAGCGCTGCGTGATTCCAAACCTGATTGCGTCGGACATGGTCGGGAGGCCGAGGGGCCGGATGCGAAAGGACGGCGTCACCGGCCACCAGGTATCCGATCCGAGCGCCGACCTCACGTCCTGCGTGGTTGGGCCGGCGGAGTAAACCTGATCGGGCGTGCCGCCCCCGCCGCTGCTCGTCGACCGCGTGCAGGCGGCCAGCAGCAGCACGGCCACGACGGCCAGCGCCACCACTCTTCTAATCAAGCTTCAACACCGCCATGAAAGCCTCCTGCGGGATCTCGACCGAACCGACGCGCTTCATGCGCCTCTTGCCTTCCTTCTGCTTCTCGAGCAGTTTGCGCTTCCGCGTGACGTCACCGCCATAGCATTTGGCAAGCACGTCCTTGCGCATCGCGGGTATGGTCTCGCGCGCGATCACCTTGCCGCCGATAGCGGCTTGCAGTGGCACCTCGTAAAGCTGCCGCGGAATGATCGACTTGAGCTTCTCGACCAGCCGCCGGCCCTGGGCCTGGGCCTTCGTGCGGTGCGTGATCAGCGACAGCGCGTCGACCGGCTCAGCGGCGACCAGAACGTCGAGCTTGACGAGCTCGCCTTCGCGGAACCCGATCATCTCGTAGTCCATCGACGCGTAGCCCTTGGAGCGCGACTTCAGCTGGTCGTAGAAGTCGTGGATGATCTCGCCCAGCGGAATCTCGTAGTCGAGGACTATGCGGTCGCCGGGCCGGTGCTCTAGGTGCTTGAACGCCCCGCGCCGGTCCTGGCAGAGCTCCATCATCGGCCCGACGTAGTTCGACGGCACGATGATCGACAGCTTCACAAAAGGCTCGGCGATTGACTCGATGCTCGTCGGATCCGGCAGCAGCGAGGGGTTGTCGATCTCGACCATTCCGCCTCGCTTGAGCTTCACCTCGTACTCGACTGTGGGCGCGGTCGTGATCAGGTCGAGCTCGAACTCGCGCTCGAGGCGCTCCTGCACGATCTCGAGGTGCAGCAGCCCGAGGAATCCGCACCTGAAGCCGAACCCGAGCGCCGCCGAGTTTTCGGGCTCGTATGAGAGGGCGGCGTCGTTGAGCTGCAGCTTCTCCAGCGCCTCTTTCAAATCCGCGAACTGGTCGGAGTCGGTGGGAAAGAGCCCGGCGAACACCATGGGCTTGACGCGCCGATAGCCAGGCAGCGGCTCCCTCGCCCCATGCTCCGAGGTGGTGATGGTGTCGCCCACGCGCGCGTCGATGACGTTTTTGATCGCCGCCGTCACGTAGCCGACCTCGCCGGCGCTGAGCCTTTCTGCGGGCCGCGGCCGCGGCGCGAACCAGCCGACCTCGTCGACCTCGTGGACCTTGCCGGTGTTCATCATCCGGATCTTTGTGCGCGGCAGGATCTCGCCGTCGACGACGCGAACGTAGGTGATCACGCCGCGATAGACGTCGTAGTGCGAATCGAAGATCAGGGCGCGGAGCGGCTTGCTCGGATCGCCGCGAGGCGGCGGCACGCGATTGATGACCGCCTCGAGGATCTCCTGGGTGCCGATGCCGAGCTTGGCCGACGCGAAGATGACCTCGCTGCGGGGCAGGCCGGTGATGTCGGCGATCTCTTCGGCCACCATCTCCGGTTGCGCGGCGTCGAGGTCGATTTTGTTGACGACCGGGACGATCCTCAGTCCCGCCTCGACCGCCTGATAAAGGTTCGCGAGCGTCTGCGCCTCGATGCCCTGCGCCGCATCCACCACCAGGATGGCGCCTTCACACGCTGCCAGCGACCGCGACACCTCGTATGCGAAGTCGACGTGGCCTGGCGTGTCGATGAGGTTCAGCTCGTAGGTTTGACCGTCCGAAGCGGGGTACTGCATCCGGACCGCCTGGAGCTTGATGGTGATGCCGCGCTCGCGCTCCAGGTCCATGGTGTCGAGGACCTGGTCCTGCATCTCGCGCTGGCTGATCGAGCCGGTGAACTCGAGCAGGCGGTCGGCCAGCGTGGATTTGCCGTGATCGATGTGCGCGATGATGCAGAAGTTCCGCACCAGCGCCTGCCGCGTCGTGACCGCCATGGCGAAAATGCTAGGGACCGTGGACCTGCTGCTGATCTTGGGGCTCATCCTGGTGTTTGCGGCGGCCGCGCTTTGGGTGTCGCGCGACTATGTGACCAGGCACGTGACCTCGAAGTCCCTGGGAAGTCTCGCCCCCGGATTCGCGGCGACGCGCAGCGGCTATTTCATCTACACGGGCCTTGTGACCGACATCGGCCTGATCCTGATCGCTCTGCACTTCAGCAACGCCTGGTTACTGCTGGCAGCGATCGTGCTCTTCGTCGTCGAATCGATCGCGGCGATCGCAGGAGAGGTCGTGGTCTATCGCGGGCTGAAGCGCTAAGGCGCTCCCAACGAGTCAGGACGTGACAGCGGCCTCCCAGCCGTCGTATTCACCGCCGAGTCTGGACGCCAGGCCTTCAAACAGCGAACGCATCTCCTGGATGTTCGCTGCTGTTGGGATCATGTCCTTGTTTGCCCGGGCCAGCCAGTTAGGACCCGTGGCCGCGGGCCTGACCTTGACTGTGAAACCTGCCGCACGCAGCGGCACGGCGGCTTCCTCAGCCCGAGCCTCGTCCGGCAAATAGAGGTAGTTCACGAGGTCGGTCGCCTTTCCAAGGTCGGCACCGGCGCGCGCCAGCTGGGTGAGAGTTGCCTGGTCGAGGGAGGCTTTGGCCGGCTGCTTCGCCGAGCCGCCGAAGATTCTGGACAACCATCTCATCTTTCGATCTTATGACCCACTACCGACGGCGATTGCCGTCGCGACTATTGCCGCGGTATCCGCCCGCAGGTTGCGCGGCCCTAGGGTCGCCTGCGCCGGCACCATCGCCAGCTCGCGCTCGCTCCAGCCACCTTCAGGTCCGATCAGCAGCGTGATGTCGCCACTCGATGGGATCGTGTTGTCCGCTCCCCGCACAAGCATCACCGCGTTTTCGTCAATAACCTCGTCCAGCGGCGACGGTCCCGCGACTTCCGGCACGTGAAGCCGCCCCGCCAGCATCGCCGCCTCGCGGCAGATGCTCTGCCATCGCTCCATCCGCGAGCCGCGCGCAACGCTGCGGTCGGCCGACACGATCTGAAACGCGGCCGCCCCTACCTCGGTGCAGCGAGACAAGACCAGATCGAGCGACGCGGCCGGCAGCTGGGCAATCGCCACGACCACCCGGCGGGCCGGCTCCGGCCGGTGCTCCTGCTCGGCCACGATGAGACCAGAAACCAACGACGGCGAGATTGAATCGACGCGGATGGTCAACAGAAACCCTTTGAGGTCGACGACCTGGAGCTCTTCACCGTCGCGCACGCGCAGCGACCGCGTGAGATGACGAGCGTCGGCGTCACGGATCAGCGCGTGATCGCCGTCGCGCTCCGCGAAAAAGAATGGCACTACATCATCGAGGCAGTTTCGTACACGGCGACGCTGCCACCACTCTTCAATATCGGGCAGTCCTTCGCCATGCGCGTCGCGCGGTCGAGATCCTTCGCGTCGAGAATCGCGTAACCGGTCGCGCGCCGGCCGATCGGACCCTTCGCGGTCGAACCGTCATCACGCACCTTGTTCACGCGTCCGGAAAAAGGCAGGCCCGCATCTACCACTGACTTGCCGAGCTTGCGATACCAAGTGTCCCACTGGCGCAGCACTCGCGCCTGCGCAGCCTGCGTATCCGGCATTCCACCGCCATAAAAAACGAGCACGTACTTCATGCGAGCCTCCCGCGCAATTGTGAGATGTGCGTCAGCGCGCGAGTGAGCCTTTCGCGATTCGCTGCGTCGTTGAGCCAGCGGCTTTGACCCGACGGATGCGGCAGCGGCACCATCACCGGTTGCGTGCCGAACGTCTCGCCCACACGAGACTCCAACGAACCCGGCCCGAGAAAACGCACGATCGCCATCTGGCCGACGAGGATGAGCACGCGCGGCCGCAGCAAATCGAGCTCGGCATCAAGCCAGTGCGCGCAGTTGGCGACGCCACGCGGCGGCGGACGAAGATCGCCATTGCCGCGCGAGTTGCGACCAGGGAAGCAGCGCATCAACGCGGCGATGTATGTGACACGGCGGAATTCTTCGGCGGACTCGAAGCCCGCGCGCAGCATCCAGCGGTCGAGCTCCTTGCCCGCCCGCCCGGAAAAAGGCTTTCGCGACACGCGCTCGACAGGCCCCGGCGCCTGACCGACCAGCAGGAACTTCGCTCCCCACTCCCCGGAGAAAGTCGGATTGGCCTCAGCGATGATGCCCTCGGCGGCGCAGACGGTGCAGGCGCGGCATGCAACCTGATGGGCGGCCAGGGCCACGCGAGTGGGGCGAGTCACGTTCCCCGTAACATGCCATGCGATGCCGGCACCGACGAACCAGGAAGTGCTCGACGCGCTGTCCCAGATCCACGACCCGGACCTGGGCCGCGACGTGGTCAGCCTGGGCATGATCAAAGAACTGGCCATCGACCAGCAAGGCCGGGTCAGCTTCACTTTCGAGCTCACCACGCCCGCGTGCCCGGTGCGCGATCGCTTCAAGTCGCAGGCCCAAGACGCCGTCGGTGCGATCCCGGGCGTGACGGGCGTCGAGGTGCGAATGACCGCCAACGTGCGGCCCGCGTTCATGCGCCCCAAGCCCTCGGAGATCTTGCCCGGCGTCAAGCAGACGATCGCGGTGGCCTCGGGCAAGGGCGGCGTGGGCAAGTCCACTGTCGCCGTCAATCTCGCAGCGGCGCTGCGCAAGGCCGGCGCCGAGGTCGGATTGCTGGACGCGGACATCTACGGGCCGTCGGTCCCGGCCATGACCAACTCGCGCGTGACGCCAGAGCAGGTCAACGGCCAGTTGCGACCGGTCGACGCGCACGGCCTGAAGGTGATGTCGTTCGGACAGATCTATCCGGGCGACCAGCCGACCATCTATCGCGGCCCCATGGTCGGCAAGGCGATCGAGGCGATGATGGTCCAGGTCGACTGGGGACGGCTCGACTACCTGGTGATCGACCTGCCCCCGGGCACGGGCGACGCGTCGCTGACGCTGGCGCAGGCCGTGCCGCTCACCGGCGTCGCCATCGTGTGCACGCCGCAGGACGTGGCCACCGACATCGCGATCAAGGCGCTGCAGATGTTTCGCAAGCTGAACGTGACGCCTCTCGGCCTCATCGAGAACATGAGCTGGTACGTGTGCCCCAGCTGCGGGCACCGGCACGAGATCTTCAGCCACGGCGGCGCCGAAGCAGCGGCGCAGCGGTTGGGCGTTCCGTTCCTCGGCGCCATTCCGCTCGAGGAATCGATCCGCGAAGACGCAGACAGGGGCACGCCGGTCGTGATCTCGCGGCCTGAGTCCGCGGGCGCGAAGGCGTTCGTCGAGATCGCGTCTCAGGTCGCGGCGCGCACGTCGATCCAGTCGTTCCGCCAGTTGCCCGTCATCAACGTCCGCTGAAAGACCCGGATCCGTTCCCGGTCAGCGTCGACGTCGACCGCGCCCAGCAGGTGATGACCATCACCTGGGAGGACGGCCTCGTCAGCGGCTATCGCGGCGAGCAGCTGCGGTGGGCGTGTCCGTGCGCCGAATGCCGCGGTGAGCTTGGCGCCCCGGGCAGGCTCTCGCGTGCGAGCTCGCTGCCAGAGGACGAATTACGAATTCAGGACGTAACCCTGGTCGGCCAGTACGCGTTGCAGATCAGGTTTGACAGCGGGCACGCCACCGGGATCTATACCTTCCCGTACCTTCGATCGCTCGGACGAGAGCGCTGATGGCATAATCGCCACGGCTCCGTTGTCGCTGCTCACGCCTCAGCAAGAAGAGACCGAACGTCCGGAATGGCCTGCGCCTCGCCCCAGCCGCAATGGCAATGGCGCGCGCTTCCGATTCCGCCGCGGCTGGATAGCCATCGCCGTCATCGTCGCGGTCGCCTGCACCAGCGCCGGCGGTTATCTCGCGTACCTCAACACGCTGCCGACGGCGGTGACGCTGAACATCACAGCCGGCGCGAAAGAGGTGCCGACGGATACGCGGTTGGTCATCTCGTTCAATCGCGCGGTCGACTACAACACGCTGAAGAAGAACTTCGCGATCGACCCGGCCACGGAAGGGGCGATCGTGTCGACGTCCGGCCAGAACCAGTACGCATTCGTCCCCGCGCAGCCGCTGCTCGACCTCACCCGCTACACGGTGACCCTTCACGGTTTCACCGACACGACCAAGCATCAGGTGAAGGCCGCTCATTGGAGCTTTACGACCACCATCGTGCCGCGCATCACTTCGGTCACCGGCGCCGGCGGCGCTGCGATCGCGGATGGCTCGGAGGTGCAACCGGGAACGACCATCACCTTCAACTTCAACGACGCGATGGTTCCGTCATCAGTGAAGTTGATGCTCGGCGCGCAACCGCTCACGCTCAAGTGGGCCGCCGATTCGCGCAGCGCATCAACGTCGACCGCGCAGATCCCGTCCGGGCCTTTCGTCGTCAAGCTCGGCCCTGGCGCGACTGACCAGACGGGTCACACCGTGAAAGCCTCGTGGACTCTGGTCACGGGCCTCTACTACCGCGACTCTGAGCACACGGTCGCACTCAAGTACCCCGCGCTCATCCAGATTCCGAATGACGCGGACGCTGTCGATCAGAACGGTCTGCAGGCCGCCGACATGGTGTTCGAGTACCTCGCCGAAGGCGGGATCACCCGCATGACGGCGGTCTACAGCAACGCCCCAGACCTCATCGGCCCCATCCGCTCGAGCCGCCTCGTGTCACTGAAGCTCGGCCGGCACTACAAGGGCCTGCTGTTCCAGTCCGGCGAGTCGTCGGTGACGCAATCGGCGGCGGGCTCCGACCCCGTGCCGCAGTTCTTCGACACCATCGGCTACACCTTCCGCACGAACAGCCGCTACGCGCCGGACAACCTGATGATCACCGGCGACGGCGTCAACCGGGCGGAGACGCACCTTTTCCCGAACGTCGCCGCCTTCACGCTGGCGAAGCAGCGCCCGACCGTGACGGGCGGCACCGCAGCGATGTCGGTCAACGTGCCTGAGCACAGCTCGACCTACACGTACGACCCCATCATCGGCACGTACCAGAAGACCGAAAACGGTCATCGCTACAGCGATCCCAAGCTGCGTGCCCCGCTGCGCATCGAAATGCTGATCGTGATGCACACGCAGGAGACGACGCTCGACATCACCGACGGCCACGGCTCGTATCTCCACGATTACAACCTCGACACGACAGGGTCGGCGGACTTCTACTACAAGGGCTTCCGCTACACCGGCTCATGGAGCGGGGCCGACAGTCATAGCCCCATCACGTTCACCACGGCAGACGGTCAGGCGCTTACGCTTCCGCCTGGACTGGTCTGGGTAGACGTCACGAGCTAGCGCGCTGGCGGTGGTGGCTGCACTGATCTGCAGCTGCGCCCAGTCGACCTCTGTCGCCACCGTGCCGTCGCCATCGCCGCCGGGAGCTCTGGCGGATACGTGGCTATGGGACCTTCACACGTGGGAGCGCGTCGGCGCATCTGGACCATCGGGCCGCTCGCTCGCCTCGCTGGCGTTCGACGATAAACGCGACATGTTCGTCTTGTTCGGAGGCGCGACTGCCGGTGGTGCATCCGACGAGACATGGACATTTCACGGCACCTGGAAGCTGCAGTCGCCGGCGCACCGTCCCGGCGCCCGCTGGGGCGCCGGCCTGGGCTATGACCCCCGGAGTGGACTGGTGGTGCTTTACGGAGGGCATATCGCTGCGGGCGCGGAAGAAGGGACGAGCGGCGACGACACGTGGACCTGGAACGGCGAGGATTGGACACGGGTTGACGGGGCCGATCAGCCAGGCCATCGCGATGGCCCGCGGCTGGTGACCGCGGGGGACAAGCTCTTGCTGGTGACTGGACACGACTTCAACGTCACCTACTACGGCGACGCGTGGCGCTGGACCGGTAGCGCGTGGATCTCTGCCGATCGCCCGCCCCGCCCGCCGGGGCGTGGCAGCCCGGCCGTGATCTGGAGCCCGTCGGACGCTGCGCTCTACCTCTTCGGCGGCACGGGGCTAAACCCTGATGTGGGGCCTGGCAACTCAGGCAAGCCTTTGGGGGACGCGTGGAAGTTGCAGGACGGGGCCTGGACGCAATTGCCGGGCACGGGACCGCCGCCGCTTCCGAATTCGAACGCGGTCTGGGATGCCAACACGGGCGCCATCGTCATCATGCTCGGCACCAACTGCCCCACACCAAGCGGCGACGCATGGTCCTGGGACGGGGCACGCTGGTCGCAGGCGCCACAGCCGGGCATACCGGCGCGCTGGGGAGCAGCGCTCGCTCAAGAGCCGGCCGGCTACGTGTTGCTTTTCGGCGGCTCGAACAAGGCTGGCTGCTGAATCAGACCGGCACGCGCCGGATGGTCCAGAAGTCGGCGGAGAGGTACGCGTTCGTCAGGTAGTCGAAGGGCATCGTGAAGTAGCCGTTCATGCCCCAGCGGCCACCCCACGAGTTGCGCACGATGAACCGCCCCGCCTTCATGTCGTAACCGCACGCCACCACCGCATGCCCGCCGAGCACGCGCTCGCCGAGCCGCGGCATCGGCACAAGTCCTGTCGCCGCCACCTTCGGCGATTCGAAGCTTTCGTAGACGGAGAACCCGAACACGAATGGATAGCCGCTCGCCAGACACGTGAGCAGCGGTACCGACGACCCATGATCCAGGCGCAGGTATTCGCTGACCTGCTCCTTCAGCGCAGCGCGATAACAGCGCTCAGGCGGCTTGTCGGCGAAGTGCTTGATGTCGTACGGCCAGATGTCCTCCGCGCAGAAGCCGCGCTTGACGATGGTCTTGATGCCATCGCGGATCTGCGCGCCGGAATCGCTGTCGACCGTCCCTTCGAGCGCTCTCTCGTTGTAGTAGATGAACAGCCGCGACGGCATGACCGGCGGCGCCTCACCCTCTTTCTGCTCGAGGAACTGCAGGGCGCCGGCGATCGCATTCGCGGTGCACGAGCCAAGCTCACCCTGGTTGTAGCAAGGTGTGAAACCGCCTCGCAGATCGACTCTCGGCGGGAGCGCGCGAGCCAGGCGCGGCGGCGGCTCGTAGCGGAAGTCGCGCTGGTCGGGGATGTCGCGGACCCAGCCGAAGCGCTTGATGCGCATCGCGGCTGGACCTTTAGGCGGCGACCGGTGCAGGCCGCAGCCCGCGCCGGATCAGGTAGTGCCCGCCTCTCGAAACGTAAATCACAAAGACCACGACGTTGGCTGCGATCAGCGCCGCCAGGATGATCACCACCAGCCACGCATCCTGCCCGAGGTTGGAACCTGCCGTCAACGGAGGCAGTGCGGAACCGGCCATTTGAAACTGGAAGTCAGGCAGCTGGGACGACTGCACGGACGAACTTCCACTCTTGTTGACACCGAACGAGTTGCCCAGGCCGCCGTTGGTCCCACTCGGCGTTGGGGCCTGCGACGTCTGCATGTGCGGGTTGTGCAGGTACTCACCGGTGTGCTTGCCAGGACTGCTCGGGTCTGGCGGATTGAATGCGAGCGCCGACGCGGGGCTCAGGGCCAGGAACAGAAATAGAAGAAAGATCGAAATCCGCGCGACCTTGCGCGCGGCCGTCACTCCTTCTCCCTTACGAACACCACACCGATCGCGGCCGTAGGTTACACGGAGGGCTCGTCCGCCGTCTAGTGGTGCCTAGTTCCGCGCTGCGTCCTTCAACGCGCTGACATACATCGACGCGGCCACCGCAGCGGTCGTGCCATCACCGGCAGCGGTCGCAATTTGTTTGGTCAATTGCGAGCGCACATCGCCAACGGCCCATATGCCTTCGACAGATGTTTGCATGTTGCGGTCGGTGATGATGTAACCCGCCTCGTCGTGGTTGACGTGCACCTTCAACAGCTTGGAGTTGGGCACGAAACCGATGAAGATGAAAACACCACCGACAGGAAGTTCCGTCGTGTGTCCGCGATGCTCGTAGTCGACGCCGCGCACCTTTTCGTCGCCCTTGATGTCTTTGACGACGGCGTCGAGGATGAATTCGATCTTCGGGTTGGCGCGTGCGCGGTCCAACAGGATGGGCTGAGCGCGAAATTCGTTGCGGCGGTGAATGATGTAGACCTTTGACGCGTAGCGAGTCAGGAAGTCGCCCTCCTCCACCGCGGCGTCACCGCCGCCGACGACCGCGAGCTCCTGGCCTTTGAAGAAAGCGCCGTCGCACACCGCGCAGTAGCTGACGCCGCGCCCCCAGTACTCCTTCTCTCCGGGCACCTCGAGGTAGCGCGGCAGGCCGCCGGCGGCCATGATCACGGCGGGGGCCCGCAGCTCCTCCTCCGACTCCAGGCGCACCACCTTGGTGCCGTTCTCGACGTCGATCTCCTTGACCGGCTC
Source organism: Candidatus Dormiibacterota bacterium (assembly GCA_036518815.1). Classification (GTDB taxonomy): domain Bacteria; phylum Chloroflexota; class Dormibacteria; order Dormibacterales; family Dormibacteraceae; genus CF-118. Next base: position 56,501 of record DATDML010000077.1, read on the forward strand.
GAAATCGCGGATCTCCAGCCCGAACTTCCGGGCGTGGTCGCCCATCTTCACGGCGAGCTCGGCGCCGAGAATCGACTCGAAGCCGGGGTAGTCCTCCACCAGCTCGGTGTTCAGGAGCTGGCCGCCCAGCGGTCCGCGGTCCAGGAGCACGGCCTTGAGGTCCATGCGCGCGGTGTACAGCCCGGCGGCCAGGCCGGCCGGCCCCCCGCCGACGATGATGACGTCGTAATCGCTCATGGCTCCAGGTTCAATTCTCCCTGGCGCCACTTATATTCCTCAGCCCAGCCGGTACTGGGCCCCAAAGCCGCCGCGCGGCGCGTGGCAGGAGATGTTGTCGAACGGGCACCCGATCGAGCATGCGCCGCATTCGATGCAGTTGCCGAAGCTGACCAGGTTCTTCTTCTGCTCTTCGTTCCATTCGTAGACGCCGGCCGGGCAGAAGTGGTTGCAGTACTTGCCTTTGCACTTGGTCGCGCACACCGTCTGGTCCACGACCTCGATGTGCGCGTGCCCGGTGTCCTCGTTGTACTTGACGGTGAACAGCTTGTCGGTGAGCTTCTGCATCAGGCCGCGCCGAAGCGCTCCCACACGCGGCACATCAGCTTGATGGTGTTGATGTAGTCGTCGACGCGGATGTTCTCGTTCGGCGCATGGACGCGATTCTCGGGCCGGCCCACGCCCACGGGCATGACGGTTGGGATGCCGAGGTCCGCCACCACAGGGTGCATTGGGCCGGTGGCCTGCATGAACGGCCACACTGCCGGCTCACCGTGCATCTCGCGCACGCTCTCGATCATCACCCTGCCGATGTCCGAGTTGGGATCGGAGCGCACTGGCTTCTCGCCGTCGTGCCAGAGGATCTCCACCTTCTCGAAACCGTGGCCGTCGAGATGGCGGCGCAGCTTGTTGAGGATGTCGGCCGGATCCTGGTTCGGGATGAGGCGGAAGTCCAACTTGGCCGTCGCCTCGGCAGGCAGCACGGTTTTCGAGCCGGGGCCCTGATAGCCCGTCGTCACACCGGCGACGTTGCACGTCGGCGTGAACAGCAACTGCTCGACCACCTTGTCCGCCGACGGGTTGCGAATCATCTTGTCGAAACCGACCAGCTTCTTCAGCGCGCCAGCGCCAGGATCGATCTTCGCAAGCATCTTGCGGTCCGCTTCGGTCGGCGCGACCACCGCGTCGTAGAAGCCGGCGATCTTGATGTTCATGTCCTGGTCGCGCAGGCTCTCCAGCGCGCGGATCAGATACATCGCAGCCGACGGATAGATCGATGCATATCCCGAGTGCTGGTCGAAATCCAGCATCTTCACGCTCAGCTGCACATACAGCAGACCGCGAACGCCAAAGAAGATCGTCGGCTGCCCGCTGCTATCGAAACCGCCCGACTCCCACAGGCACCCGTCGGCGTGCAGCTGATCGGAGTGCTTGTGCGCGATCTTCTCGAACGACTTCGATCCGACCTCCTCCTCGCCTTCGATGAGGAACCGCAGCGTGACAGGGATTTCGCCGACCTTCTTCAGCGTCTCGAGCGCGTGGATGCGGGCCATGACGTCGGCCTTGTCGTCGGCCACGCCGCGCGCGATCAGACGGCCATCTTTCTCGACGGCTTTGAACGGATCGGACTCCCACAGCTCGATCGGGTCGACCGGCTGCACGTCATAGTGCTCGTACAGCAGCAGGCGGCGCCGGCCGCCACCCTTGACCTCCGCGTAAAGCGCGGGCATGCCGCCGGCGTCGAGCGTTTCGACGCGGTCGGTGAAGGTCGACAGGCGACTGGCGAGCCAGTCGCGCGCCGGCTTGATCGCGTCGAGCCCGTGGTTGGAGATGCTCGGAAAACTGCAGAGCTCCTTCAGCTCGTCGACAAAGCGCCGGGAGTTGGCCTGGATATAGGAGTCGACCGCGCTGGTGGATATCACACTGCCATTCTTACACTGGGCCTATGGCCGACGCCGCAGCCGAGGAGTTTCACTTCTCGCCCCGTCCCAACCGGGCGCACGAGATCGGTTGGCGTCCCTGGTCGGAGGCGGCTTTCGACGAGGCCAAGCGCCTCGACAAACCGATCCTTCTTTCCATCTCTGCGGTCTGGTGTCACTGGTGTCACGTCATGGACGAGACGACGTACTCCAACGCCGGCGTCATCGACCTGATCAAGACCGAATACGTGCCGGTGCGAGTGGACAACGACGTCCGCCCGGACATCAACCAGCGCTACAACATGGGCGGCTGGCCGACGACGGCATTTCTGACGTCGTCGGGCGACATCCTGACGGGCGCCACCTATCTGCCGCCGGACCAGATGGCCGGGGCGCTGCGCCGCGTCGCCTCGTACTACCGCACCAACCGGCCCGAGATCGCGAGCAAAGTGCTGGAAGGCCGCAAGCGCGCGGGCAGCATCGCGGCGCGGAGCGCCGGATCTCTGGACGGCGGCCTGGTCGACGCCGTTCTGGACGCCGTGCGCAACGCCTATGACCCGGAATACGGCGGCTTTGGCACGGCGCCCAAGTTCCCGCAGACCGACGCCATCCTGCTCCTGCTCGAGCAGGCAGAGATCCGTGGCGATGACGCGCTCCGCGAGATGGCCGTGCGCACGCTCGAGCGCATGGCGCAGGGCGGCACGTACGACCACATCGAAGGCGGGTTCTTCCGCTACTCGACGACCCAGGACTGGAGCGTGCCGCATTTCGAGAAGATGCTCGAAGACCACGCCGGCCTCGTCGCGGGGCTGTCGCTGGCCGGCATGACTTCGGTGCTCGAGACCACCACCGGCTACCTGAACCGCGTGTTGCGCGACGGCACAACAGGCCTCTACGCCGGCAGCCAGGACGCGGACGAGCATTACTACTCGCTCGACGCCGCCGCCCGCGCGGCGTTGACGCCGCCCTATGTCGACCGCCGCGTGTATACCGCCTGGAACGCGGCGCTGGCGGTCGCGTATCTGGATGCCGCGCGCCGCCACTCGCAGCCGGAGCTCCGCGCCCACGCGGCCCAGGCGCTGGATGCGCTGTTCGCCGAGCGACTGACTGCCTCCGATGGCCTCGTCCACGCCGAGGGCGTGCGGGGACAGCTCGGCGATCAGGTCTGGGGACTGCTGGCCGCCATTCGGGCATACCAGTCGGGCCTCCGGCCCCAGTGGCTGGACATCGCGCGTGAGCTGGCCGAACACGTCGAGCTTCGATACGCGGACAAGGAGCTCGGTGGTTACTTCGACCGAGCCGGCGGCGAGGAGCTCGGCCGCCTGGGCGACCCGGTCAAGCCGCTGGGCGAGAACTCGATCGCGGCCATCGCCCTGATCGAGCTGGACACGCTCACCGGCGACCCGGCGCAGCCCTACCTGGCAGCCGCCCGCCGCGCGCTCGAGTCGGTGGCCGCGCTACCGCGGCAGTACGGGCTCATGGCGGCGGTTTTCGCGCGCGCCATGGACCGCCTTCGCGTCTCACTGAAGGTCAGCACCGGCAGCGAAGAGCTGGCGCGGGCGGCGATGCTGGCGCACCCGTACGCAGTCATCGAACCCAATGGCGAGGCGCGAGCGCTAGTCTGCATCGGCACCATGTGCCTGGCTCCCGTCTCGACCGCTGACGATCTTTCGGCAGCCGTGCGCGAAGCGATCTCCACGCGTGCCTGAAAGCAGGCTGCACTTCTCCGGGCGCGTGAACCGCGCGCTCGAAAGCCCGCAGCTGCAAAAAGCGTTGACGAACGCGATGACCGGCCTGCGCGCGCGGCGCGGCGCCGGCTTCGAAGATTTCGATTTCGAAAAAGGCCGGCAAGAGCTCAAGAAGCGCCGGCAGGCAAACCTTGACCGCCTGCCCGACCTCGCCCGCCAGTTCGCCGAACGCCTGGAGGCCGTGGGCGGCCAGGTGCATTACGCCGCCAACGCCGCCGAGGCCCGCGACATCATCGGCCAGCTGTGCTGGAACGCTGCGGCCGAGCACGGGAAAGGCAGCGGCGCGAGACCTGTCGTAACCAAGGTCAAGTCGATGGCCGCTGAAGAGATCGAGCTCAACCCCTACCTGGAGAAGCTCGGCTTCGAGGTGGTGGAGACCGACCTCGGCGAGCGGATGGTGCAGCTGACCGGCACGCGACCGTCGCACATCATCGCTCCGGCGATCCACCTCACCAAAGAGGACGCAGCTGCGGTGTTTGGCACAGAGCCGACCGTCGAAGCCATCCAGCATCACGCGCGGCAATCGCTGCGGCAGAAATTCATCCAGGCCGTCGTCGGCATCAGCGGCGCCAACATGGCCATTGCGGAGACGGGCACCATCGTGCTGGTCACCAACGAAGGCAACGCCGATTTGACCGCGACGTTGCCGCCCGTGCACATCGCGCTCTTCGGCATGGACAAGCTGGTCGCGTCATACGAGGACGCGATCACGCTGCTGCGCATGCTCACCCGCAGCGGCACGGGTCAGCGCATCACGAGCTATGTGAACTGGATCACCGGGCCCTCGCGCTCGGCCGACATCGAGCAGTCTCTGACCATCGGCGTGCACGGCCCGGGAGAGATGCATTGCGTGATCCTCGACAACGGCCGCACCGACATGATCGCCGACCCCATGTTTCGCGACGCGATGACCTGCATCCGCTGCGGCGCCTGCTCGAACGCGTGCCCGGCGTTCATGGCCGTCGGCGGCCACCAGTTCGGCTACATCTACAACGGCCCGATCGGGCTGGTGTTGACCCCGTTCCATCACGGCCTCGACGAGGCCGACCTGCCGAACACGCTCTGCACGCAGTGCAACGCGTGCCAGGAGGCGTGCCCGGTCGACATCCCGCTGCCGCGGCAGATCCTCGAACACCGCAAACACGGCCGGAAATCGCTGCGCAAACGAGCCCTGCTCGGCGTGTGGGAACGACCGCAGCTGGCCGACGGCCTGCTCCGCATGGGCGCGCCCTTCAGCGGCGCCGTGCCGGGCGCTCCGAAGCTGGCCTCTCGGCCCTACCGCGACATCGCCCCGCGTGGCACCGGTAGCGGCGAGCCGCTGACGATCTTCGCCTCGTGCATGGTCGACCGCGTGCAGCCGCAGGCGGCCGCTGCCCTGGAGCGCATTGCGACCGCCGCCGGCTATAACGTTGGGTTTCCCAAGGGGCAGTGGTGCTGCGGTCTCATGGCCGCCAATGCCGGAGACTTCGAGGGCGCCCGCCACCTGAATACGTCATTGGTGGTAAGCCTTCGAGATTCCGAGGGGTTGATCGTCACGCCCTCGGCGTCGTGCTTTGGCGCCTTCACCATTGACGCCCCCGATTGGGGCGCCACGGACGCCGCCGAGCTGGCCCCGCGCTTTCGCGATTCGACCCGATTCGTGCTCGAGCTCCTCGAGTCTCGACCCGAGCTCGTCCGCTCATCCTCCGACCGCAGGCCGCGCGTCGCGTACCACGATTCCTGTCAGTCGCTGCGCCAGCTGGGATTGAGGTCGGAACCGCGTCGCCTGCTCGAGCTCGCCGGCTACGAGGTTGTCGACATCCCCGACATCGCGAACTGCTGCGGCTTCGGGGGAACGTTCAGCTTCGAGTGGCCTCACGTCGCCGCCCGGATGGCCGCGTGGAAGCTCGACGCGATCTCCAAGACCGGTTGCACCGTCGTGGCCTCCGACAACCCTGGCTGCCTCGTTCATATCGGCGCGCACGCGCGATCTCGCCGTCAGAAGCTGCGCGTGGTCCACGTGCTGGAGCTGGTGGCCGAAAAACTCTCTGGAGTGGAACGTAGGCCCGAAGCTGCGCGTTAAGCTCCTATGGGCTTGCTGGCCGAAATAAACTCGCCCGCCGACCTGAAACGCCTCAATCAGCAGCAGCTCACCCGGCTCGCCGCCGAAGTGCGCGCGTTCCTGGTCGAGCAGATCGCCAAAACCGGCGGCCACCTATCGCCCAACCTCGGCGTCGTCGAGCTGACCTTCGCGCTGCACCGCGTCTTCGACTCGCCGACTGACACGATCGTCTGGGACACGGGCCATCAGGCCTACGTGCACAAGATGATCACCGGTCGGACCGGCGCCTTCTCAACGCTGCGCCAGGAAGGCGGCCTCTCCGGCTACCCGTCGCGGAGCGAGTCCGAGCACGATGTGATCGAGAACAGCCACGCGTCGACATCTCTCAGCTACGCCCTGGGCCTGGCCGAGGCCAAGCTGCGCAAGCGCCAGCCTGGCTACGTCATCGCGATCATCGGCGACGGCGCGCTCACCGGCGGCATGGCGTATGAGGCGCTCAACCAGATCGCCCACCTCATGCCACCGAATCTCATCATCGTCATCAACGACAACGGGCGTTCATACGCGCCCACCGTCGGGGGACTCGCGCGACATCTTTCGCAGCTGCGAGTCGACCATCGGTACGAGAGCATCAAGGACGACATCTCCCGTCTGCTGCGCGATCTGCCGCTCGTCGGTTCGACCGCAGACCAGGCAGCCTATCGCGTGAAGGAAGGCTTGAAGCAACTGCTCCAGCCATCCACTGTTTTCGAAACGCTGGGCATCAAATACGCCGGCCTGGTCGACGGCCACGACGAAGCGGCCCTCGAGGAAGTGCTGCGCCGCGCATCGCGCCTGCGCGAGCCGGTGGTCGTGCACGTGGTCACCGAGAAAGGACATGGCTACGGACCCGCTGTCGAAGACGAGATCGACAAGCTGCATGGCGTCAGCGCGTTCGATCCGCTCACCGGGCGACCGCTGCGCACCGAGCTGAGCTACACGGACGTTTTTGGCGAGGCCTTGATGGCTGCAGCGACCACACATCCTGACGTGTGCGCGATCACGGCCGCGATGGCCTCGTCAACCGGGTTGCTCAACTTCGCCAAAGAATTCCCGGACCGGTTCTTCGACGTCGGCATCTGCGAGCAGCACGCCGTCACGTTTGCCGCTGGTCTCGCCCTTGCCGGCATGCGCCCGGTCGTCTGCATCTACTCCACGTTTCTGGCGCGCGCTTTCGACCAGACGATCATGGACGTCGCGCTGCACAAGCTGCCGGTCGTGTTCATCATCGATCGCGCGGGCGTCACCGGCCCCGATGGCTCGTCGCATCACGGCGTCTTCGACCTGTCTTATCTGCGAATGATTCCCAACCTCAAGGTCGCCGCGCCCGCTGACGCGACCGAGCTCTGCGCTCTCCTCGAGACCGCGCTGGCCACGGACGGGCCGATCGCGATCCGGTATCCGCGCGGTCCTGTGCCCTCAACGCCGGACCTGCCCGCGGAGCCGCTTCCAGTCGGTCGCTGGGAAGAGGTGCGCAAAGGCTCTGACGCCGTGATCTTCGCGACCGGTCGCATGGTCGAGGTCGCAAAGGAAGCCGCCGACCGCCTGGAAGGCATGGACCTCTCGTGCGGCGTGGTCAATGCGCGCTGGATCAAGCCAGTCGATCCGCGCATGATCGAATGGGCGCGAGCCGTCGACGTCGTGGTCACCGTCGAAGACAACGTGGGCGCGGGCGGCTTCGGCGGCGCTGTGCTCGAGGCGCTGGCTCCGCATGGGCTCGCCGGTCGCGTTCGTACGATCGCGCTGCCCGATCAGTTCCTGCCTCATGGCAAGGCTGCGGACATCCTTCGCGAGCACGGCCTGGACGCCGCGGGTGTTGCGAAGTCGGTCTATCTGGCGGTGCGGGGTGCGATGCCCGCCGAAGACAAAAAGGTTCCCGGCTAGAGCTTTTTTCGGCCGGCGTAGCCCTCGCCGACGTGATGCCAATGCTCGACGCGATCCTCGCCGAGCTTCCAGCACAGCTCGACAAGCTCGCCGTCACGGTAGGACGGGAAGTCGATCAAGCCCTCCAGCGGACCTTTGAGCTGGATGCCCATTCCGTTCAGCTGGGCCACGGCTTTCAGCAGCTCGAGCTCGGCTCCGCTGACCGCGTCGCGCGCCTGTTGGTGACGGCCTTTGCCCTCGTTGCCCGAGCGTTCTCGCTTGAGCTCGTACTCCGCGATCCGAGCCTGGTCCTCGAGCTCCGGCAGCAAAGCGGACAGCTCAGCGATCTGGGCCACGATGCGCCGCACACGCGGCAGCTCATGGTTCGCCTCTTCAACGGTGTAGGTCCGCAGCCGCTGCACGGGTCAACGATATAGCAGCAGACTTGCCGCATGGACCAGGCGGCAGCGCGCGAACGTTTCGCGACGAGTCGGGTCGCTCATCTCGGGACTGTCGACGAATCGGGGCGACCGCACATAGTGCCGATCACGTTCGCAATCGCCAGCGACACCATCTATTTCGCGGTTGACCAAAAGCCCAAACGAACCAGCGACCTGCAGCGTTTGCGCAACATCAAGCGCAATCCACGGGTCGCGGTGCTGGTGGATCACTACTCGGAGGATTGGCGCGCGCTCTGGTGGGCGCGCGCGGACGGCACGGCCCGCGTGCTGGAGAAGGATGCCGAAGCGTCACGCGCTATCGAGATGCTGGTCGAGCGATATGCGCAGTACCGCGAGGCCGTCCCAGGTGGGCCGGTCGTCGCCATCCACGTGGAGCGCTGGTCGGGATGGTCTTTCACATGAGCGACACCAGCTCCGGTTGTGCCTGCACGACCGGATAGATCATTGGTGACAGCGTCAACGTCACGTCGCCCATCGGATAGGGCCCGACCCAGTCACCGCCGATCACTGCCCGATACGTGACTTCATAGAGAACTGTGGCTTTGACGGCGTAGCCGGCGCGATTGTCGGCCTCGAACACGTGCGTAACACTCGAGCGATCCGGATACGCGACGCCGAAGCCGGCGCGGTCGGAGTAATCCGCCGCAATGCCGTCGCCGAAATCCCAGCCGGCGCTGATCGGCCTGGCGGTTATCTCATATTGCAGGCCCGCGTACGTTTCCGACGCGACCAGAGGCTGAGGGGCAGGTGACAGCCACAACCACGTGTCGAGGCCCGCCAGCCCGCGCTGTGATGGCGCCGCCATAACCGTCGTCGACATGTTCCAGGCGGGCATCGGCGGATTCGCGAGCGCACGTCCGCACACCGACTGCTCGGCGCTTGTGTTCTGCACGCGGTCGAAGGCCTGGACATGCAGGCATGCGGTCTCACCGGGCTCCAGCGTCTGCGTGACGGTCCTCGGCCTCGTGGTCGAGGCGAGCTGCAGCCGTGTCGCGGGGCTGGTCGTGATCCACGAGGTGTAGTGGTCGAAACCGGCCTCGAAGAAATCCTGGCCCGCTCCGTCTCCGCGATCCGCGACCGGGTCCCATGTGAATGCCACGGATGTTGGAGTTGCCGCGAGGAGGCGTGGCGCCGGGTCGAACGGCGGCACGGAGTCGACGTAGATGTCGACGATGGGCCAACCGTACTGATCGGCCATGTATGGGGCCGGCCGGGGACTGCCGTACCAACCGAGTCCGCACTGGCCGCCGAAAGTCCAGTTGTAGTACGCGATGTACTGCTTGGCATGACCATGGACGGCCCAGCCGTTGCTTGCGAAGTTCCAGGAGTAGTGGTCGGGATAGCGCTCGTGGAGCAGCTTGACCCAGCCCGACGCATCGCCCGGGCGGCCGCGGAAGTCACCGTAGAAGTAGCCATACCAATCGTCGTAGCCGGGATTCGGATGGAAGCCGTAGAAGGTGTTCCGCTCTGGGTTGGTGCCCACGAGGGGATCGTTCGTGACCACCGTCGCCGACCACATGTCGGAAAACCGCGTGCACCAGCCGGGCGGATCGCCGTACGTCGCCGCGCGCGCCGCCTGCGGCCAGGCCGCGAGCGCAACAGCGAGAACCACCGCGCAGATGCGGGTCACGCCCGATACCACTTGTCGGGCGGCAGAATCTTCTGTTCGGTGATCCACCATGCCCCACCGGCGAACGCCAACCTTGTCCACCACTGACGCTCCGTGGCGGCCCAGGGTTGATCGCCGGTCTCATTCGTGGCCAGACGGTGCTCCGCCGCGACTGCCAAGACAGCCTCCGATGTGGCGGGGTCGAAATGCACCAGCCAGCGTTCGATATCGCGCTCCTCGATGCGCACGCCCCGCGCGGTCAGCCGCGCGACCTGCAGTCGCAGGGTGGTCAGGGCCGGACCCATGAACACCTCGAAGAGGCGTTCCGCGCCCTCGCCGGCGAGCGCCGAACGCAACACCCCGTCGCCTGCAAGGAGTGTTTCTTCCGCCTCAGCGAAACGGAGTGGCGGCGGGGTGGTCAGCATTCGCATGAGGCCAAGCTAGGCGCGCCCAGGCAAATTGAGAACCCACCCTGTTAACGCCGATACTTCGGGCCGATGAATGAAGCGGTAGCCGTGGACGTGGCCGCCGTGAGCAAGCGCTTCGGCGACATCAAGGCGCTGGACGGTGTCTCGCTGCGCGTGAGGCGGGGTGAGATCTACGGGCTGCTCGGGCCGAACGGGGCCGGCAAGACCACGCTGATCCGATCGATCGTCGGCCTGATCGCGCCGGATTCCGGGACCGTCACCGTTCTCGGCCGCAAGCTGCCCAACCTGGACGTCCTGCGCGGCGTGGGCTACATGACCCAGCAGGCGGCCCTTTATCCCGGCCTCTCGGTCGAAGAGAACGTCGAGTTCTTCGCCGCCATCAATGGCGTACATGGCGGAGTCAAGGAAGCACTCGAATTCGTAGACCTCTACTCACGCCGCGGCTCAGTGGTTTCGACCCTGAGTGGCGGTATGCGGCAGCGCTGCTCGCTGGCGTGTGCCCTGGTCCATCGACCCCAGCTCCTGCTGCTGGACGAGCCGACAGTCGGCGTCGATCCGCAGCTGCGCGTCCAGTTCTGGGAGCGCTTCCGGCGCATGGCCGCGGACGGCACGACGATCGTGGTCTCCAGCCACGTCATGGACGAGGCAGAGCGTTGCCAGCGGCTGGGGCTGATCCAGTTCGGGCGGCTGCTGGCGGAGGGCAGCCCGGCGGAGGTCCGCGACCAGGCAGGCACGCAGAGCCTCGAAGAAGCCTTCCTGCGCCTGGCCGGGGAGAAGGAATCGTGAGCGGCCGCCGCATCGCCGCGATCGCGCGCAGGCTGCTGGAAGGCTTTCGCCGCGACAGGCGCACGCTGGCCCTCCTGTTCGTCGCGCCGCTGGTCATCCTCGGATTGCTGGGCTACATGCTGCGCAACTCGTCGACGCCGGCAGTCGGGATCGTGAACCAGGACAGCGGGCCCCTGGGCTCGGTGGTGGTGACCGCGTTGCAAGGCTCGAGCAAGATCGAGGCCGTCACCGTCGCCGCAGCGGATGGGGACGCGAAGCTGAAAGACGGCTCGATAGTCGCGTACATCGTCTTCCCGCCGGACTTCAGCCAGCGTGCCCAGTCCGGTGTGATCGCTCCAGACGTGCACGTCGAGGGATCACAGCCCAATGCCGCTGCGGAAGCGGTGCAGGCGCTACAGCAGGCGCTCGTGTCTTTGCAGTCGGCACGACCCGGTGGCGGAGTGAAGGTGCAGCCGGTAATCACCTATCTCTACGGCGGCCCGAGCCTCGACACGCTCGACTACTTCGGTGCGGCCGCCATCGGCCTGATCGTTTTTTTCCTCGTCTTCGTCGTGACGATCGTTTCGTTTCTGAATGAGCGCTCGCAGGGCACGCTCGAGCGATTGATGGCGAGCCCGTTGCGGCGCGGAGAGATAGTGCTCGGCTACATGATCGGATTCACGGTGGTCGCATTGGTGCAGTCGGTCGAGGTGCTCGTCTTCTGTCTGGCGATCCTCAAGGTGCACAACTCGGGGAACGTGTTGCTGATATTCGGCATCGAGGCGCTGATGGCGTTGACCGCTGTGAATCTCGGAATCTTCCTGAGCATGTTTGCGCGCACCGAGTTTCAGGCCGTCCAGTTCATCCCGCTGGTGATCGTTCCCCAGATGCTGCTTTCGGGCATCCTCTTCCCCGTCGCCGGCGAGCCCCCGGCCTTGCAATACCTGTCCGACGTGCTGCCGCTGACTTATGCGGTCGACGCGTTGCGTGCCGTGATGATCAAAGGAGCTGATTTGTCGTGGATGTCGCTGCAGATCGACATCGCGGTCGTGGCCGGTTTTGTCATCGCGTTCGTTGTGGCTGGCGCGGCGACGCTGCGGCGGCGGATAGCGTGACGGCTGCGGCGGCTGCGTAAGCTGCACAGGATGCGGCTGGCGTGTTCGCGGCGGTGCGGCGGCGGGCTTTTTCGCGCACTGTTCGCAGAGGTCGACTTGGATGCGGACGGTGAGTACCAGGATCACCGCGTCGCGCAGCCGGGCTACAGCTGCCTCAACTGCGGCGCGCCGGCGTTCGACCTGGGCTTGGTGCCTGAGGAGATGGAATTGGAGGCGGCCGAGGACCAGCCTGCGGTGACGGCCACGGACATCCTCTGCCCGGTGTGCGAGACGCTG
>DATDML010000078.1:0-9115 GCA_036518815.1 Candidatus Dormiibacterota bacterium
GCGTGTTCCAGACGCTGCTCATCGGCTCCGCCGCGGTCGAGCGGCTGATCTCGGACCGCCGGATCGCCGCGGTGACGCTCACCGGATCTGAACAGGCCGGCATGCTCGTCGCGGAGACGGCGGGAAAGGCGCTCAAGAAGACCGTGCTCGAGCTCGGCGGGTCGGACCCGTTCATAGTCCTGGCCGACGCCGACCTCGACGCGGCAGCGACCGTCGCGTGCCGCGCGCGCAATCAGAACAACGGCCAGAGCTGCATCGCGGCAAAGCGATTCATCGTCGTCGACGACGTGGCTGACGAGTTCGCGCAGAAATTCGCCAGTGCGGTCGGCGCGTTGAAGGTCGGCGATCCCATGGATCGCGGCAACCAGGTCGGCCCACTCGCGCGGCCGGACCTTGTCGACGCGCTGGAGCGCCAGGTCAACGAGTCGGTCGCGATGGGAGCGAAGGTGCTCGTCGGCGGGAAGCGTCTCTCCGGCGACGGCAACTACTTTCAACCGACGGTGCTGAGCGGCGTGACCGCGAAGATGCCGGTGTTCCGAGAGGAGACGTTCGGACCCGTCGCCGCGGTGATCCGCGTCAAGGACGAGGAAGAGGCGCTCGCCGTGGCCAACGATTCGGAGTTCGGGCTCGGGTCGGCGGTGTGGACCGCCGACGTCAAGCGCGCCGAGAAGTTCGCGGAGCGAGTCGAGGCCGGCCTGGTTTTTGTCAACGGCATGGTGGCCAGCGACGCGCGCCTGCCTTTTGGCGGTGTGAAACGCTCCGGCTACGGGCGGGAGCTTTCGGAGTTCGGCATCCGCGAGTTCACGAACATCCAGACCGTGTGGGTGGGACCCGCGAAGACCTGATCAAAACGGAGCGGCTGATCCTCGAGCCGATCGAGCAGCGTCACGCTGAGGGCATCTTGGCGGCCACCGTCGCGTCGCGGCCGGAACTGCTGCCGTGGATGCCGTGGGCCAAAGCTCCGACTATCGAAGGCGTTCGCGAGATGACCGCCGAGGGCGAGAACAGCGTCGTGATCGTGGAGCGCGAGAGCGGCGATCTGATCGGTGTCGCCGGCCTCAACCGCAACGAGGACGGGAGCTTCGAGCTGCACTACTGGATACGAAGCGATCGCGCCGGGCGTGGCCTGGCCACAGAGGCGTCCCAAGCGCTGCTGGATTGGGGCCGGACATCTCTCGGCGCCACCCGATTCACCCTCTGGGCAGGCCGCGAGAACAAAGCCAGCCGGCGCGTCGCCGAAAAGCTCGGGTTCGTACACATCGGTCCGCTCGACTGGCGGCCTGAGGGCGGCCTGGGTCAGTTCGACGCCGAGAGCTACGAGCTGGTTTTCCTCTGACCAGCCACGAACTTGCGCGCCATGATCGAGTAGCTGTCCTTAAGCGCCTTGGCCGGGTCGAGGCCCAGCGTCGCCGCGACACCAGGGATCTTTTCCAGCGGCCCTTCGACTTCGACGAAGTGGCCGAAGTCCAGCCGGTCCAGCGTGACGTTCACCCCGTCGAGCACGAACACCGCGCGATGCTTCTTGTAGATCACCAGAACCTGGAATCCGAGCTGCGCGAACATGTCGAGCGTCGCATGCGCGTCGGACACATCGACCTCGGTCTCCTCGCGCACCTTCACGCCGTTGAAGAACTTGGCCGCGCCTTTCGCGGTCAGCACCCCGCGCGGGCCGCCGTCGAGCACGCGCAGCCGCAGCGTCATGCGCCGCGTCGTCTTGCCCGGACCGTTGAACCGGTAGTTGTCCTCGTCGTAAGTGCCCTCGAGCTTGTAGCCCAAACGCCTCAACGCCGCGCGCAGCCGCGTGTGATCCTTCTGACCGGCGACCTTGAACTTCAGCTCCGACTCGATGCTGCGATCGCGCGGGTGGCGACGGTGCCGGCGCCGCGCCATCAGCGGGGAGTCCTCACCTTGATTCCGCGCGGCACGCGGCCCAGCTTCACCTCGGTGCCCTCTACCGCGAAGTCGAGGCGCTCGCCGGCGAAGTGCAGCCCTGTCACCTCGAGGCGCGTGAACAGCGGCGTCGCGATCGGGTCGATGCGCAGGCGGCGCTGCTTCGAGTCCGCGTTCAGCCCGAGCAGGGTCGACAGTAGCGAGAACACCGACGCGGCCGCCCAGTTCTGCGGGCTGCAGCTGTTGCGGTAGTCGTCAGGCAGCTCGCCCGGCACGCGCGAGGTGCCGCACCACAGCTCGGGGAGACGGCGGTCGGGAAAAGCCATGCCTGCTTCCAGCAACGCACGCGCGAGGTGCTCGGCATCGCGATCACGACCGGCCATGCGCATGCCCGCCACCGCGAGCGTGCAGTCGTGCGGCCACACCGAGCCGTTGTGGTAGCTGCACGGGTCGTAGTTGATCGCGAGATCGCTCAGTGTGCGGATGCCCCAGCCGGACCACAGGTCGGCCTCCATCAACCGAGCGGCCACCGCGCGCGCTCGCGCGGGCGGCAGGATCGACGTCCACAGCACGTGCCCTGGATTCGAGGTGATCGCCTGCACCTGTTTGTGCTGCGCGTCCAGCGCCTGCGCTATGAACTTCTCGCGCGGCATCCAGAAATCGCGGTTGAAACGCCGGCGCACGTCCTCGGCCCGGGCTTTCAGCTCCGGCCGCCGCCGCGACATACCGAGCAGCGCGCGGTACCAGTAGCCTTGCACCTCGCAAAGCCCGACGGGGTTGTCCGCCAGCCGTCCGTCGGTGTGGGTCGTCGAGTCGTCGGAATCCTTCCAGCCCTGGTTGCGCGCGCGGGCCCCGCGGTAATCGATCCAGCCGTCCCCATCGGTGTCGCCCCATTCCTCGCACCACTGCAGCGCGCGATCCACCGCGGGCAGCAGCTCGTCGAGCAGCGCGTCGTCACCGGTCCAGTCGTGCATCTCGACGCACGCGACGACGAACAGTGCGGTGGCGTCGACGGTGCCGTACAGGATGTGCGGCCAGATGCCCGACTCGACGGCGTCGCCGGTGCGGACCTCGTGCAGGATCTTGCCCGGCTGCTCCTCCGTCTCGGGGTTGTCGACCTTGCCCTGGTGGCCGGCGAGGAACTTCAGAGCACCGCTGGCGATGCGCGGGTTCAGCGGCAGCGCGAACATCGATGTGAAAAGCGCGTCGCGGCCGAAAGGCACCGCGAACCACGGCAGCCCGCCCGTCGGATAGATGCCGGTCGGGTAGCGATCGCACAGCATGCGCATGTCGTCGCGGCTCTGCTCGATGAGCTCGTTGAGGACTGCGTTGTCGGTTTCGAAATGCGCGCACTGCTCTGCCCACCGGTCGTAGATCTCGCGGATCTTCGCCGCCCCCGCGTCGAACTCTTCGATCTCGATGCCGGTGCGCGGTAGGACATGCACCTCGAGACGGGTGCTCTCGCCAGGCTCGAGCCGCAGGGAATGCTTTGGACCGGGTGGCGAGATCACGATCTCCGTCAGGCGGCGCGACCCGTCGCCGTCCCGCAGCAGCAGCCCGCGGTCCGTCGTGTCCAGCTGGGCCGGCGGCTGCTGCGGCAGCCGGACGATGCCGCGCACCGCGAGCATGGCCGCGAAGTCGGCGCCGAAAACGAACTCGAGGTCCACCGACTCGGCCTGACCGTTGCCGTTGGTGATCGTGATCCGTTCGTGCATGCCACTCGCGAGGTAGCGCTCGCGAGTGATCGCAAAAGGCCCGCTGCGCAGGTACCACGTGACACCGCCCGCGTGCGCGTCGAGATGCTCTGGGTCGGTGCGCTTGCCGTTGATCAGCAGGTAGTACTCGGAGAGGAAGCGTGTGTCGCCGAGCCACAGACCGTGCCCGTCGACGCTGGCCTGCGCCATCGTGCCGTTGCGCGCGGAAACGGCAAAGAGGCGATCCTCCTTGATGATCACCCGCTTGGAGTAGAGGTAGTTGCGGTCGCTCAGGACGGCGTCGCCTGCGCGGCGGGTTGCCGCGCTGAATCGAACGCCGGGCGCGTCCCCAATGGATATGTGGTCCATTCGTTGCGCGCCAGCAGCTCTGTAGCCAGAGCTTCGAGCTCGCGCACCCGCTGGTTGGCGCGGATCGCTTCGCGGATCGAGAGGATGCCTACCGCGGGATGCCGCTTCTCGATGATGTGCCGCAGCATGTTCAGGTGCGCGTTGTCAGGCACGCCCGGCTCGCGGATGCGGCGGATCGCCGCGCGCACCGTCGCCTGCGTCCCATCGATCGCCTCGCCGCGGCCGAAGTCGAACTTGTAGCTCGGGCTGCGACCGACCGCCGGCCGCTCGCCGGTGAGCCGGATCCACTTCGCGTTCTCCGCGCCCTTGCCGATGTCGATGACGAGCTTCACCGCGCGACCGTGATACGGGAAGCTCGCGTTGACGCGCGCGTAGCTCTCGCGCTGTCCGGTGAATCCTTCGTGCTTGCCGAGCATCAGAGGCGACGACCCGTCGAGCTCGATGCGATCGATAGGCGTAAGCAGCGAGATGATCGCGAATGCGTGCGGGATCAGGTCGGCGATGACGCCGATGTCGGCGGCCGCGCCGGTAAGAGGCTGCTCCTCGAGGATCTCGACGCGGATCTCTTCGACGCTGTCGAGGAACGTGCGCAGCGTGCGCTCCTCTTCGAGCAGCATCGCGAGCAGTCGCACCTCGAGCTTGAAGTAGTAGTGGTCGGCGGCGACGATTTCGACCCCGCCCGGCGCGGTGTCGAGGAACTCGCGGTACTCCTCTGGCGGTGAGCCCAGCGGCTTCTCGATAAGGACTACATCGCTGAGGTCGTAGTACAGGCGCAGCGTCGCCAGGTGCGTGGCCGCAGGTGTGGCGATGTACGTGATGACGTACGAGCTGGACTCCAGCTCGCGCTCCAGCTGCTCGTGCGCGGGCGACGACGCGCTGTCCCAGTAGAAAGCATCGCCGTGCTGCGCGACTTCCTGGTCCTTGCCCGCAAGTCGCTCGCGCGCGCCCGGCGCCTCGTGCTCAACGATGTGCGTGCGGAAGTTGAAGAACTGCTTGAGCGTCAGCAGATGTCCGTACGCCTTCTGGCCCCACTGGCCGAACCCGATGAGCACGAAGTCCTTCTGCAGGTGCCTCTCTTCTTCGGTGAGCGCGTGCAGCCGTGCGTTCTTGATGGCCACCGCGGCCTGAAGTGCGAGCCCTTGCGCGCGCTGCACCTCGTCCGGCGTGTACATGTGGACGCGGTTGCGCTCGGCGAGGATGGCGGCGCCGATGTGCCGGTCGTCCGCGACCAGCGGCAGCGCCAGCAGCGAACGGACGCCGAACGTCTTGACGTAAGCGTGCGGCACGCGGTCGCTGGCAGCCGCGTCTTCGATGACGAGGGGCTCGCGTCGCTCGAGGAGGTCGAAAAGGAACGACGGCTCCGTGCGCTCGCCCCGCTGATGGCGCCACATGTCCTCGTGGTCGGAGGCCGCTGCGCCGTACCAGCCTTCGTGGTCCTCTTCGTAGAGCGCGATCTGGCACATAGATGCGTCGACAAGTCGAGCCAGGTTGTGCGCGACGAGCGTCAGCGTCTGATCGAGGTCGATCGAAGACGCGATGGCGCGGCTCACGTCCGCGCTGAGCTCGAGCTGCTCGGCGTGGCGGCGCGCCTCTTCATATAGACGCGCGGTCTCGACTGCTGACGCCACCTGACCGGCGGCCGCGCGCAGCGCTTCGATCTGGCCCCAGTCCGGCCGCCGCTCGTAAGAGCGGTGATAGCCGACTTCCAGCACGCCCGACGCCCGCTGGTGCGGGTCAGATCCGAACGGCAGGAAGATGCGGATGAGATCCGCGTGGCCGCTCTTCTCGAATACCTCGCCGGCCAGAGTGAAGGGCGGCCGCGCGGTTTCACTGCGCTCGGCCTCGGTCTGCTCACCGAGGAGGCACGCCGACACGCGTGCGATCTCGCCGCCGTGGGCGCGCACCACGGGCACCTGCACCCACGTCGCCGGACCGAGCACCGGACCGCTGATCACATCGCTGCGCTGCGACTGGCCGCGCGCTTCGAGCGGCCCGACCAACGCAGTGCGCCACGTGCGCGCCACGTAAACGAGCACGTCGTCGGCGGCGAGCACGCGGTCTTCCTCCAGCGCCCAGCGCGGCACGCGCTTGACGCCCTTGGTGCCGGAGGCAGCTTCAGCCGCTTCGATGGCGGCCGTCGTGGCCGCGCCGGCGGCGAGCTTGACGATGAACGTGTCGTCGGGCTGCGACTCGATCAGATAGACGGTCGCGAAGTTGAAATCGAACTCCGGAACCGAGGCGTCGGTGAGGTGGCCGACCACCGCCTCTATGACCTCTTTGCGGCCGGACCCCGGCCGGAGCATGGCCGTGGTCATGTTGCCCAGCGCGCCGAGCAGCCGGTTGCCGTGCTCGAGGCTGTCGATCAGGCGCTGGTTGGCGAGCGCGCCGCCGATGAGCTCCGCGCCGGCGCGCAGCAGCACATCGGTCGCCGGCGCGCGCCGTACAGTCGCCAGTCGGTCGCGGCTGAGCACGACCAGGTAACCGTGCGGCTCGTTGTTGCTCCCCAGCGCCGACACAGCGACGGGGTGGAGGTCCGAAGGCGAGGTCACCTGCGCGACCGACGCGCTGAGCGCCTTCTCCCAATCGTCGTGGTTGCCGCGCTCGATGCGCACCGGCGCCGCGACCGGCGCGTGCGCGGTCACCAGCTCCAGGCTCGTGCGGTGGGGCGCGAACTGATAGATCGCGGCCGCATCGAGCTCGCTGGCAAGCAGCAGGTCGGCGAGCGCGATGGACAGCACGCGGCGCAGCTCCTTCATGTCGGCCTGTTTGTCGCCGGCGGGCTCGGTGAGCATTGCTGTCAGGCGGCCGAGGCCGTCGAGGGCTGATCGGCTGGCTGCGGCCAGCGCGGCTTCGATCGCCTCGCCCGCGGCCGCGGCCATGCGCTCCAGCTCAACGATGCGCGCGTCATCGGGCGCCTTCTGGCGGTCACGGTAGTTCAGGTAGATGAGGCCCAGCAGGTGGTCGCCGGACGTGATGGGCAGCCCGATGGTGGACTGCACCTGATAGCGCCGGATGAAAGTGCTGTCGATCTGCGACGGCGCGTCACGCGCGATGAGCGGCCGGCGGGTGACCGTCAGCCAGACGGTCGAACCGTAGTTGTGCACGCCGAGGTCGTCCGGGACCTTGCCGTGGCTCGCGTCGTCGGAGTAGCGGCCCAGTTGCTCGGCCATGTCGGCCAGCGAGTCGAGCAGGCTCTCCTGTGGCTGCCCCGTTGCGAAAGGGGCGTAATAGCGTCGCGTCGACTCCTCGTACAGGAAGATGGACACGATGTCAGCCGCCGCCGCCGACTGCATGTCGGCCACGACGCCACGCAGGACACCCGCCAGGCCGGTGGCCCTCTGGAGCGACTGTCGCATCCCCCCGCATGATAGGTCCCGCTAGTGGCGCGCAATGAATACCCGCGCCCGATGCTGCGACGGCGCGACTGGGTGAACCTCAACGGCCAGTGGGAGTTCGGCGCGGGCGAGTCGCGCGTTTTCGACAGGACCATCACCGTTCCTTTCTGCCCGCAGTCGACCCTTTCGGGTCTCGCCGAACCCGAACCGGGCGACGTCGTCTGGTACCGCCGGCGGTTCGACGCGCCTCCAGCCAAGCGGCTGTTGCTGCATTTCGGCGCCGTTGACTACCGCGCGACGGTTTGGGTCAACGGGGAAGAGGTCGCCGCGCACGAAGGCGGCCACACGCCTTTCACGGCGGACATTTCGAATGTCGCGCGCGAGACCGACAACGAGCTGGTGGTGCAGGTCGAAGACACGCTGAGCGATCGCACCGTGCCGCGAGGCAAGCAGTACTGGACCGCCAAGCCCGAGACCATCTTCTACACGGCGACGATCGGCATCTGGCAAACGGTGTGGCTCGAGCCGCTGCCGGCGCGCGCAATCACCTCGTTGCAGATCGAGCCTGATTACGACGCGGGCGCCGTCACGGTGCGCTGCGAAGGCGACGGCCGCAAGTCGGTGACGGTCACATTGGCGGGCGAAGAGGTAGGCCACTGGTCGGGCACCGACGGTTCATGCCGCGTGCCGCTGTCGCGGATTGCGGCGTGGTCACCCGAGCATCCAAACCTCTATTCGATCGAGGTCGTCCTGCATGACCGCGCCGGCCGCGAGGTCGATCACGTGTCGAGCCATTTCGGCCTGCGCAAGATAGAGACGCGCGGCGGCAAGTTCTGGCTCAACAGCGAGCCGTACTTTCAGCGGCTCGTGCTCGACCAGGGCTACTTTCCGGGCGGGCTGCTGACCGCCGCGACCGACGGCGATTTCCGGCGCGACATCGAGCTCGCGAAGTCACTCGGCTTCAACGGCGCGCGCAAGCACCAGAAGATCGAGGACCCGCGGTGGCTGTGGTGGGCCGACCGCCTCGGCTTTCTCGTGTGGGAGGAGATGCCGAGCTTCCACCAGCACTCGGCGGCGGCCGAGCGCCGCCTGGCCGACGAGTGGGAGCAGGCCGTGCTGCGCGACCGCGGCCACCCGAGCATCGTCGCGTGGGTGCCGGCCAACGAGAGCTTCGGACTGCAGTCGGTCGCGCCCGAAGTCGCATCGCGATTCCTGGAAGGGCTCTACCACTTCACCCACGACCTCGACGGCACGCGGCCTGTCATCTCCAACGACGGCTGGGAGCACACGCATACCGACCTGTGCACGCTGCACGACTACAACCCGGCGCACGCGCTGAAGCGGCGATATGGACGCCTGCACACCGCGCTGGACGCGGATGCGCACCCGAAGCCTCTCTACCTGCCGGGTTACGAGTTCCGCGGCGAGCCACTGATCGTCAGCGAGTTCGGCGGCATTGCGCTGGCGCGGTCAGGCGGCTTCGGCTGGTCGGAGGTGGAGAACGTCGAGGAGTTCATTGCCATGTATCGCGAGATGGTCGAGGCGCTGACGCAGCACGGGCCGGTCGAGGGTTTCGGCTACACGCAGCTGACGGACGTGGAGCAGGAGCGCAACGGCCTGTTGACCGCCGATCGAGTGCCGAAGGCGGACATCGCGACCCTGCGCGAGATCACCGAGTCTCCAAAACTGTAGGTAGTTGAATTTGTGCACAATCTCGCGCCCCGGGCGCGAAATTGAGTTCTGCCACACACAATTTCAAGCCTGAGCGGCCCGGCCGAGCCAGTGCGCGCTCGGTTTCGGGTGCCGCTCCTGGGTTTCGCGGTCGAC